>CAZAMA010000269.1:2527-3808 GCA_964485645.1 uncultured Acidimicrobiaceae bacterium | reverse complement strand
GGACGCCTCGGCCATCGAGACCGCATCCCCCTCGGTCGTGTACGGCACCGGCTCGGCGCGGCGGCTGGCAGGGATGAAGCACACCAGCTCGCCAGCGCCGACGCGGGGTGCGCTCTCCAGCGCGACTGGACTAGTGCCGAGGTCCCGTGCACTGGCAATGCGCTGAAGCTCGACTAACAGTTCGGCCTCCTCGGCCGGTTCGAAGAAAGTCGCGGCACCCCACAGCGTAAGGACCGGTCCACCCTCCATCACTCGACAGAGCAGGAGATGCCAGCGCACTGCTTCGCGAGACACGTTAGGACTCGTTACGCGCGTCCTCGTGCCGTTGAGCACGTTCTCTAGATCGATCCATGAGCCTGGCGCGGCATCTATCACACGGTGCAGTCCGAGCCGACTCTCGGCGATGCGCTTTGCCATGTCCCGCTCGCTCTGGGAGAGGTGGGGTAACTTGGCGTAGCGCTGTGCCGGCGCACCCCCGCCGTCGGTAAGCCCGCGATCGATCAACAACCAGCAGAGCGCGAGGGACAGATCATCGTCCCCTGCCGGGCGCTCATTGCTGCCGACCCCGCGGGCATCCAAGTGCTCCTTGAGCGAATCACCGATCTCATCGTCGAACTGCTTCAGTGCCCAGGCTTGCATGCGCTGCCAGACGCCCTCGGCCCTGGTGGCGTCGAGCGCGACCTCTTCCTTTCGGCGCAGACAGCAATGCTTGAATTTCTTGCCGCTTCCACAAGGACAGAGCGCATTGCGCCCCACCTCATTCATCGCCGAGCCCCATGACCCTCGATCAGGGTGCGGCAGGGTTGGGTGTATTCCCCACCCAGGTGGTAGGCGCAGATGGCCTGCCACGCGTCCTGCTCGTGCCTGACGCGGCTGACGCGGCTGACGCGGCTGTCATACACGAACACGATGCCGACCTCGGTACTGAGCCCCACCGCGGCAGCAAGGTGAATCGCTTCAAGAGATCGAAAGTCCCGAGGTTCGAGCTTGCCTGCTCGGCGCGTGGAAGCTGTAGACAGTGCCGCTCTTTGTTACGAGCCAGTAGCCCGAGGTGGCCGGATCGGCGGCGATGGCGACTACCGGGGACGCGAGAGTCTTTGAGTCGACAGAGCCCCAGCTCGGTGCATGGAAGCTGTAGACAGTGCCGCGCTGGGTTACGAGCCAGTAGCCCGAGGTGGCCGGATCGGCGGCGATGGCGACGACCGGGGACGCGAGGGTCTTTCCGCTGAGCGAGCCCCGGCTCGGTGCATGGAAGCTGTAGACCTTGCCGCGCTCGGTCAC
>CAZAMA010000269.1:0-2427 GCA_964485645.1 uncultured Acidimicrobiaceae bacterium | reverse complement strand
CCAGTAGCCCGAGGTGGCCGGATCGGCCGCGATGCCGACTACCGGGGACGCGAGGGTCTTTCCGCTGAGCGAGTCGCCCTTTGGTGCCGGACCGAACGCGGCGACGGCCCCGTCGCTGCTGGCGACGAAGTAGCCACTGCCTGATTTGAGGGTTGTGATCGCCACCGCGGCGGACGGAGCAACCGGGGTCACGGCGTTCGAGTGCGCCGAAGGAAAACTCTCGCCGGCCAAGCTCGTAGCAGTGACGGTGAAGGTGTAGGTGGTACCGTCCCTGAGAGGGCCGATCAGCGCCGACGAGACCGCGCTTCCAGAGACGGTCCGCGCGAGTGAGACCTGAGGGACCGCACCGACGAAGGGGAGCACCCTATAGCTCGTCACCGGCACCTTGCCCGTGTTGGCCGGCTCGGTCCACCTGACGGTCGCAGCTTGGTTGGCCGCTGTGGCGACACCTATCCTCGGCGTGCTGGGTGGAAGCACCAGCAGTACAGGACGCTTGACGGTGATCGAGAGCGAGACCTTCGCGCTGGCCGACGCCGCGTCGGTGACTTGCAGGGTGAAGCTGGAGGCCGTCGCCGCCGTCGGGGTGCCGGAGATGACGCCGGTAGCCGGGGAGAGGTGGAGCCCTGCCGGAAGCCCTCCGGCCACGAGCGACCAGGTATAGGGCTTGGTCCCGCCCGAGGCCACAAGGGTGTCGACATAGGGGGTTGCGACCGTGGCATCAGGCAGGGCGCTCGTGCTCACCGAAAGCGGGGCCGCGCCGCACAGCTGTGCCACCAGTCCGTTGCCGGTGGCGTCCGCGGCTATCGGCGTCCCGAGACCAGTCGCCATGCTGTAGCCCGGCTCGGCGGGAAACAACCCGCCGTTCGTCCCGCTGTAGTCGTTGTTGCCCACAGTGATGTCGGCGAAAGCTTCCGAGTAGCCCGGACCACCTGCGATCCTGTACAGGGCGGGATTGGCGAAACCCACTGCTCCGGTCGCGCGGCACGCGCTGTCCCCGTCCGCCAGGGCAAAGAGGGCCGCCCACAGCGGCGAGGCCGCGCTCGTGCCACCGACGCCGCCCCAGGAACCCTTGTAGTAAAAGACATAGCCGGAGTAGGGGTCGGCATTGGCCGAGACGTCGGGCACTTCCCTGCAGTAGCTGCCCGGCGCCGCCGAGCACGGAGTCCCGCTCGAGTTGGGGTTAACGACGTCGAGAGAGGCTGGCGCACCACTTTGGTAGGAGGGCATCGTCCACACCTGCGAGATGCCGCCGCCTGTGGCACCACCTCCGCTCGCCTTGTCGTTCCAGACCTTCTGGACCAGAGGCGGACCGAGCGCGGTGATGCTCGTGCCACCGACGCCGGTCACGAACGGCTGTGAGGAGGGGTCGTCAACCGCCAGGGCGGCCGAGGAGCAGTCCTCCGAGCCGGCATCGCCAGACGCCGCGACGACGGACTGTCCCTGGGCCGCCGCCTGCTCGAACAGGGTGTTCTCCGCGACTATGGCAGCGTTGCCCTGGGAAGACTCGCAGGCTCCCCATGAGGTGACTATGACCTGGGCGGTGTCGCCAGAGATGATGGCGTTGTAAGTGTCGTAGGGACCGGTGCTGTTGTTCGGTCCCTGGTAGACGTCGATATGAGCTTGGGGCGCGAGGCCGATCACGTCCTCGATGTCGAGAGCCGCTTCGCCGCTGCCCGCGCCCACGCCCGCGCCACCATCGACCTCGGTGTAGGAGACAGGGGCGCTCGTCCCATAACAGCTCTGATAGGCGGCGATATCGCTCGGGAGGTTCGGCTCCAGCTCGTAGACGGCGACCGTCGCGCCTGCACCGAGGTCCCCCGCGCTGTAAAGCCCGCCGAACCCATATGCCGAGGCAAGCTGGTCGGCCGTGAACGCTCCGACGCTTGCGCCCGCCGTCACTGCCGCACTGCATGGCTGCGGCCCCCCAGTGACTACATGAGGGTGACCAAGGGCAGTCACGTGTCCGTGCGCACGAACGAGGCCCACAGGCTGGGAGCTGTAGATGCTCTGGAGCCCGAGCACGCCCTCGACTGCCGGCGCGATGGCCAGGGGGAGAAGGGGGGCCGCCGCATTGCCATACGCGATCCGCCCGCCTGCGAGACGGTACCGGTCGATAGGTGTGGCAAAGGCGCGAGCTACCTCGACGGCAGTTGCCGTGACGGGGATGACAAGGCGGTTCGTCGTCACCGGGCCCGGGTGCAGCCCAAGGCGGCCGAGCTCGGTCTCGACTGCATGCACGGTCGCCTGCGTCGGGCCGAACTCCGAGCCGAAACGACCTCTTTTGAGGTAGTGCCGGTAGAGCGGAGAGCCTGGAGTCGAGACCGCCGTCGCGAAGGCGGCCAGCGCGGCCGGGTCACGGGGCCGGAGAATGATGTCGAGCCTCAGCTTGGCGGAGCCCGAGACGGCGCCGAGCCGCGCGGCCGTGCG
>CAZAMA010000268.1:2472-3831 GCA_964485645.1 uncultured Acidimicrobiaceae bacterium | reverse complement strand
TCCGGTCTCGGCGATGCCGCCGGTGCGCCGCGATCTCTCTGTTGCACTCGACGGCGACGACGATGCCGAGAGCCTCGGAGACCGAGTCCGCGACGCACTCTGCGCCGAAGCCGACACCGTCGAGGAGGTGGCGATCATCTCCGACACCGACTACGAGCACGTCCCGCCCCCGGCATCCGACAGCCGCCTCCCCTGAGGTCGCCGGCCTACAGTTGGCAGCACAGATCACGACGGCCAGAACGTCGGCACGAAATGCCGTGCTGGCAGGTAGGGCGAGGAGTGCCGATCGGCCCTTCAGGAGCGTCAGTCCCATGGCCCGGTATCCTCGAGCGAGCCTATGCGGGACTCACCGCGGTGATCCCCAGATCGCGCGCGATGGCGCGCATTCGGTCGTCGTAGGTCACCAACTCGCCGAGGTCCTCTCCGAGCAGCTGCGCGCTCGCGATGTGGATCGCGTCGAGCGATCGCAGCTCGGGCGGTAGAAGCACTCCCGCGGCGTTGAGGATCCGGTCGTTGATGCGGATGAGGTCGATGCGCCCAAGGACCGCGCGCCCCCGGGCGACCCCAGCCTCACCCTCGAGGAGCAGCGCGCGCAGCACCTCGGTGCGCGCGAGGGCGCTCGAGACGAGGGGGTTTCTCCGGCGCAAGTAGGTGCGCAGCACCGTTGATTCCGGCTCCTCGACGGCAAGCTTGACAATCGCAGAGGAGTCGAGATACGTCGCAGCCGTCAACGCTCGTCCGCCCGCAGGCGAGCGAGGACCCGAGATGCGGGTTCGTCGGCTTGCGAGACCAGCGGGGCGGGAAGGTCGTCGAGGCTGCCCCTGGCGGCGTCGATCGCGCCGGCCTTGCGTAGTCGCTCGAGCGCGCTGCCTTCGGGAAGCGGCGCGAGCACGGCCACGGGGCGCCCGCGGTCGGTGATCTCGATCGTCTCACCCCGCTCGACTTGGCGCAGCAGCTCGCTCGCCCGCTGCCGGAGCTCTCGGACGCCTACTGTCGTCATGCGCTACTTATAGCACATCTGACACCCGCGGCCTCTACCATTCGTTGCTCCTCCGTCGGCGTCGGCTGCTCAAATCCGAGCAATTCCCGACAAGACGAGGCGGCTCCCGACCCCGACAGAGCGAGTGCAGAACAACGCGCTAGGACAACGGCCGCCGCCCTCGGGGTCGCCGCGCAGAAGCGATCGAGAGCATCCCACCCCTTGCAGAATGCCGCGCCAGAACGGCGACCGCCCCCTTCCCGTGGGGGGTACAGAACGGCACCTCTCGCGCGCTGCGTCTGCTGGCGCAGCGGCCTCGTCGGAGCTGCCTTGTGGGCACCGATCAGGAGGCGCTCGGTGTCGTCGTGTTCTGCGTCTGA
>CAZAMA010000268.1:0-2372 GCA_964485645.1 uncultured Acidimicrobiaceae bacterium | reverse complement strand
GCCGCCCCCTTCGACGTTACGTCGAACCTCCTGCCCAGCGCGGCCCAGCGCGGCGGCCCAGCGCGGCCCTTAACCGACAGGGCCTCGGTGACGGCACTCCTCGGAGCAAGACGAGGGATCTTCCCAGCCCCTCTGACCTGGCCTTTTCTGGAGCGGACGACGGGATTCGGATCCGCGACCCTCACCTTGACAATGTGCGCCCTTCACCGCTACAAGCCGCTGAAGATGGCTTTCGCGATTCTCAGGGCTGGCTTTGCGGTGTGCGCAGGCTCCTGCAGCCCAAAGTCGGTTGGCAAAATGTTGGCAAGAGTTCCCCCAGAGGACCGATCGATGTGTCAACCAATGACTCATCGGTGTTCGCAATATCGGACATGTGGACTACCGCCGGCCGGTCGAGGCAGTCATCCCTGGAGCCGTGGGCCGGCTAACCGCGGCTTTGGGCCGAATGGAGGCGGAGGTGCCAGTCTCCACCCTGGCCAGCATCGCCGACGTAGGGCTCGCGCGCGCCTCTGGGATCATCGGCGAGCTCTCGGACCTTGGCATCGTCGGACGCCGAGCGATCGGCCGCACCGTCCTGGTCTTCGGATCGTTCGCCCGAGGCGAAACCGACGCCCACAGTGACCTCGACGTGCTCGCCGTACGCTCGTCTGCAGCCGACCCGACAAATGGGCCGCTGCACTCTCTCTCTTCGCCGAGCAGGCACGCGAACTCGCTGGCAGCCCGATGCAGGTGCACAGCTACGACCTCGATGACCTGCGCCGCGACACCGGCCACCCGCTCGTGCCCAGGTTCGGACAGGACGAGCAAAACTGTGATGCTGACCTGATGAGCAGCCTCGTCCGGACGAGCTCTATGACGAGCGTATAAAATGCTTGTATCGAGCGATTTACATGCTCGATTCCAGCGGGTAGGATGCGCGTATGGCGTTTCAACTGGAGGCCCTAGAGGAGGCACTTCGTACACTCGGCGCCGTCCTCCAACAGCGTGACACCCCGTACAGCATCCTCGTTGTCGGCGGCGGTAGCCTGCTCCTCCTACGACTGATCGACCGGCCGACCGGAGACCTGGATGTTGTCGCTCTGGCCGAGAAAGGTGTGTACCGCAAGATCGAAACCCTGCCTGCCCCGCTTGCCACCGCGGCGGCGCAGGTGGCGCGAGCCTTGGAGTTGGCCGACACCTGGCTGAACACCGGGCCGGCATCCTTGATGGACTTCGGGCTCCCCTCCGGGTGGGAAGACCGGATCGCGGTCCGCACGTACGGCGCCCTCGAAGTGCACATCTCGTCACGCTTCGACCTCATCTGTTTCAAGCTGTACGCCGCAGTCGACCGCGGGCCGAACGATAAGCACTACAGCGACCTTCAGGAGATGGAGTCAACCGCAGACGAGCTGACCCAGGCGGCGCGCTGGACCATCACTCACGATCCATCTGAAGTCTTCCGGAATGAACTACTTGGATGCCTGGCGAGCCTTGGTGTGGAGGTCAGCGATGGTGACCTCTAAGAGCGCGCCGGTGGCTGGGAGCATACGGCAGCAAGCGCTTGATCTCTGTTGGGGCGCGTGGGCGGAACTAGGAGTTTCCGGCTGGGGTCGGACGCATCAGGACTGGGCGATCGACCCTGAGCCGCTTGTTGTCTTCACTGCGGGCATCGTTGAGTCTGACCCGCGCCTGCGCGACGAAGTAACCGACTGGTGCATCAGAAATTGGCGCCACGTGTCCCAGACTCGACTGCGACACATCTTGATGCGACAGTCCGAGGAGACGTTGGATGACTGGGGAAGACTGGCTGCGACCGTAAATGCTCGTGCCGGGACTCGCTGGCCACGCGCGAAGACGGAACGCACCGCGTATAGAACGACGGGTCGATCCACGCTGCGTCCGCTTACCGAGCCGTCGCTCGTCTTGCTACGAATGCGCGCTGTGTTTGGCGTGAGCGCACGCACGGAGATACTTCGGTACTTCCTGTTCCATCCGTGGGAACGCGCAACAGCCGCCATGCTTGCCGAGACAGCGAACTACGCAAAGCGAAATGTCGCTGAGGCATGCGACCTGCTGGTGAAAGCTGGTGTGCTGTCATCAAAAGCAGTCGGCAACCGCTTCTACTTTTCGCTGGCCCCTGGCGACTCGCTGGCGGACTTCGTAGGTGAGATGGCGAGTGTCGCGCCCGACTGGAACGCATTACTTAGAGTCGTCGCTTCGATCGTGAGACTTGCGGAGGACACTGAAGAAGTCCCACAAGATGCACTCGTCGTTGAAGTTCATCAAGCAATCCGAGACATCGAGGAAGATCTTGATGTACTCAACATCGAGACCCCTCGTCGGCTTCGCGGTGCAGCAGTTCTCAGCGAGTGGAGTGAATGGGCAGAGTCGGT
>CAZAMA010000267.1:0-3867 GCA_964485645.1 uncultured Acidimicrobiaceae bacterium | reverse complement strand
GGCTGCCGAGCGCTTCAGCCAGGCGAACACCGTCCGGGTCGGCTTCCGTTCACCGTGGGGAACGATCGACGACGTGGTGCCCGTGGCGATCGGCATCGACCAGGTGGGCACGCCCGGTCACGGCGGCGTCAAGCTCTCGGCCGAGCGCAACCGTGCGGTGCACGAGGCCTGGCGCCGTCCTGGTGGCTGGTACGAAGAAGACTGCGAGTGGGCGATCACCGTGTTGACGTTCCCCGACGTCTTTTCCGCGGAGTACCGACGAGACGCCGTCTCGACGGCACGCAACTACTTCCCCGACGAGTACGAGGCCGTCACCGGCGAGACGATCCGCCCCGGCGAGTCCTACGCCAGAGACGAGGCGACCTTCTTTGCCGAGCACGCGCACGCCTGGGTGACGACCGCGGCGCTCGCGGCCCAACCCGGCAACGTCGAGCACATCATCGCTCCCGACGGTCTCTCCGGTGGCCTTCGGGTGATGACGGGCGAGCCGAAGATGGTCAAGGTCTGGGCCAAGGTCGGCGGCCGCAGGACGGCGACACGAGAGACCCGGGTCTTCCTCGTCCCTGCTGACGACTACGCCGGACGCGACAAGTTCGGCTTCGTCCTCGACCCAGACCGCTACGAGGAGGTCGCACCATGAACCAGGCCCGCAAGCCACGAGGTGTCCCGACCGGTGGGCAGTTCGCCCCGACGAACCGGCCGGGGCCGCGCAACCTCGACCTCGGCGACAACCACGACGCCGAGGTCGAGGACAACGGCGCTGGCACCGATGACCACCTCGTGAGTACCACCGGCGCGCACCTCTCCGAGCTCGGGCGCGACGAGCGCATCGCTGCGCTGCGCAACGAGATCGACCGTGCCATGCGGGACCTGTCGAACGCGAAGGGCTGGCAGGCCTTCCTCGAGTCCCGGTCGAGGTTCCACCGCTGCTCGCTGGGCAACGCCTTCTTGATCTGTCGCCAGAGTCCTGCTGCGACGCAGGTCGGCGGCTTCAACGACTGGAAGCACAAGCACGGGCGCTCCGTGAAGGGGGGCGAGCGGGCCATCTGGATCCTCGCCCCGATCACGCGCACGGTCGAGGTCGTCGGCGACGACGGGGGCGACGAGCTCGGTGAGCCGCGCCGTCGGGTTCCGGGCGGTGCAGGTGTTCGACGTGAGCCAGACCGAGGGTCCGCCGCTGCCCGAGGCACGGTCATTTGCAAAGTCCTCGTGGGATCCCGAGTAGATCGAGCGTGATGTCGGGTTGACGAGCCAGCTGGCGGGTTGCAGCTGCAATGTTGACTGAGCGGCAGGTGGTGTGGCGGATGATGCCGATCGCGAGGTTGCGCAGGGTTGCGAGGATGCGAGGGAGAGTCCCGGTGCGTACTTGGGAAAGGTCTTCACCGAAGGTCACATCTCGGACCCAGTGGAGGCCGTTTTCGATGGACCAGTGTCTGTGAACGAGTCGGAACAGGTGCTCGATGGTTGCGTCGTCGGCAGATAGGTCGGTGACGTAGAAGCGGGTCTCGATGCTGACCCGGACATCGTCGAGGGTCGAGGACTCTCGCTCGACGATGATGTAGATCCTCGCGTGAGGGAAGGTGATCGCAGGCGGGACCGGTGCTGACCAGACCCGGTGGCGGTCGATGCGGCCATGAGCACGTTCACAGGTCTCGTGCTCCAGATGATCGAGGTCGATCCCGTCCCCTGCGTCGACCGCCGCGTTCGAGAGCTTCGGCTGATTTTCCTTTTAATGCCGACGATGTAGTGACCCCCCTTGCCGACGACGAGCCTTGCCGCTGTCTTCTGGGTGTGGATCGCATCCGCGGTGACGACCCTGCCGGAGAGCGCGAGTGGCTCGAGCAGTGGCGCAAAGGCGAGGATCTCGTTCGTCTTGTCGTTTTCGACGTTGCGCTGCCCGATCACCATCCCGGTGTCGTGTCGAAGGGCTGCGAGCAGCTGGGCCTTCGTGCCGTCAGCTCGCTTCGCTCCTCGGACCGCCTTGCCGTCGACCGCTACCCCGACCAGGTCCGCTCCTTGGCTGAAGATGCTGTCGTCGTCGTCGGCCTTTGAGCCGCGGTCGGCTTCGTCAGGTCCGTCCTCGATCTCTGTGTCTGCAGGCTCGGATCGCACAGGGGTCAGCGATCTGCGATCCGCCTGCTCTGCTGCCCAGGTGTTGATGATGAGGTCGAACTCCTCAGCATCGACTGCCATCCCAGCTCTGCGGATCGTCGCATAGCTCAACAGACCCGAAGCCCTGTCGACGGGGAGATCCGAGCGCCGAGGCGGGCGAGGACCTCCTGCGACCACTCTCGCACCATTCGCTCAGTGCGACGAGGCTCTTGTGGCCAGCCAAGGTTGCACGCGCGATCAGCACCAGCGTCGTGGCGGACTCCTCTCGGGTCTCTCGGATCGGTGATCGTCTCGATGCGCTCGATCAAACTGGTGAGGTCCGCGGTGTTGAAGTCGATCCGTGCCATCTCGCTCCTCGGGTCTGGAGACAACAGTGGATGGTCGAACGTGCCGGCGAGCACCTCGATGCTGCGCCGGTGCAGTGCACGTGCGTAGACGTGCTTGATCTCGCCGTGAGCGACATAGCGGCCAGAACGACGGCCATAGCCCGCGGTCTCACCCAAGCGGAGGAACGACGAGGCGCCGTAGCAGGTTCCTACTAAGGAACCAGTTTGTTACTGGATTCTCGGGACTGCTAGGCCTTGATATAGGCGAGATCCGGGGAGCGGAAGAATCCGAGGACGATCTCCCGGTGAGCTTGCAGACGCTCAACTGCCTTCTCGATCCCGGCTTTCATCTCCTCGAGGCTCCGAGCCGCCATCTTGGCGACCCGGTCGTGCGTGATGTTGTGCCAGACCCACTCGTCGGGACTCAGCTCGGGCGAGAGGGCGTTCTGACGCGGATGGCGAGCTAGTCTTAAGCCGACTCCTTCGTGGCGGACGGGCGAGCGATTCGCTCTGGGTATGGGTGATGCCATTACCGCCAGAAGGCGAGGTGACCGTTGGCGTGAAGTGGCCGGAGTACGACTGTGAGTCGCAGGTTCGCTTTCAGGGGGGGTCTGTGCGCTCGAGCCTGTAGAGAAACTTGAACCTGTAGAGAAACTTGTCACAGCCCAGGGGACCAGGGAAGATATGGGCCGGCCGGGCGCCGAAGGCGGCAATGCCGGCCCCGGTAGGTCGACAAGGAGGACGGCCTTCTACGCTGCTGCAATGGCCAACGTGACCTGGGCACGCAGTCTCAGATCTCCGATAGTGTCGCTCCGCAGCGAGGTCAAGATCGGCCGGCGATCGCATAGGTGATCGGTCGCCGGTCATGCGGGGCGGGTTGGTGTTCAGCTGGTCGCACAGCAGGCCGAGGGCGCGGGTGACACGGGGGGCGTCGGGTGGGCGCAGCGTGACGATGATGGCACTCTTCGCGTAGGTGACCGTGCCGGGCTGGTGCAGCAGGTTGCGGGTGATCGCCCGGTACTCGTCCTCGTCGTCGAGATACTACTCCGAGCGTTGTCAGCCTGACGCCAGGAGCACAACTACCAGCTGTCGTCGGGCTATCGGGTGATGTAATGCAGCTCAGGGTCACCGAAGAAGCCCCGAACGAGCTTTGGAGTGTTGCCAAGACGCTCGAGAGCACCTACGGCCTTGTTCTTCAGGTCTTCGAGGCTCGTGATACCTGCTCGTCCGATACGAGCGTTCTTCACGTTCTGCCAGGCCCACTCGTCGGGGTTGAGCTGGGGTGAGTAGGCAGGTAGGTAGAACAGCCGGAGCTTGCCGTTCGTCGATCGGATCCATTTGCTGGTCATCTTCGAGGTGTGCGAGGAGTGACCGTCGACGACGAGGAACACCGGTCGTCGATTGTCGGCGAGCAGGCGCTTGCAGCACT
>CAZAMA010000266.1:0-3874 GCA_964485645.1 uncultured Acidimicrobiaceae bacterium | reverse complement strand
CCGCATCCGAAGGGAGCCCCTCGCCACCCGTCCTAAGCTGACGTCGTGACCACTCCAGCGCCGGCGAGACGGATCGAGAGCGACAGCATGGGGGAGATCGAGGTCCCCTCCGACCACTACTGGGGTGCCCAGACGCAACGGTCGCTCCACCACTTCGACATCAGTACCGAGACCATGCCCAAGCCGCTCATCAGGGCTTTCGGCATCCTCAAGGGGGCGTCCGCCGCGGTCAACCGTGACCTGGGCAAGCTCGACGAGTCGTTGGCCGTTCTGATCCAGCAGGCTGCCGACGAGGTGGCCAAGGGTGTCCTCGACGAGGAGTTCCCGCTGCGGATCTGGCAGACAGGGAGCGGTACCCAGACCAACATGAACTCCAACGAGGTGATCTCGAACCGGGCCATCGAGCTCAGCGGTGGCGAGTTGGGCTCCAAGAAGCCCGTCCATCCCAACGACCACGTCAACATGTCGCAGTCCTCCAACGACACCTTTCCCACCGCGATGCACATCGCGGCGGCCGAGGAGACCGTCCATCGGTTGCTGCCCGCGCTCAGGTCGCTGCGCGACGCGCTGCAGAAGCGTGAGCGCGAATTCAGCGGCATCACCAAGATCGGTCGTACCCACCTGATGGACGCAGTTCCCCTGACCCTCGGCCAGGAGTTCTCGGGCTACGTGGCACAGCTCGATGCCGACATCGCGCGTATCGAGCAGACGCTCCCCGGCCTCTACGAGCTGGCCGCCGGCGGCACGGCGGTGGGCACCGGCCTGAACACCCACCCCGAGTTCGGCGAGCGGGTAGCCGCGGAGATCGCGGACATGACGGGGCTGCCCTTCGTCACCGCCCCCAACAAGTTCGCCGCGCTGGCCGGCCACGACGCGCTCGTCTTCGCGCACGGGGCACTCCGCACCCTGGCCGTGTCCTTGATGAAGATCGCCGACGACCTCAGGTGGCTGGGCTCGGGACCCCGCTGCGGTCTGGGCGAGCTCGCCCTGCCCGAGAACGAGCCGGGCTCGTCGATCATGCCGGGAAAGGTGAACCCGACCCAGAGCGAGGCCATGATCATGGTCGGCATCCAGGTGATCGGCAACGACGTCGCGGTGGCCACGGCGGGCAGCCGGGGCAACCTGGAGCTCAACGTGTGCAAGCCCGTGATCGCCTACAACGTCATGCAGTCGATCGCCCTCATGGCCGACGCCTGCCGTGGCTTCCGGGAGTTCTGCGTCGAGGGGCTCCGACCCGATCTTGACCGGATCGAGCACCACCTGACGAACTCGCTCATGTTGGTCACGGCCCTGTCGCCGGAGATCGGTTACGACAAGGCTGCGGAGGTGGCGAAGAAGGCGCATCACGAGGGATCGACGCTCAAGGAGGCCGCCTTGGCGCTCGGCTATCTCAGCGAGGCGCAATTCGACGCCGCCGTGAGGCCCGAGGAGATGACGCACCCGTGAGCGAGCCGGTGTTGTCGGAGTCGGAGGTCGACGCAGCGCTGGACGAGCAGAACCTCCAGTGGCGTCGGGACGGTGACGTCCTCGTGACGACCGTCAAGCTGCACGACTTCGCGGCCGCGCTCCGGTTCGTCAACGTCGTCGGTGCAGCCGCCGAGGCGGCCAACCACCACCCTGACATCGACATCCGCTGGAACAGCGTGCACCTCGCGCTCACGACGCACGACTCGGGAGGGATCACCCTGCTCGACCTGGCGCTGGCCGGTGTGATCGACCGGTTGCGCCCCGACGTCAAGGACGAGGAGGACGGCACCGACGGCGAAGCCTGAGGTCAGAGGTCAGCCGTCCGTCTGACCTCGGCGATCCGAGCCGGGCGCAGCTACCCGCTGAGCGGTTCCAGCAGCGAGGTTCGCAGCGACTCGACGACCTCGGGCCCGACGCCCAGACCGCTCACATACGCCTGGACCGAGCCGTAGCGCCGGCGGACGTGGTCGAGCAACGCCTCCATCTGAGCCGGCTCGGCCGAGAAGACCTCGTCGATGTTCTCGATCGTCTCCCGGCCCTCGGGGTACTTCACGATCAGCTTGGCCCGCAACCGGAGCATCGCCTCGCCGCTCAGCGCGTAGTCGGCCACGACCATCTCCTCGTCCACGCCGAGGAGGGAGAGCACGATGGCCGAGAGCACCCCGGTGCGGTCCTTGCCGGCGGTGCAGTGGAAGACGGCGGGGAGGGCGTCGGGCGCGGCGAGGACGCCGAGGGTGGCCCTGATCTGCGCGCCGGCGTCGGTGACGATCTCCTGGTACTGGGAACCGAGGAGCCCGGGGCGCCGGTCGAACTCCTGGGCGTCGGGCAGCTCCTCGATGAAGGGGAAGTGGTGGAAGGCCACCGGGTGGGCATCGACGTCGAAGCGGCCCCGCTCGAGCTCGGACTCCGAGCGCAGGTCGATGACCGTGCGGATGCCCAGCGAGCGCAGCACCCCCAGGTCGTCGCCGGTGAGCTCGCCGAGGCCGTCGGCGCGGAAGAGCCGTCGCCAGCGCGTGCGCATCCCGCCGGCCGCCGCATAACCGCCGAGGTCGCGGAAGTTGACGGCACCGTCGAGCGCGATCAGCCGGTCGAGCGCATCCGTCACCGGCGTGCTCCCGTCACGAGACGGGCATGTCCCACATGGGGAACCACCGAGAGAGGTCGGCCTCGATCGGCAGGTCCGACCCGACCATGGTGCGGATCCGCAGCTCCAGCTCCGTGTCGCGGCGTTCCTGCTTCGGGTCGACCGGGGCGAAGGGGTAGAAGGTGCCGCGCTTGTAGAGGTAGACGAGGCGGAATGCCCGGGCGTCGCCGCCGGCGTCGGGGCCCGGTACGAATCCGAAGACCGAGGCGAGCAGCTGGGGCCCCCAGCCGTTGTCCTGCAACGTGGAGTTGGCCATGTGGATCTTGGTCACCAGCTCCTCGAGATCGGGGTCGTCGAGCAACAGCCACCCGTAGTCGAAGGAGTCGTGGGTCTGGCTGAAGCCGTCGCCGACGAGCTCGCCGATCTCCTTCTGGGCGTCGGCCGAGCCCTGACCGGGCGGCGGCTTCCAGCACACACCGGCGTGGCCGGAGCTGACGAGGCCGCCGGCGCTCTGCAGGGTCAGCGCGGCGGTGGGGAGCGAGAACAGCGCGTCGAGGTTGGCGCGGACCGGCTTGGAGCGGCCGAGGATCGTGTCGAGGAGGCCCACAGGTGCCGAGGGTATCCGGCGGATCGATGCGGCTCAGTCGGTTCCGGTCGGGCCGGCCTGCCCGAGCTGCCGCTCCAGCGCGTCGAGTTGGGCCAGCCGCTTCTCGAGCGTGGGGTGGGTGCGGAACAGCTGCCCGAAGCTGAACCCGCCGCCGGCGCCCTGGGTGGCACCGTTGGCCACGGCCGGCGTGAAGAAGAAGGCGTTGAACGGCTCGGCTGCCCGCAGGTCCTTCGTCGGGATCCGGCCCATCTCACCGGTGATCTTGACCAGGGCCGAGGCCAGCAGGGAGGGGCGGCCGATGAGGATCGCCCCCGACCGGTCGGCCGCCAGCTCGCGGTAGCGGGACAGCGCCATGGTCAAGAGGAAGCTGATGAAGTAGACGACGACGGACACGAGCATGATGCCCATCTCGATCAGCGCCGCCTGGCTCTGTTGGTTGTTGCCCCCACCACGTCCGCCACCGAAGAGCTCGGAGTAGAACATCACCCGCGTCATGAGCCCGGCGATCATGCCGAGCCCGCTGGCAATCGTCATGACCGCCACGTCGCGATGGGCGATGTGAGAGAGCTCGTGGGCGAGCACGGCCTCGACCTCGGGCTCGTCGAGGCGGCGCAGCAGTCCGGTGGTCACACACACGACGGCGGACTTGGGGCTTCGGCCCGTGGCGAACGCGTTGGGGACGTCGGTCCTCGCGATGGCCACGCGCGGCTTGGGCA
>CAZAMA010000265.1:0-3927 GCA_964485645.1 uncultured Acidimicrobiaceae bacterium | reverse complement strand
GTCGGCGCAGGACGGATCGAACGGGGAGCATCTTCCCACTAACGAGGCCCCGTCGGCCTCACCCGGAGTCGCCCGCGCCGCCCGCGCCGCCAGAGTCGCCCGCGCCGCCCGCGCCGCCAGACCCAACTGTGTGCGGAGAGTGACCGGACAGGGCCGTGTCCGGTCACATCCGGCACGAGGTTCGCCCCGCAAGAGCCGCTGATCGCCCGCTGGGTCCTGAAGCCTGTGACCTTCGCGCGCGCCTAACCGCTGGACGTACGGGCGATGTCCGAGATCGGACGGCGCTCGTTGGCGGGCACCTCGGGCAGCTTGGGGGCATAGCGGGCGTCACCGGTGTCCCCCTGCGAGCGCGCTCGCCTTCCGCGATCCACGCGCCGCCTGTCGTAGAGGGCGTCATCCGCGGCAGACGTGAGCATCGCCCGGTCCGCGATCCCCGTAGACGCGAGGCTCGCCACTCCCCAGGTGAAAGCCGGAGCTCCCAGCCGCTCGACACGGTCCATCACGACACGAGCGCCATCGATGGAGGTGTCGGGCAGCACCACTACAAACTCGTCGCCACCCAGGCGATAGACGCCGTCGAGCGTGCGCATGGCGCGCCGCAGTGCCTCCACCAGCTGGAGCAGCGCCCTGTCGCCAGCAGCGTGACCCTCGGTGTCGTTGATGTGCTTGAGGCCGTCGAGGTCAGTCGCCACGAGGCAGAGATCGAGCTCTGCCCGAGCACAGCGGGCAAGCTCACGGTCGAGGTCGCGCTCGAAGGCCCTCCGGTTCGCGCAGCCGGTGAGCGAGTCGCTGAACGCGGCCATCTGCAGCTCGTCGGTCGCGGCCTTGGTCGCGACGAGCATGGCCCGGTCGACGAGCCGGCCGACTCGCTCGCCGTCGGAGCCGACTGTCACGAGATGCCGGAGAAGGAGTAGCTGTTCGACCACCGCCGCAGGAGAGGCGATGCAGGCTCCCCAACGACCGGCGGCTGCCTCCAGCGCCCTGCGCCGGGCAGAGACCGTGGAGGCGGGGCGCCGCTCCGGTGCCAAGTCGGCCCTTGCGCGCGGTGAGAAAGCCCGGCGCACATGAGCAACGGCGTCGGCAGTGGCCGCCCTCTCCAGGCAGACGAGCAGCTCCACCCGCTCCTCGGCTCCGGCTGCTCCTGTCGCGCACCCCGTTGCCTCACAGCGGCGCGCCCACGCGAGGGCCAGGCCTTCTATGGCCGCCTCGTCGTCCTCGGGCGAGGTCTCAGCCTGGGCAGTCTCGTCGGCCACGCCGGCACGCCGAGCAGCCCCGCCCTCGTGTTTGTCCTTCGACTCCGGTGGCGTCTCCGGCCGGCGCGGGCTCACGAGGCCGACCGCGAGGACGGCACCTCTCCGGCTCCCCTCGCTGGGAGGTGACCGCGTGCCATATCCGAGGCTACCTCGGGACAGTCCGCAACTCGTGGCATTCAGCCGCTGCCCCGAGAGGTGCGGGAGGCCTTGCAGGTCGAGGAGGGCGACGCGGGTGACGATGTGGCATTTGTCGTGGAGGCGGGCCAGGTGACAATGCGCGGATTGAAGTCGATCTCAGCCGAGCAGGCATGGTTCTGGACCGACGGATGGCAGGCCGGGGAATGGCAGGCCGGGGAATGGCAGGCCGGGGAACGGCAGGCCAGGGAGCAGGTCGCGGCCGGCGAGGGAGCCATCTTCGACAGCGGTGCCGCTTTCCTCGACTCGCTCCGGTAGGTGCCGAGTTCCGCGTGACTTCCTCGATTCGATCAGGACTGGCAATCGCTGAGCCTTGTCGAACGAGAGTGGTTTCGTGCTGCGGACGTCCGGTTTGTCGAGGATCTTGCAGCGGGTCGGCCGTTCCGGCCCGGCCCCCGGGTGAAAGGCGTGGAAGGGGCGGGCGACATCTGGGAGATGACGTTCGCCTCCGACGGCAGGGCCACCTGGCAGTTTGGAGCAGAGGTCAAAGCTGGCCAGGTCCATGTCGTGTGGCGCCGGGTCGGTACACATGACATCTTCCGCTTCCCTTAGCACCTCGACGTGGTAGCGACCAGCCCTATGGGCTCGCCCTCACGGGAGCAGCTCGAAGGCCGCTACATGACTCGGCCGTACGACGATGAAATGCCTTCGCTCCAGCGTGGCGACCTTACGGATCTTCAGTCGTTCGGACGCCGCAACGATGGAGGCGTCCACCGTGCCGAGCGTCAGGTCGCCGTATCGCGCGACCAGCTCGGAGATGCGCAACCAGTCACCGGCGAGGACAGGCTCCGGGCACAGCGCACCGGCGGCGAGATCCCCGAGGACTCGGACCTCCGGTCCGACGCCGAGGCGCGTCGCGACGAGGTAGGCGACCTCGCTCATGACGAGGCCGGGACGAGCAGCGGCCCAGGGTATGTCTCGAGCAGTTCGAGGCATTCGGCATGGTGACGGTGGTCGGTGTCGATGTACGCGTACAACGGGCCGGTGTCGATCAGGAGCGCGATGCCCCCAGATTCTTCGACAGGTTCTCCTGCTGCGCGGCGACACTGTTCATCACGCGGCTGCCCTGGTCGCTGGCTGGCCAGACCATGACCGTCCACCTGCGAGACGACGCGATCGTGTCGAAGGCCTGACGGATCGCCGCGGCGACGGATCGACGCGGCGACGGATCGACGCGGCGCCGCGGCGACGGATCGACGGAGCGCTACTACTGCAACTTCGGCCTTTATCCCGCCCACCTCGACACGATCGCCCAGGCCGGTCTCACCGTGAGCGGCACCGACCAGGGCGGCGAGCCCCGAATACTCGAACTACCGTCCCACCCTTCCTAAACACTCAGCGGAACTGAGTCCCGCCATGCCGGTGGCCCCGAACGGTCTTGGGTCACCTGGTCCACCGGGGTGCTCCGTTCGGCCGGTCGGGTCTTGCGCCGCAGGTGCGGCTGCCCTCTGGCCTTGAGGGTCCCGGTGTCCCTCTCTCGCTGCCCGGACAGGACCGCCGGTTGCCCGGCGCCCTTTGGCCGCACGACCGGACGGGCAGCGCTCTCTTCCCCATGTTCCGCCGAGACGCAGCCCATGGCGAGCCCGGTACCGCGCGGTCGGCGAGCGGTTCGTGATCGCCGCCATCGCCCCCGAGCCTCCACCGAACCGAGGGCGCTTCGATCAAGTCCAGCGGAGCCCGCTTGCGTCAGAGCGCGTAACCCGACGCGAAGTGAATATCTCGGCCCCCGCCAAGTCCGGCGAGCCGTCATCCGGCGGTGACCGCCCGGACCCGGCTTTTGACCGAGGCGCGGAACTCTCCGAACACCCATATGATATGCCTACGATATGACGAGACAGACCATGGTCCAGCTAACCAATGAGCTGGTAGAACGCCTCGACGACGAGTCAGCCCGACGAGGAGTCTCGAGGTCCGCTGTAATTCGTGAGGCGGTAGAGGAGCACTTGGCACGCTCTGGAGATGACGTCATCGCTCGCCGTATCGTGGATGGCTACACGATGCTTCCGCCGATAACACCTGACGAGTGGGGAAGCATCGAGCGGGGGGGCGACGTGTCGGCACGGGAGCTCTCTCAGCGCCTGGATGCCGAGGAGCGTGCAGCAGGGCTCGATCCGTGGTGAGGCGCGGTGATATCTACTGGTACGAGCATCCCGAAGCGGGCCGGCGACCCTGGTTGATCCTGACGCGCTCCGAGGCGATCGTGGTCCTCAACCAGGTTCTCGCGGTGCCCGCCACGAGGTCCGTACGCCACATCCCCACCGAGGTGGCCCTGGACGAGGCCGACGGGATGCCGACACCGTGCGTCTTGTCGCTCGACAACGTCGCGCCGATCCGGCCGAGTCTCTGCCACTCGTTGATCACGACTCTCGGGCCGGACAAGATGGCCGCGGTATGTGACGCCCTGGGAGTGGCGACCGCCTGCCGGTGACGTCCGGCTCGCCCTTCTGGCACGATGCGAGGGTCAGGGCGTCGCCGCTCT
>CAZAMA010000264.1:0-3928 GCA_964485645.1 uncultured Acidimicrobiaceae bacterium | reverse complement strand
ACAAGGCGCTCTTGGCCGAGGTCACGGATATAGCAAGTGCCGTCGAGGTGATGACAGCCCGTGCGGACCACCTCCTCGCCGTAGCACACGTCGCGAAGCCAAGCCGCCATGACGGCAATCTCCGACTTGTTACTGGCGGAACTTTCTGACAACTGTCCGGCAGCACTAGGCGAGGATGCTTCGGCAACACCGGATGAGGACGCGGGCGCGCGGTGCTGGTTGCGGGTCGCGATGTCGTCAGTTGATAGAGACCGAGTCGAGTGGGCGGGGATCCGCCGACAGGAGTGGGGCCGCTCGGATCGGCGACCGCGACCGTTCCGCCGTTGCGCCGTTGCGCCGGCGGCGACCTGATCTACCAGCTCAGGGACCTCGAGAGGAGCAGGCGCAGTTGCGACCGGAAGGAGGCGGCAGACCTACGCGGGTCGAGATCAGGCGTCCGCCGACGATGAGGTTGGCGAGCAGCCAGGCCGGTGGCACGTCCTCGTGACGCCTCTTCGCTTCGCTCCACGCCGCCCCCATCGCAGCAAGTGCCCGTCCGGTTGCTGAGGCGGGGAGCAGCGGGAGCCGGCCTCCGCGTTCAGAAGTCCAGGCGAGGAGCTGGGCGCTGAGGTCATCGGCTTGCTCCCCGAAGCGCTGCCGCCAGGAGCGCACCGTTCGCTTCGGCACGTCCCGGTAGAGCTTGTCGGCTCCGGCAAGCACCGCCGGAGCGAGGACAGCCGCGCCGACCGCGGTGGCGTTGTCTCGGCGGCCGGCGAGGACGAAGCTCGGCAGCAGATCATCGCCTATCCGGCATGTCCTGCATTAGGCGCGCCTGACGAAGAGCCGGCGCACGACGCCGCTCTCACGCACCACTCGAGGGTAGGAGCCGTCGAACGGCATCGGCCGGCCGCAACGACGGCAGTTCCGCCGCGGGGCCGGGGCGGCGCGGCCGAGCGACGCGTACTCGGTCACGGACAATGGGCATGCCCAGACGATCGCCACGGCCCGAGTTGCTATCAGCTCTCCGGCCGGCCCGCCGTCCTCATCGTCGCCGCCGATCGAAGCCGTCCGCAATTATCTCCGCCGAAGCGCCCACAGTCGTCGTCGTGGAGCAACGCCGGTAACACCGTTGGAGCCGAGCTCGTAGTCAAGTTGACGTAGGCGAGAACCTCGTGGTGTTGTCGTTCACCACCGTCGTGCGTCGAGGAGCTTCATGAGGTTGCGCTTGGGCTCGTGGCGAGCCCGCACCCCCGCTGCGTACGGCTCGAAGGCGTCGTCGATCGCATCGAGGAACGCCCGAAGCGGGGGAGGACCGGGACCGTCTTCGCCGCGTCGAGATGGAGCCGAGCGAAGGTTCGCTCGTCGGAGAACGCGTACCAGGCCTCGAGCTCACCGGGCCAGGTGTTGGCGGCCACGCTGTCAGCGCACCGTCCGGCCACGCTCGCTGTGCACGGGTTCGTTCGTGGTCTCAGCAACACGGCCAGTCTTCGTATCGAGCAACGACGACGTGTGGCTCGATGACTATCCCTCTCAGCCGTAGCTCACGGATCTCCCTGTGCTTGGCTCTGCCTCCTGTACCCCGAAGGCGGTCGTGCTGCGTCCCAATGGCGGTCGTGCCTACATCTCGCGGCGTGGACGGAAGATCATCGGCTTGCTCTGCGCGGGACGAAGCGCCGTAGCTCAGACAACACGAGCGCTACGCGTTCGAAGTCCGAGTCTGCGCTCCAGAGGGCCGCACCCGCGTTGACGCATGCCACCGCGATCTCGATGTCGCTGAGCGCGACGGTCGCGCCGCGAGAGCGCAATTCCGCCGCGACCTCGCCGGTGCGCCGCCATTCGCCTGGGCCGATCTCTGCCCACGGAAGGCTGGCCAACAAGCCCCATAGCTCCTGCCGCTGGCCCTCGCGAACACCGGCCAGCAGCTCTGCCACGACGGGTCCGCAGAGCAGCACCTCTTCGTCGGCAAGAAGGCGGTCCAGCTCCTCGCCGGGGCCGTGTGCTCCCTCGCGGAGGTAGGCGACCCAGATGCTCGTGTCTGCGAGGACAGGTCCCCCCGGCCGGCCCGATGGCGTCAACGGCGATCCTGCTGTCGGAGGTCCACGCTCGCGTCGTCGATCGCCAGGTGGCCTGCGAGACGGCGAATGGCCGCAGTCGCCTCGTTGCCCAGGTAGCGCCTCAGAGCGTCCTCGACCAGGTCGGTCTTCGTTCGCCCCGGGTGGCGTGCCGCGATCGCCTCGAGCAGCTTGTCGTCGAGATCGAGTGTCGTCCGCATGACATCAGTATGTCATACACAAAAGCGTTCGCGGACGCACAGGACCTCAGGTGCTCGAGAACACAGCGCCCCTATCCGCCTGACGGCACAGCCCAGCCCACCACGTCCACGACCGCGTCCGCGGAGCCGGTGCAGTTGTAGAGACTTATCTGGCCACCGCTGCCCACGGGCGCAGGACTACGCTGAAAATATGGCTGTGACCACGATCAAGGTGAACTACCTCGCCCGTACGGACGAGGCTTCCGGACCTCTGCCGCCCAGGACTCGTGAGCGAGCTCACGCGACCTCCCGAACGGTGATGTAGCCCGTCTCTTGATTCCCGCTTCCTCTCCATACCGCCGGGGGGACGCGATGACCCCGATAGACGTGAGCGCCCGGTCTCAAATCCCCCCGCAGCGCCATGGTGGACAAGCTCGAGATGGCCTGAGCGATCCGCACCGCAGCGGTAAGCGCTGCATTCGAAGCGGTGCCTCGGGAACTGTTCGTACCTGAGATAGCGGCTCGCGACGGTCTCGATGCCGTCTACGAACCGGCTTCGGCCCTCATCACCCCCCGGGATGAGCGCGGGACTCTGATCAGCTCCTCGTCGGCGCCATCCATCATGGCTCCCATGCAGGAGCAACTCGAGCTGCGAGAGGGCCCGCGTGTCTTGGAGGTGGGAGCCGGGACCGGCGACGGCCACGAAGGCTGGCCCAAAGGTTCCCGTTATCTGAGCAGGAAGAATTGCTCAAGGAACTGACGCACTACATCTGGTGGCAGCCTGCCGAGGTGTCCCTCGGACGACCCGAGAGGCTCATCGCGCAGGTCATGGATCTCGGCGACTGTGAGGACGAATGTGCGCTCGAGGACATCTTTGGCGACGCGATCCTGCGAAGTGTCATCGAGCACGCCGAGGCGGGCTCGGAGCCCCCGCGTCGATACACCAATGGGTGTATCGTGGTGTCCGTGGGACGGACGAACATCGAGATCGATGGCGACCTCGTCAGTGAAGCGATGCGGCGCTACGGGCTGCACTCCAAGCGCGCCGCGGTCGATCTGGCGCTGCGACGGTTGGTGGGCGAGTCGATGAGCCGAGAGGAGGCCCTCGAGATGGAGGGGGCCGGTTGGGAGGGTGACCTCGACGAGATGCGTCGGGATCGCCAGCCGGTCGGGTGAGCCTGGTCGACACCTCGGCGTGGGTCGAGTTCCTTCGAGGTACCGGCAGCGACACCCATCGAGCGGTCCGCCACCTGCTGGAAGACGGCGCGCCGCTTCACACGACCGACGTTGTGATGATGGAAGTCTTGGCCGGTGCGCGCGACGAGAGCCACCATCAACGGCTCCGGAGCTTGTTAGCTAGCTGCGACTACCTGCCAATAGATGGATTAGCGGGCTACGAAGCCGCGGCCGGCTTGTACCGTGCGTGCCGGCAAGCGGGAGAGACGGTCCGGGCCCTTAATGATTGCCTGATCGGGGCAGTGGCGCTACGAGCCGACGTGTCCGTGCTGCACGACGATCGCGATTTCGACGTCTTGGCGCGATACGCCGGCGTCCGCGCGGAACGGGCCGAGCCGGGCGGCGCTGTAGATGCCGAGCAGCGCTTCGCGTAGCGGGTTGCCGATGCTGCGGGGTCATCCAGCAGCGGCCCAGTGATGATCTCGACGGCCGTATCGGCGACGTCGGGAGGCAGTCGATCTG
>CAZAMA010000263.1:303-3942 GCA_964485645.1 uncultured Acidimicrobiaceae bacterium | reverse complement strand
CGCACGTCTCCCACGAGGGCCCCAGGCTCAGGCGGCAGTCCGGCTCGCCGGCTCCCGCCGGTCCTTGGTACTCGACGGCGTAGACCTCCCTGAGGTGCTTCTTGGCGAGTCAGGAAACATCAACCTCGTCACGTAAGTCGGAGCTGTTTAGGGCCGTCTGCACGCGCGAGAAGGTCTTCTTGCTCCAGCGCCCCGAGGCAGTGATGAGTATCTTCCTCAGGTCGTAGGTCGGGTCGCCCCGGCGCCCGCGGTAGCCGGTCATCTCCTCTGGATGCGCCGACGGACCTTGTCGCGTGCCCGGTTTGCGAGCCGCACGGCATGGAGGGGATCCGCCTCGACGACAGCCTGGTCAAGGCTCGGCGAGCTTTGTGTTGACAAGAAAGGTGGCAAAGATCGTCGGGTAATCGGGCGTGGCCGCCGGCCAGGTCATCTCGTCGATGCCGAGATGGTGAGCCTCACCGATGCGAGACTGGTTGTCCACCTTGGGCTTCGCCTGCGCTACAACGGCACCCAGCACGGTAGCCAAGCTGACGCCGAAGCGCCTCGCGACGAAGCTCAGCGAGCGTCCGTTCTCGCCCGCAGTCCGGTAAGACGCGACGCTTGCCCGGCAAATGGGAGCCGACCGAGGAGCGATCTCCTCGCGCTCCTCAGTCCAAGAACCCTTTGGGCGCGCCGGGTCGGGCCAGCGCCGGCGCCGCTTCTTCCGGGCGAGCACGACGAGGGGTGACGCCTCGCCATCGATTACGTCCGCAGAATGGGCGCGCAAGCCAGCTATGTCGATCAGCGCTGCTGCAGGCTCGCTACTCTTCGCTGTCATCAGGGCGTCGCCTGTTCTTGAGTAGGACAACCGCGAGAAGGGCGAGGCCCCAGGTCTATGTGGCGGAGGCTGTTGTTGCCGGAGTTATCGCGTCATGAGCTCCTGAAATAGCCAAGCGGGTGCTTGCCAGTAACGCCCGAAACCTGGCGCAGGGCATGTGCCGGGTGTCGGACAAGGTCTCGGCTGTCACATTTCAGCGCAGGGTGGGACGACAGCTTCTGGTCACAACGGAAGTGGGGCCAGCCCGCAGGCTGGCCCCACTTTCACACGATGTACCTAGACGATTGACCTAATGGCGGGTCAATTCGGCGCTGGACGCCTCAGGCCCCAACGGACAACAGTCCGATGGTCTGACTTCCGGCAAAGGCGCTCGCAGAGTTGACGGGGGGCGTAACGATGTAGCTGCCACCCCCATCGCTGAAGTAGGTGATATCGAGCAAGTCACCACTCTTAGGGGCAGTGGTACAGCCAGTCAGGTCGAGCACGAGCTCGCTCGTACCAGTGGTCTGGTTGGGCACGGCGCCAGTACCGTCGGTGATGGCGCTGACCGTGCAGCTGTCAGGTGTCGTTCCGCTCTGGGTCAGGTCGGTGACTGTCCAGTTCTGGCCATTAAAAGGCGGGTTGGTAAGAGCTACAGGCGCGCTGTAGTCCAGGGAGACAGTCTGAGCAGTTGCTGATGCGGACGCCGAGACGATGTACGGGTTCGCGCTGCACGGGCTCGCGTAGCAGTCACTGGAGTGGTTATTGGCGTACTGCACGGCGTGGGCGGTCAACGTGATCGTCGCGGTGCTGCCTTGGTAGCCGTGGTCCGCCCACGGCGGCAGCGCGTCGTTCACCATGAATGTCCCCGTCCATCCCTGATTTACGGTGTACGGTTCTCTTACTACGTACACCTCCTGGTTGAGGCTCGAACTGGTGCATGTCTGGTCACCAGAACTGTTAGTCGTGCAGACGGGGGTGCCCGTCTGGAACGTGCTGCCAGATTGCGGTCCCGTGATGCCCAGTTGCAGGCCGCTTGAAGTGCCGTCGAACAGCGCCTTGTTCCCGACGCTCGACGAACTGGGGTTTGCGGCAGTCGACGTGACCGTGACATCGAGCAGGATCCAGGCCTGCAAGCTGCCACCGTAGTCCACCGTATATTTGCCGCACTGCGGGTTATTGGGCGGCGCGGCATTGTTGCTGTAGTTGTTGCCTTGCTGAGTACCCTCATCTCCCGGCGCCATGTTCGTAATCGTGCACGCCTGCGAAGTCGCGTCCTGCGTCAGCGTCACAGTCCCGGCCGCGAAGGTGGAGGTCTGCGAGCCCGCCTGGCTGGTGAACAGAGCGTTGGTCCCACCGATACCGGCCATCCCGATCGCAGCGAGCGCGGCCAGGCTTCCCCCTGCGAGCGCCACGCGCTTCTTGGTCGCCGACATACTCTGCATTCTCTGTCTCAATGACATGATCTTCCTCTCGCATCTGAGATACGTAGTTGTTCTCTCTTGATTGAGAAATGTGTGCCGCCACATCACCCTTGGCGGGTACTGCAACATCGCGTGACAGGCACGGTGCTACCGCCTATGGCACCGGCATCCCCCCTCCCTGCGCAGACCGCTCCGGGTCCGCTCCAGAAGTTGAGGACGCAGATCCGGCTCCCCGCTTGTGACGGCGCGGCTGGCGAGGTGAAGCCGTGCCGCGCCACCGGCGCCGGAACTCACCGCTGGCGATCCAGGCCACCGCGAGTACCAGGGCGCTGGCAAAGCCAAGCCCGCTCTCCAAGAACCGCAAGACGTACCCACCGTCGGGTATGCGCGCCTGATACATGCCAAGAATTTGCGACGGGGCGACGGTCCAGCTGTCCGGGGCGTTGTTCGCGTCGCCCTTCGTCATGTACGTGACCCGGCTCGAAGCGGCCTTGCTGCTAGGTGCTGCCTTGAGCACCCGGAAGATCCGGTGAGTCACGAGGATCGTCCCGCTTGGGAAGTCGCTGACTCGGAACGTGATGATCTGCCCAACACGAAGCTCGGTCGCGGCTTTACGCGTAATGGGATCGTCGATGACAAGGTCGCCGGTCCTGAAGGTTGGCACCATGGAGCCGCTCAAGACCACTAGGACAGGATGGCCAAGCAACGTGGCGACGCCGTCACTAGAACGGCGCATGAGGATTCCTGTCGTAATCGTACCTGCGAGGATCAGGACCAGCAGCGCCGTAGCGGCGGCTTTAAACATTCGCCAGACAGGCGACCGTGCACCCTCGGGCATTGACCCCCGACCCGCCCTAGGGGCGCTCGCCGACACAGGCCCTACTTCCGATAGCTCTCGCACGTCCTCCGCGTTGCAATCCACGAAGGCTGACTGGTTAAATCGAAGGAACCTCGCCATTCCCATTTCCCTTTTGCTCGCGCCTGAAGCCGCCGTGACTTCCGAACAGGGACGGGTTCGCTATTAGCTCCCCCCAGCCCGAGCGACCACGTAAAGGCCGGGGTTCGACGCTTCCCTCTGGAGCCAAGCTAAACAGGAGTAATTACAAGTGTCAAGCAAACTGCCAGTGAATTTGTCGAGCCAACCACACGATGCTCATTGCCCACATAGTGTCACTCTAGGCGTTCGCCTGACTGCGTTATGTGGTCGTACTTACTGGATTGAGAGCAGCCCCGTACTTGCCACGTATACGCCGATGCCGACCACTTGATGCGCAGCGACCTGAAAGCCGAGACTGTCGAGGGCAGCGATAGCCCGGAATCTACGAACCAGGCCCTCCATCTCCAAGTGCCCGCCCATTTGCGGGCAGAATCGTACTCCCGCCGACCCATCGACCGCCCTTGCCCGTCGCCTCGACAGCT
>CAZAMA010000263.1:0-293 GCA_964485645.1 uncultured Acidimicrobiaceae bacterium | reverse complement strand
TCGAGGTAGTCAGCGCCGCGGTCTTCGTAGAAGGCACCGTTGGTGAGCAGGTTCCAGATGGGAACCAACATGGAGTTGGCCCCGCGAGAGCCGCCTTGTTGAGCCCACGACGCCGGGCGATGCGGGCGTACTGGCGTGGTAGTCACTGCTCTTGGTGCGCGAAGCGGCCGAGGCCGCTTCGACGAGGACACAACTCAGTTGAGGCGCCCCACGCCGGGTGCCGGCTCCCGCCGGCAAGCCCAGTCAAGCTGTGATCGCAGCCAGCACCTTCTCGGCGTGGCCGTCGGCCTTGA
>CAZAMA010000262.1:0-3990 GCA_964485645.1 uncultured Acidimicrobiaceae bacterium | reverse complement strand
AGTGCAAACGGGCGGCCCACATATTTGCTGGAGTTGGTGAACGACACTGGATACCGCGTATGGCTTCACGAATACTCCAACGGGATTGGCTGGGCGGACTGCTTTGACTGGGACCAGTTCTACGTCATAGCTGGTAGAGACTTCGAGCCAGGCAATATGCAGGTCACCAGCAATAGTTCCGAATGCACAGGTGGGAATCAGAGTACCGCGAAATGTGAGTACAACAATCCACTTGTCGCGCTATTGAACCTCAACAATGTGTCATACGATCAGTGCTATCAGGTCTCAGGAACGTTCACGAACATAAACAGTTCCATTTGGATTCTCGGGAGCCTCTGGAATTGGCGTGTCTGGACGCACCAGTATGCTAACAGCTCCGGGTGGGCTGATTGTTTCGATCCCAACTGGGCGCTCGATGTAAGCGGAACCCGAGATACATCTCCCGGAAATATCGAGCTCACATACAACTCGTCCGCGTGTTAGCCGAGCAGACAGAAGCATGAGTCCGCGGAGCGATTCGGCAGCGAACTCGATGTCGGTGAAGGTGTGCACTGTCTGTGGCCAAGAGTATTTGGTTCCTGAGCCACATGTTCCTACCGCGGTAGTAACCAAGACCGGACCGTTTGGCGTGACGGGACAGGCCGTAATTGTCGAGAACCGAGTAATTCATGCATGTCCTCGGCTCCCTCAATTGGTGCGGGCTGGCCGGTCGCTCAGAGATGAACTGCTGATTTGCGGTCTATCTGGCCGGACTTTGGCGGTACTTTCGCGAACACCCAGGTAGACAGGGGCGCGACGGAAGGGTGTTTCCACTACGCGTGGGATGAACGCCCAGTTCAGGCGATCGAGGCCTTGTCCCAGGTGGAGGTGTCGACGCCGAGGGCCTTCAGGACCTTCGTCTCTGCGGGGCTTCGCCTCGTCACGACCTCGACGGTGGCCTCGCCGGCCGACACGAGCTCGAGGCGGATCTCTTTCAGCATCGACAGCGCCCGGCGAGGCGTCATGTGCTGAGTGGGTACGTCGGGATCCATCACCTTCGCGGCGGCGAGATCTCGTGCCATCACGGCCTCGATCGTGGCCGCCAACACGCACAGTGCCACGTGTCCGCGCACACGCTCCTCGGTCCAGTGGAACATCGGTCGCAGTGCGAGGAAGTCCTTCATGACCCGAAAGCGCCGTTCCACTGCCTGCAGGTTCCGGTAGTACGAGAGGACATTGGTCGCCGGCACCTCGGCTCCGTCGAGCGACGTCGTGATGACGTAGCGACCAGCCAGCACCTCCTCGTCGTAGCGGCGGGCTTTCTCGTCGTAGTCCCACGAGAAGCGGCCCGCTGCGATGTGCACCTCGAAGCAGCGCCCCGCCGGCGACGACCTGAGGATCCGGTCGGCCGCCGCGCCGATCTTGGCGGGATCGGTCAGCTTTCCTGTTCCGACTCTGGCGCCGAGCGCGATGAGCCCGTCCTCGATTCGGGAACAGAGATACAGATGTCTCGCCCGATCGCGGAAGTAGCGAACGGGTGAAAAGACGACGACGAAGCGCCGTTGGTCGTGGGAGATCTCCGCACAGAAGCTGCGGGTCTCAGGAGCCGCCTGCCAGATCGTCCCGGGCTCGTTCGCCTTCTCGAGCACGGCCTCGACACCGGCGTCGCGATGGAGCTTGGTGGCGATCACGTGATCGAAGCCACAGGCGGCGACCTGTCCGAGATTGGCCTCCGAGATGAGGCCACGATCTGCGACGAGGGCGATCTTTCCGACGCCGAAGCGGGCCTGCAGGTCCTCCATCACCCCCGGCAGGCTCGAGACGTCCGAGGTGTTGCCGGCAAAGACGTGGTGGGCGACTGGGATGCCGTCAGAGGTGACGAGGAGGCCGATCACGACCTGGGGCCGGTCGGGACGCTTGTCGCGGCTGTAGCCGAAGGCCAGTGAAGAGAAGGTCTTCCTTTCTGTCGTCACCGTCTCGAAGTAGCTCGAGGTGAGGTCGTAGCAGACGAGGCGCAGGTCCAAGTTCGCGAGGTTGCACAGCTCGGAATAGAGGTGGGACTCGGTCGCCTCCTTGTGCTCAGAGAGCGAGTCGACGCCCCGGTAGCACTGGTCGAGGCTCGGAGGCCTCACCCGAGATGGGAGGGCGACCGAGCTCAGCCACTCGGTGATCGTGCGCCGCTTCGAGGAAGGATCGGTGAGCCGGTTGGCCACGAGGGCGAACACCGTGTCGGACAACACCGACGAGCGCCGCCCGTCGCCGAGGCCCGAGAAGTGAGCGTCGAGCCCGAGTCGGCAGTAGTACGCCCAGATCGCCGCGACCGCTCCGAGGCTCGGCGCTCTGAGTCCGGACAGCTCGCCGGCCTCGACGTAGGTGCCGCTCGCGTAGGCCGACAGCGCCTTGATGATCCGGTCGAGCTGGCCCGACGACCGCAGCTCGGACACCTCGCCGAGGCGGAGCAGCGTCGTGTGGGTGTTCTTACCCTCGACGCGGACCGCTTCGACGAGGGAGAGGTACTCGTACGTTCTGTCGCCACGGCGCCGCACCGTCCGCTTCACGAACACAGCGCCATCTTACAGCGCTGTAACTCCCATTGCCATCATTGTGTCGCCCCTACAATCCTGCCCGGAAAGCTGACTTTGTCCACAGGTCGCCCAGGTCAGGGGCTTGCAAGGTCCTTTGAGCGTCAAAGTCGCGCCAAAGTCCGGTCAGAGGGTTGAGGGGGAAAAATCGCGCGCCACGGAGATCGAGCGGCGAGCGACGCGCAGGGCGGTGACGAAGCTGACCCGATCAGGGTCGACCCCCGCATTGTCGGCGGCCTCCCACATGAGGGTGCGGATGGCGTAGTGACAGCACAGGTGGCCCCAGATCTCTTGGAGCACGAGATTCGGCGACTTGGATCGCAGCACCGTGCGAGGGCCGCGCTGGTGGGTCTTCAGCTCGTCGAACGCGCTCTCGATCTCCCAGCGCTGGCTGTAGGCGGCGGCAAGGTCCAGAGGGGTGACGTCGTTCGGATCGAGGATCGTGGTGAAGAGCCGGTAGGTCTCCTCGTGGTGCCGTCCGTCATCGATGCGGTAGTCGATGACCCGGATGATGAGCGGCGTCGCCTTGCGCCCTGCATTGCCCGAGGGGCGCAGCTCTGCCAGCCACGACCCGTCCGCCAGGGGCTCAGTGAAGCGCGGCTTCATGTTGGACGTGGCCCGCCACAGCAGATCGGCACCGCTTCGAACAGCCCTCGACCACAGAGGGAACCCGCAGAACCCCCGGTCGGCCAGAAGCAGCATGTTCGGTTCCAATCGGTCGAGCAGGTCGCGTGCGAGCGTGTTCTCGGCCGTCGTGTAGGCGCCGACGACGGCGTCGACAATGGCATGGCTGGCGCACTCGGCAATGGCGACGACGCGGGCTTGAGGGAAGGCCGCCTGTTCGCCTTTGTTCACCCCGGGGCGTCCGAAGAACGTGGCGTTCTCGGTGGTGTCGGCCACATCCAGGCACGTCCCGTCGATCGCCACCATCCGGCGTCCCCCGAGCCACGCCCCTGGTGCCCCCTCCTTGGCCAAAGGGACCGCCACCTTGGTGAACAGCGCCTCGAGCGGTTCGGGCCCGAGCCTGGCGCGGGCCTGGAAGATCGCTGACTTCGACGGCAAGGCGATCGGCTCGGTCTCAGAGGACCACGCCAGTCCGTCGGTGAGGAGCGACAGCACCTCTTCGTAGGAGCCCTCCGAGTGCAGCGCCATCCCGATCGCGAAGTACGCCATCGCTCGTGCAGGCAGCGACCGGTTCCGCTGCTCGGTGCGCCTGCACCCGGCCACCACTTCGTCGACCAGGCTCGGAGGGAACGTCCGGGTCAGCACGCCCACAGAGACAAGATCAGACAGCCGTCGGTCTGATTCGGGCTTCCTCCAGCCGTGGCGGGGCACACCACCAAACTACACCAATGTAGCCTAACTGAACGGTATTGGGCCTAGGCCGCCTTGATCCCACCGACGGCCGGAGCGTCAGGAGCCGCCGAGA
>CAZAMA010000261.1:0-4014 GCA_964485645.1 uncultured Acidimicrobiaceae bacterium | reverse complement strand
TGGTCTTGCCGGCGCCGTTGGGGCCGAGATAGCCGAAGGCGCACCCCCGCGGGACTAGGAGCTCGACGCCGTTCACAGCGACGTTCTCGCCGAACCGCTTCGTCAGTCCATGGGTCTCAACGGCCCACCGGGTCTCGAGCGCTCGCGTGCCGGAGGTGTCGGCGAGCGTCGTCGCGGTCATAATCTCTCCTTGCTGCTTTGTATCATCGCTTGGGCATCCGTTCTTCTCCGGGTATCTGAGGGGCAGTTGGCGGGAGGGGCTCGGTCGAGGTGGTGCCAAGCCCATCAGGCGAGGCCCCGCAGTACCGCAAGGACGCGCCGCTGATCAATTTGGGACTCTGTCAGGCTGGACTTGGTCAAGATGCTAGCGAAAGGCTTCTCGACCGTACCGGCCGAGATCACGAGCTCACGCGCGATGGCGGTGTGGGCCTGGCCCTCGCCCGTGAGAGAGCCCATCACTCGCACGTGGGCCGATCCCACGGGCGAGAGTCAGTAGCTCGACGATGGCTCCCTTGGCGCCACGGCGGCCACCAGCCAGCCCGAAGCCCCTCGCAGTCAGCAAACCAAGCATCGACCTCCGACACCTCGGACCTGCCGCACCGTGACACCGGACGGCCCCGCGCGAGCTGGCTGAGCGCTCTCGCGCAGCTGATCGGGCTGCGCGGGTTCATGGACGCGGCGGGGATCACGTGTTCGCAGCGTCTCGGCGACCTCGTCGCCTGGCTTGCACCACCGGGCGAAGAGGAGGCCGTCGCGCTCCTCGGACGCTGTCGCTGAAGCGCCTCGAGCGCCTCGAGGCGCTCTTTAGCGACCCGGCGCTTGCAGCAGAGATCGCCGCCCATGACCAAACAAGCGCCGAGCTCTCGCGTTACAAGCTCGGCTCGATCACCGCCGTGGACTCCGACGGCTATCACCGCGTCTGTTGTCCAGCTGTCGCCGGCAAGCTCCGATGCCCGCTGCGAACAGCCTCGATGGCACTCTCCTACACCCAGCCGACCGTGCTCGAGCCTCCCCGGGGAACCGCCGGCGTGCTGTCGCCAGCAGACTCTCACCGTCCCGGCCCAGGTGAACGCGAAGACGAGTCAAAAGCACGACTACCGGGCGAGGCCTGGCGCCGCTCCTACGCTCGGCGCAGTGCTGTCGAGCGCTCGAACAGCCGGATCAAGGACCCCGCCACGATCGACGTCCAAAAGGGCTGGTGTCGCATCATAGGTCTCGTCGGCCCGAGCATGTTCCTCGCCATGGCTTTTTGCTGTCGCAACCTCGCCCTCGTCGGCAAGCTCGGCAGGCCAGAGGGTGAGAAGGAGGGGTCGTCAGGTGAGATCCGAAACGGTACGCGCGCCGCTTTCCCAAGTGGTGGATGGTGCTGCTACGAGGCGTGAACAATTACACTTTGCCTTGCTATCGACGGCTCTGGTCTCTTGGTGCCGTATGGTCGTGTCGTGACTGGCACCGAGGGAGGGGGGATGCGAGCAGGTCTGCGGCGGACGGCGGTCGCGCCACTCCCGACCGCAGCGCGAGCGCGTTTTGCGACACATCCTTCGGGCTCGTAGAGGACAAACTCCGGCGCCTCAGCTTGAAGCAGCATGTGCGGCTCCTGCAGGGCTACTTCGTAGAGTCTCTGAGCAGGTTGCACGGTAGGAGCCTCAGCTTCGTCCACCTCGACTGCGACCTCTACTACTCGTACCGTACCTGCCTGGAGGCTCCCTGGCCATGGGTGGTGCCAGGCGGCGTCGTGCTGCTCGACGAGTAAGGGGACAGCTCATGGCCGGGTTGGGCGAAGGCCGTCGACGAATACGTCGCGTCTCGTCCGGAACGCCCGATCAGGATCGAGCGGGACAACTACATCAAGCATTACCCATTGAAGAGCTGATCGGCCGGCTCATTTGACCGCGCTGTAGTACGCGCGCTTAGCAAGGGCGTATACCGGGGATGCCCCGCAGGCCGCCGGCGTAGCGCCGACTTGCTCGCACCACGCTTCGGTTGATGGCGTCCCGATAGTACTCCCTACCCGCTCGACGGCGGTGCTCGGTGAGGTAGTCGGCGACTTCGGCCTCGGATTCGGCTCGCCCACTGTCCGCGTACTTGGTGACCCACGTGTTGAAGTCCGGATCATAGAGGGAGCGGACACCACCGTGAAAGGTTGTCTTCATGAAGTTACCAATGAGCAGGTCGTCGAAGATCCGGTAACGGACGGCGGTCATAAGGCTTGCTCTCGGTACCTCAAAGGTAATACCCATGGCCTCAAGGCCATGCATTCGCAGGACTGTCTCGCGTCCACCAACACGAAAAGCGACAAAACCCAACCTTCGCTGGACACGCTCTTTCGTGGAAAAGTATCGTCTAATCGAGGACTCCTCGCCTGGCTCAGAAGTATCGTTCCAATCATCCCCACAGTTCTCGAAAGAACGTACGATACCCTCGGCTCCAATGACCTGAAGAGACGACCAGGAACCGTCGCCGCAGTCGATGGTCACGACCGGAGAGATGTACTGGAGGTCGTCATGGCCGCCGTCCGCATAGGCATCGAGCGGGGTAACATATTGTTCGGCCTATATGCTGTCACTGCGCTGGTATCGATGGAAACTGCTGAACGGGATGACGGTGCCTACGCGGGTGGCCATGGGACAACCAAATATAGCGCGCTGAATCGATATCTTGCACCAGATCCTCGGGGATGACGTGGTTGAGGTTCCAGCTCCCGAAGTATGCATCGTCCTCCCCACCCATCCAAAGGTCCGTTGCGAGTACGACCGTACGGTTGCAACGAACGACGAGTGTCGCATTGCCAACAGTCGAGACCGAAACGTCCATAGACTAACGATGGCGCTCGACCCGTGCCAAGGATACGGACGCACGCTTTTGCGTCACGCTTCGACACTTCGATCTCGGCACGCCGGGGATGGACCATGTTCATTGCCTTCTCCGGTCTCCAGACTTGGATGTCCACTCCGGAGAGGGCAGGAAAGGATCAGGGGTTTGTGCTCGTGCTCAACGCAACATTCCACGGTTTCCGTGGGAGTTTTCCGTCACCATGGTGACCAATGTGCTCAGCAGCACTACAGCGGCGTCGGCGTCGGCTTCGCCCGGCGTTCAGCCGCGTCAATGATTCCGCGTGACCAGTCGACTTCCCGCCCGCAGGGCGCTCGACGCGACCCAACAGCGACGACGACTTGTGCTGGAGTTGTGGTGCGGTTGTGGGGAAGCTCGTGGTCGCGGGCTAGACGTAACTAATGAAAATCCTGTTCGGAGGGGGTGACATCTTCGCGTTTGGGTTTGAGCTGCTTCATCGCGACGTGATCTAGTGGTCACCCGCGGACTTGGCGGTCAGCGCTCACGCGCTGTCCACAGGCATCGTACTTTGGCCCCTCCTCACCGCCGAGAGCGGAAAACGGCCTCGACGATGGCGCTTTTTGAGCTCAGCGTCCGCTCGGCGGCGCTCGACGGCTTTGTGCGAGATGAGCGCCAGGGAGGCGCCAATGCGAGAGACTGTCCTCGTGTCGAAGTCGGACGACCGGGTCGAGCGAGCGGTGGACGTTGTTCTCCGGCGTATCGGGTTTCGGGCCGCGGCCGCCCTGGCGACGACGTTCTACGCGGCCGGGTTCGCTCTTCCCCTCGCGATGCACTGGCCAACCCTTCTTCTGGTGCTCTATAGCCTGACCGGCACCTTGCTCGCCGGGGTAGTGCTCTTTGGTTGGTATCAGATCCGCCTCGATGCCGCGCACAAACGGCACCTCGTGGACTGGACGACCAACCTCCGCCTCCTCAACGCCGAAGAGTTCGAGTGGTTCGTCGGCGAGATCTTCCGACGGGAAGGCTTCGAGGTGAAGGAAACCGGCAGTCAGCAGCACCCCGACGGGAACATCGACCTCGTCCTCGTGAAGAACGGGCAGCGGTCGGTCGTCCAGTGCAAGCGGTGGCAGTCAAAGGTCGTGGGCGTGGACGAGATCCGCAAATTCGCCGGCACGCTCATGCGTGAAGAGCTGAGCGCCGCCTCCGGCATCTTCGTCACCT
>CAZAMA010000260.1:0-4033 GCA_964485645.1 uncultured Acidimicrobiaceae bacterium | reverse complement strand
CGCTTCGGAGCATCATGGAGCTCTTCGACGATGCGATCGACAGAAGGCTCGCCGAGCACGGGCGGGAGTCGCTGCTCGGCCGTGGCCTCGGCCAACGGCGCTCGTTCGCTGCCAACGTAGCTGCGGCCAAGACGGCGGTACTCCTCGACCGATATGCCCAAGACCTCCGGCATCCAGGCGACCGCGAACAGGTGGGCTCGGGTGTAGTCGAGTGCCGAGCAATACGGCGGCGACGTGAACACGAGGTCGATCTCGCCGTCAGCCAACGCCAGGTTTCTCGCCTCACCGCCCACCACGCCCACATCGGGTGGCCCCACGCCGCTGGCTTTGAGCCGGTCAATGTAGTCAGACATCATCCGCCGAGCCTGGCGAACTCGGGTCTCGAAACGCCGTAGCGTCCCTGGGTCCTTCTCCCATGCCCGGAAGTGGTGGCGAGAATGCACGAGGTCACGAGCGTTAGCGACGGACGTCCGGGCGATGATGAGCGACGAGAAGCAGACCCACATCAGGTCAGTTACGTCAGGGTCGGTTCCGACTTGCACCAACGCATCGCGGATTCTCGAAAGATCTCGGGCGACGTCGGGGCGGAACCAGCGCTCCCAGTCGGGCAGATCGGGCCGCCAGCCGTCGTCGAGGTGTACCTCGCGTAGCAGACTGGCGAACTCGTCGCCCGCCTTGTCGAGCACGCCAAGGTCTACCGGCGTTGCCTTGACCTTGCCGATGAGGCGGGCGATCGGGTCGATGTCGGCGCCAAGGGCCTTCCGGCCCAGCAGGCTGGCCTCGACCAGAGCGGTACCGCTGCCCGACATCGGATCAAGCACGGCCTCGCCCTTCTGGCTGAAGCGCCGGATGGCCCAGGCCGCCAGTGGCGGCGGGCAGTGAGCGGCGAACGGGTGGAGTCCATGGGTGGCGTACAGATTCCCGGCTGCGGTGAACGTCAAGTCCGTCGGCAACGCCGGCGGGTCGATGACAGCGGGCGCTGGTCGTTCTTTGCCCCCTCGGCCGGCTAGCGGCCCTGCTTGCCCCGACGGGGATGAGGTCTCCACGGACTGCAACGATAGGCCAGAGGTCCTGGTCACGACGCCTGTACCGTAGAAGCAGCACAGGTCTCGGCAGCGACGAGCACCTCCCTTCGGCGGCCTCCACGGCCCGAACGCTATGGCCATACCGTGGGCGGGGGTGTTCCCGAGGAGACGGCCACCCAACGCCTAGCGTGGGACCCGCGTGACCATAAGAAGAAGGGATACCGACAGTGGCGACCACCCGGCGAACGACGAAGGCCGACAAGGTCGTCCCCGTGGAGGACTATGAGCACCAGGACTCGACCCGGGTCAACAACCCCCCAGCCGGCCTCGCCCACCTGGACCGGGATGAGACCCCGGTACGGACCTTGTCCTACGACCCGCATCTCGACCCCCAGATGGTCTGGGCAGGGAAGGTCGAACGCTCCGAAGTCGAGGTGCCTGCCCCCTCGGTCCACGTCCACGAGGAGCTCGCAGCCCAAAAGATCGTGGGTTCGGTCCGCCGCCAGCGCCTCCAGCAGCCCCTTTTCGACGTCGACAAACTGAACCCCGACGAGGCCGTCGAGTTCTACAGGCACGAGCTCGACTGGTCGAACCGCATGATTCTCGGCGACTCGCTGACGGTCATGACGAGCCTCCTCGAGCGCGAGCGCCTCGGCGGCCAAGCCCAGCTGGTCTTTATCGACCCACCCTACGGAGTTCGGTACAACTCCAACTTCCAGCCTCGCATAGGGGACATGGAGATGCGCGATGGGCGAGATGAGGATCTCACCCGTGAACCGGAGATGATCCAGGCTTACCGAGACACGTGGCAGCTTGGTATCCACTCATACCTCAGCTACCTACGCGATCGCATTGCCGTGGCTCGGGAGCTGCTTTCCGACAGTGGTTCCCTCTTCGTCCAGATCTCTGACGACTACTCCCACCTCGTCCGAGTTCTCCTGGACGAGGTATTCGGGTCACAGAACTACGTGGCCCAGATCACCTTCAAGAAGACGGCGGGGAGCACCGGCTCGGATCTCGCCATCGTTGCCGACTACCTGATGTGGTACGCCAAGGACAAGCCGCAGATGAAGTACCGGCAGCTCTATCTCCCCAAGAGCTCCGGCAAGGCGACCGACACTGCGTACTCGTGGATCGAGACGCCTACGGGCGAGCGTCGACGCATGACCCCCACTGAGGCGGCCGGTGTCGACCCACTGCCCGAGGCATCCCGAGTGTTTCGCTGGGACAACCTCACCAGCCAGTCGATTGGTCGAAAGAAGGGCGAAGGGGCAGCGTCGTGGTTCGAAGTTGAGCTCGACGGACAGAAGTACACGCCGGGCTCCAGTAGTCCGTGGAAAACCAACGAAGAGGGGATGGCCCGGCTCGTCGAGGCACGTCGGGTCATCGGCTCATCACGAACCCTCAACTATGTTCGATATCTCGACGACTTCGACGGCTTTCCGATCAACAGCGTGTGGGACGACACCGTCACCAGCGGCTTCACTTCGGACAAGCGCTACGTCGTCCAGACCAATCCCAAGGTCATTTCGCGGTGCCTTCTGATGGCCACCGATCCAGGAGACCTCGTCGTGGACCCGACGTGTGGGGGCGGCACGACCGCGATGGTGGCCGAGCAATATGGCCGGCGCTGGATCACCGTAGACACCTCCCGAGTCGCCTTGGCCGTCGCGCGCGAGCGGCTGCTCACGACTATCTACGACTACTACCGCCTGGCGCAGCCCGAGCGTGACGTCGACGGTGGATTCGTCTATGAGACTCAGCAACGAGTGACGCTCGGCCAGATCGCCCGAGGCGAGGAACCCGAGGTCGTGACGATCTATGACCGGCCGGTCATCGACAAGAAGAAGACCAGGGTCTCCGGCCCTTTTACCGTCGAGGCCCTGTCTCGCTACTCGGTCAACCCATTGGATCCCGACGTTTCTGCTCCAGTGACCAATGGGCACACGACGACGCATGTCGAGGCCCTCATCGACGCCCTCAGAGTGCAAGGCATCCCTCGGCCGGGCGGCGAGCCCTTGCCGATCGATTCCCTGTCCGGCCTTGCCGCCGCGGAACCGCTGCAGGCGGAAGGAATCGTCGAGCGTGACGGGAAGAAGGCTCGCTTTGCAGTGTCCCTGGGGCCACAGTTTGGCGCCATCACGATGTCGCAGGTTTCCGATGCGTTGCGGGCTGCCATCGGGTTCGACCTCGTGGTCTTCGCTGGGTTTGCCGTGTCCGCTGACGCTCAAGACAAGCTGGGGAACGGCAAGATCGGCGGAACCAACGTCGCGTTGTTGCTGGCCAATCCGGACCTCCTCGTCGGCGACCTGCTCAAGAACACCAGCTCGAGCCAAACCTTTCGGCTCTACGCGTCCCCTGATGCCCAGGTGACGCACGCTGAGGACGGTTACCGGGTCGAGGTCCTCGGCCTCGACTCCTTCGACGCAGCAACCGGTGCGACGACCAGCTTCGGAAAGTCCAGGATTCAGGCTTGGTTCCTTGACGACGACTACGACGGGACCGTGTTCCGGGTGTCCCAGGCGTTCTTCCCGGTCACCGATGCCTGGGACAAGCTAGAGCGGGCACTGCGCTCGACCGTCGACGCGGCCCTCCTGACCGAACTCCACGGTTGGACGTCCCTGCCCTTTGACGCCGGTGACAACCACAAGGTCGCCGTTCGTGTGGTGGCCAACGATGGGAACGCCGCCGAGCTGATCCTGGACCTGCCGAAGTGACCGAAGCCGGCCAGGTCGTCTCGGGCAACCCGATCATCAACGATCCGTTCGCCGAACCGACCCGCCACTGGTACTTCAGCGGACTGGTGCCCGAGATTCGCCAAGGCCGACGCACGGCCGGATACCTGGCAGCCTCGCCCGACGGTGAACTCAAGATCACCGACGAGATCATCGGATTCGAGGTAGTCAACGACATCCGAGACCGTGTCCGGACGTGGCGGGAGGACGGCTACCCCGGTGCCACGGTGTTGACCCGCGACTTGTTGCGACACTGGTTCGACGACGAGCGTC
>CAZAMA010000259.1:0-4045 GCA_964485645.1 uncultured Acidimicrobiaceae bacterium | reverse complement strand
GGGCCATGAGCACCTGCAGGCTCATCCCGCCGTTGATGAGCGCGGTTCCGTAGGTTATCTGTAGTCAATGAACGAACTACCTGGTCAAGCGGTAGTTCTTGAGCGAGGCACGTGAGGCACGTCGTAGATCGATGCACCCGGCGGCGGCAGCTCAGGGCCCGGTGTTCTCCGCGCGGATCATGCGACGAAGGCTCTCGCGTGCTGCAGTCAGTTCGTCCTCGAGCTCGTGCACTTGTCGCTCCTTGGAGCGCTCCTCTGAGTTGCGGGCGTCGCGTTCGGCCACGAGGCGGCGGTTGACTGCCTCGAGGTCGGCGACCCGGGCGATGAGCTCGGCGCGTTGTGGGCCGTCGATCTCGGCGCCGAGCTGGAGCCGAAGGCGCTGGGACAGCTTGTCCCGCTCGGCTCGTAGTCCCTTGATCTCCTCGCGGGCAACAGCGATCTCGGCCCGCAGTCCCGCTGGTGCGACGGTGACCTGCGAGGTGGTGGCAGTGAGGTGGCGCCGCCGGGCGGACTCGACGTGCTCACGGACGCCGGGGGCGTAGACGAGCCACGTCGAGACGCCTGCTGCTCTCGCAACGCCAGGGAAGGTGATCGCCTCTCTGGCGGCTTCGAGCTCGGCCAGGACGTCGAGCACCCGGTGTCTCTTCTGGCGGCTGTCATGTGCTCTGGCGGCCGTGATCCCAGCCGCACGCGCGGACGGTGTTCCCACCTCAGCTGGCCGAGACCGGGATGAGACGGGCGGCCCTCGAACGTCTCAGCAGCCGGCTGGCCTCTTCCACCTCAGCCCTCTCGTCTGAGCCGAGGCTGGCAAGACGTTGATGCATCGTTCGTGCGACCTGGCCGAAAGCCTCGATCTGGGCGGTGAGGTTGGCCGTCACGTAGTCGGCAGCGCCCATGGCTCGTGCGGTCTCGACATCGGCCCGCAGGCTGGCGACGTGCTCCTCGATGGCGGGCAGGTACGACGGGTCAGGTCTGTAGAACCCGCAGACGGCGCACTGGAAGCGGATCGGGCACGAGCCGCCACCTGCCTTGACATTGGACGGCTCTGTGCAGCTGCCAAAGGGGACTGACACCGACGCCCTTTCCCATGCGAGAGGGTTGGTGTACGGCGCAGACTTCCCGTTGGCGTCAATGGCGAGCGAGCCGACTGAGCGGATCGCCTGCTGTTTCCGCTTCAGGCTGATCCGGTAGTACCCCATCGTCGTCCCGATCGCGACATGGTCCATTAGCTCTCGCAGCACGTCGACAGGCACCCCGGCATCGGCGTGGCGCTGCGCATAGGAATGCCTGAGCGCGTACGGGAAAATGAGGGAAAGCTCGAAAGAGAGCGGATCCCCCGAAGGACCGAGCACCTCGCTGTCGATGTGACCGATCTTGGCCGTCCAGATCTTGAAGGCCCGGGCGACGGCGCTGGCGGTGATGTGCCCAACAGATTGCCGGGCTCTCAGTAGGGGTGTAGGGAACAGCCACTGGCGAGTGACTGGTGGGCCGGCAATGCCGGCGCGGTGCTTCTCCCAGGCGAGCACGACATGAGCGGTCTCGGCAGTGACGGGGAGCCGCCTTCGCATGCGGGCCGCCTTGTGGTTGTCGTAGACGAGGTTGTGCTGGCCGTCGATGACCTCGATGCATCCGAGCTTCAGGCTCACGATCTCGCCGGGGCGCCGGCCGGTGTCGCGCAGCAATCGGTAGATCGTCTGGTACATCGCCTGTAGATCGGCTGCAGAGAGCGAGCCGCCGCGGCGACAAGGACCGAGCAGGCTCAGGTTGGCGTCGAGCTGGGAGATGACGGGCTCGGCGATGGCCTTCCCGATCTCTTCCTCGTTGGCCTCGCGCACAACCCGCTGCGGGCGGCCACGGCCGAACGGGTCGGGCACCTCGGTCATAAGCCCATTCGTGCGGCCGTGCTCGATCACCTCGTGCAGTCTCTGCATGAGCAAATTGCGGTGGCCGGCGGAGTAAAGGCCGCCGTCGGCCCGGCGCTGGCCTGACATCGCCTGTGTGACAAGGGTGAAGTCACCAGCTCCGAGACAGGCCGGATCGGTGCGACCGGCAGCTGTCAGCACCTCTGAGGTGACGCGGCACGCCCGCATGACCTCGCGGAGGACCTGGAGGCCCGGACGGGTCGTGCGAGCCCAGTCTTTGGCCACCTCCCGCAGCCAGTAAAGCCCGACGTCACCGAAGTCGATGACCCCGAGGCGTGCAGGCCAGTGACGCGAGCCGTTCGGCTGCAGGTCCAAAAGGCCCACCTGCCAGACATCGCCCGCGTACGGATCGAGATCGGTATGGGACGCCCACGCCCTGTCGAGATAGCGGCGGAAGTCCCGGAACAGACCCCGGATCGCCGAGTTGTACTGCTGGCCGCCGCTCTCGCAGACCGGACTTCCGGAGCTCGTAGGCATCTGAGGTCCCTCGGCCGAACGGACTGCCAGGTAGGAACGCTGGAAGGGCGGTCAGACCTCGGGAAGTCGTAGGCACACGGCAATAGGCCAAATCCGTCAATCTACGTGGGGTGAAGACTAGAGTTCGTAGGCGTGTACCTGCGGGAGACGAAGCGCCGCAACTCCGACGGCTCGGTCGTCAGCTACCTCCAGCTCGCCCACAACGAACGGCACCCGAGGACCGGTTCGCCGGTGGCCAAGGTCATCCACAACTTCGGCCGGGCGGACAAGGTCGACCGAGATGCGCTGCGCCGCCTCGTCGCCTCCATCAGCCGCTTCTTGGAGCCGGCCGACGCGCTGGCGGCGGTCGAGGGCTCCGACGTCGAGGTCGTCGACGCCCGCCGCTTTGGCGGCGCTTATGTGCTCGACGAGCTCTGGCACCGTCTCGGCATCGCTCGTGCCCTGCACATGGCAGCACACGGACGGCGCGTCGACGCTGAGGTCGTCGAGCGCATCTTGTTCGCGCTCGTGGCGCAGCGCTGCTTGGAGCCGGCCTCCAAGTTGGCGTGCGTGTCCTGGGCCGCCGAGCGCGTCGCGCTCGTCTCTTGTCCGGCCTTCGACGACGACAGCGCGTACGCGGCGATGGACTTCCTCTTGGATGCACTGGGTGAGATCGCAACGGGCATCTTCAACCGCACCGCCAACCTGTTGAACCTCTCTTGTGACGTCATCTTCGTCGACACCTCCTCTACGTACTGGGAAGTCGACGTCGCAGACGAAGAGATCGACCTTGCGGCGGCCGAGAAGAAGGAGAGCGACAACAGCACCGCCGGCGCCCAAGACGGACCGCATGTCCTCTCCGAGGAGGGGTCACGCCTCTTCTCTAAGAACTCAAAGGACCACCGGACCGATCTCCCCCAGGTCGTGATCGCGATGGCCGTGACCGAAGAGGGCATCCCGATCCGTTGCTGGACCTTCCCGGGCACGACGTCGGACCAGCGCGCCATCCGGCGCATCAAAGACGACCTCGGGAGCTGGATGCTCAACCGCGTGCTGTGGGTCACCGACTCGGGGTTCAACTCGGCTGCCAACCGCGCCTATCTCCAGCGCGGCGGTGACCACTACATCGTCTGCGAGAAGCTGCGGTCAGCCGCCACCGATGCCAAGGCCGCGCTCGCCCGCCCCGGTCGCTACCACGTGGTCGCGGGGAACCTCTCGGTGAAGGAGGTCCGTGTCGGTGACGGGGCGCGCGCCCAGCGCTTCTGCGTCTGCGTCAACCCCGAGGCGAAGGGTCGTGACGAGATCGTGCGAGCCAACATCGTGGCGTACTTGGAGCGTCGCATCGACGGAAGCGACGGGTGGGACAAGCAGCGGCGCGACGAGCTCGTCGGCGAGCTGCGCCAGACTCCGGCCGTCTACCGGTTCCTGCGCCGAACGAAGGACCACAAGCTGCGCGTCGATCATGCAGCAATCGCCCGTGACGCCCACTTCGATGGCAAGTGGCTCATCCGCACCTCCGACGACACGGCGACCCCTACCGACTTGGTCCTGGCCTACAAGCAGCTCTCCCAAGTGGAACGGGGTTGGCGCGACCTGAAGGGGGCGCTTCGGCTCCGACCCGTCTTCCATCACCGCGAGGACCGCATCCGCAGCCACATCCAGCTCTG
>CAZAMA010000258.1:0-4056 GCA_964485645.1 uncultured Acidimicrobiaceae bacterium | reverse complement strand
TGTAGGTCGGCTTCGTCCTGCCTCACACGCTCCATGTCATCGAGGAACTTCAAGAACATGATCCACGTGAGCATCGGAAGTCGGTCGAGGTCGCCGTTGAGCCCCTTGTCCTTTCGCATGATGTCGCGGCAGGACTTGACGACGGATCGGAGGCGTGCAGCAGTCGTCGTCTGCTCCGGTTGTTTCGTTGGGTGTTGGGACCTACGCGGCATAGAGCAACCTCTGCAGCTCCTCAACCGCTTGTCGAAGCTCGGTCGGTCCACCGAATGCGACTGCAATCTCGCTCGGGTTTCCATACGATGAGAGCGGTGGGAGCTTCAAGACATCCGGAAGCTTGAGCTGTTCCAAGCCGTAGTCCGTGTACTTGTCAAGGAGATCGGCCAGAACCTTCCGAGCCTCGGGTCCGTATTTGTCGAAGAAGTCCTGGCGGGTCCGTGACAACCGAAGTGCCCGCTCCCGTCTCGTTCTCAGTGGAGCGCTGAAGGCAAGATGACACAGAAGGTCGAGGGGATCGGCGTCGGGTACTCCCGCAACCTCACCAAGGCGGACAAGATCGATGCCTCGCTCTGCGAGAGCACCGAGAATGCCCCGTCGGTGCTCGTCGTCCCGCCAGTCGATCTCCAGAGCTTCGGGTGACCGGTAAAGGGCCTTCACCTTGTCGCGGGCATAGTCAGCGTAACTGACCACCCGAAGTTGCTTGCCGTCTCCATCCAGCTCGTATACCACTTGGGCAGCGATCTGGACGCTTCCGCCATCGAAGTAGAACTTCCGTGGGGCCGAGGGCTCGTTTTCGGTGAACTCCAGGAGAACGACTTCGACGGCCCCATTCTCGTCGCCCTGACTCTCGTTCTCGACCACGGTCTGATCGACGACCTCGCCTTCCTCGTCGATCACCTCCTCGTCAATGAGTGCAGGTTCACCGTCGAAGTACGGATCGGCAAAGAGCCTGGTGGCGCTCCCGGTGTAGTCGATGATGTTGAAGAAGAGCTTCCCATAGTCCTCGCGGACCCGAGTACCGCGTCCGATGATCTGCTTGAACTCGGTCATCGATCCGATGACGCGAGCGATCACGATGTTCTTGCACGTCGGCGCGTCGACTCCGGTCGTGAGAAGCTGTGACGTGGTTAGGATCACCGGAGCAACCGTCTCAAGTTCCTGGAATCGGCTCAGGTGTCCTCCGCCGATGGCTCCCTCGTCGGCGGTCACTCGGCAGACGTAGTCGGGATACTGCTGAACTCGTTCGGCATTGCAGTTGTTGAGCGCGCGGCGCATGTCTTCGGCGTGCTCCTGGTCCACGCAAAAGACGATCGTCTTCGCGAACGGATCGGTCTTCACCATGAAGTCGGTCAGATGTCGGGCGATTGCTTCAGTGCGGCTTTTCAGCGCAACGGAACGCTCAAAATCCTTCGTCCCGTATTCGTGATCCGGAATCTCCCGTCCGAAGCGGTCAACGTCTCCCTTCGAGGGTCGCCAACCCGCTGCGTCTACCGTCGTTACGATGCGATGGACGCGATACGGAGCCAGGAAGCCGTCGTCGATACCAGAGCGCAGGCTGTAGGTGTAGATGGGATTCCCGAAATATAGATAGGTGTCCCGGTTGTCAGCGCGAAGCGGAGTCGCCGTCATCCCGAGCTGGGCCGCAGGGCTAAAGTATTCGAGAATCTCGCGCCAGTTGCTTTTCTCTTTGGCGCTTCCACGGTGACACTCGTCGATGATGACAAGGTCGAAGAAGTCTCGTGGAAAATCGCGATACAACCCCGGACGCATCTCGTCGTGAGCGATCGCTTGGTAGGTCGAGAAGTAAATCTCCCGACTCTTTCGCACGTCACCGCCGATGATCTTGTGTCGAGCTTCCCCGAACGGAGCAAAGGTCTTGTCCTTCGGGTCGTCCACCAGCACGTTCCGATCCGCGAGGTAGAGGATTCGGGGCTTTCGAAACTCCCCAGTGCGGTTCCAGCCGGTGGTCCAGAGCCGCCAGCAAATCTGGAAGGCGACCATGGTCTTGCCCGTCCCCGTCGCCAACGTAAGTAGAACGCGTCGCTTTCCCTTGAGGATTTCCTCGGTCGCTCGGTGGATCGAGATGTCCTGGTAATATCTCGGCACCTGTCCTGGTTCATGGAAGTACGGGGCGCGGACGAGTGGGCTGTCCGGATCGACCCCTCGCGCGGCGCAGTCGCGACGCCACAACTCGTCGGGTGACGGATATGCGGCCAGCTCGGTGTCGAGACCGGTGACGTAGTCGTGCTCGACGATGCCGGGACCGTTAGTGCTGTATGCGAACTTCAGATCGAGAATCTCGGCGTAGTCCTTCGCCTGCTGGAGACCGTCACCCGGTAAGCGGTATTCGGCCTTGGCCTCCACGACCGCCAGGGGGCGGTCTCTGAGGTACGAAAGCAGGTAGTCAACTCTCTTGCGCTTGCCACGACGGACCGTGCCGCCGCTCACGATGATCCGCCCCGGCGTGAAGCTCACCTGTTCCCGAATCTGGTCGTCCGTCCAACCGGCGCCGTACAGACCGGGCAACACGTAGGTGCGGCACGTGTCAGCTTCAGTCACCACGGCCGGGGTGCTCCGAGGGGCGCGCCCCAGGCGGATCGAGCATCGAGCCCGCGTTCAAATGGCCAGGTAGACATCCTCCGATGATACGAGACGGACGCACGACAGGGCCGTGGCCTCGTCGTGGACCCTCTCGGATGGCCGAGTCGTAGTGACCGACGACTCAAGCGCTCGCCTTGATCTGACGCTTGCTCGCCACCTTCTTCTGCGTTGAGGTGAGCAGCGAGCCGAGCTTCGCTGCCGCATCCCGGTCGGACTCCTCGACGAAGTGGGCGTAGACCCCGAGCGTCGTCGCCGCATTGGCGTGCCCCAGCCTGCCGCTGACCGTTCGGACAGGCACGCCCGCCGCCAGGAGGCGGGTCGCCGCGAAGTGGCGGAGGTCATGGAGACGAACCGTGTCAAACCCGACCTGCTTGCGGAGCCGGATGAAATTTTTGGTCACATCGTTGGGTGCCCAGGACCGCTTGCCATCGGCGTCGGGAGAGAACACGTGGGCCGACTCCGGCAGAGTGGCCTCGCACGCCGTCGCCCGCGCGGTGGAGCGCTCCCGGTGCGTCTTGAGCCGCTTGACCGTCCCCGCATCGAGTGCGATGCGACGGGAGGCGTGGGTCTTGGTGTCCTTCTCCACCAGAGCGCTGTGCTCAGCCTCGACGACAGAGCGCGAGATGGTGAGCACCTTCCCCTTGAGGTCGACGTCAGACCAGCGGAGCCCACACAGCTCACCACGCCGGGCGCCAGTGGTCGCCGCCAGGAGGAGGAAGCAGGCAAAGTCGGGGTCGTCTTTCTCCGCCGTCTCAATGAGCTGGACCACCTTGTCGGGGTCAGGCGGCTCCAGTTGACGGCTCCGCACCCGTGGAGGCGATGCCAAGGACGCCGGGTTGGTAGTGATCCATCCCCAGCGCACTCCCTGCTGGAGTGCTCGCCGGAGGATGGCGTGCACCTGGCGGACGGTCGCCGCCGAGAGCGGCTTGCCATCCTGACCACCCTCGTCTCGGAGCTTGGCGTAGAAACGGTCGAGCTGCGCCGCCCGGAGGCGGGCAAGCGGCACCTTGTCGAGCGTTGGCGTGATGTACGTCTTGATGATCCAGTCGTAGCCTCGTGCCGTCGTCGGGGACAGCTCAGGCTTGGCGAGGTCGAGCCACTGACGGATGAGGTCGCCCACCGTCGTGTCCTGGGCGGCGTGACCGCCACCAGACACCTCGGTGACGAGGCGGGCGAGCGCCTCCTCCGCCTCGCGTTTGCCGCCTCGGAACGTGCGGGTCACGTACTTCTGCCGGTTGGTGATCGGGTCGATCCCGGCGTAGGCCCGCAGTTCCCACGCCTCACCTCGCTTGCGCAGGTGGCCCTTCATGGCGCCTCCCAGATGCCCTTGCTACTGCCTTCGCAGTAGCAGCACCGGAGCAAACAGCAGCATCCAGTAGCAGGCTCAAAGCGTCATCGCAGGTCATAGATTGAAAATGACCCTCTGAACTGGACTTTTGTGGCGCGCTCGGAGGGATT
>CAZAMA010000257.1:0-4067 GCA_964485645.1 uncultured Acidimicrobiaceae bacterium | reverse complement strand
CCGCTCGTTCGCCGCGGTCCCACGCCGGCAGCGTGCTCGCCTGAGGCTCCAAGGCTCAGCACGGGACCGGGTTCCACGGCTCGGGCAAGGACTGTGGAGTATCTGTCACGACGCCGGAGGGAGGAACCGGCGAGCTAGTAGTCGGCGTTGTCGCCGTCGAGGGTGTGGTGGAGCCAGCGCCAGCGCCCTGCCCACCACTGGCCCCGGAGGCGAGGAAGCTCCCGATTGTGCGGCTGGCTTCCGGCTCGGCCGGAAGAAGGGCGTCTTGGCCGTCGATTACCTGTGAGTAGGTGGGCAGCACCGTCGTCGTGAGACCTGACTCGCCGAGTGAGTGGTACCTGTAGCCGAGCGAGATCATCTCGCTGCTGCTGAAGGACGAGTCGACCCTCAGGTCGGACACAGCTGCTCCGAGAAACGAGTTCAGCTCGAGGACATCGGGGAATGCCGAGTGGACCCTGTTCAAAAGTCCGTGGAAGAAGGCCTGCTGGCGCCGGATCCTGCTCCAGTCGCTCATGCCGTCATAGTTCCAGGTCCTGTTAGCGTAGTAGTAGAGGTGCCGGCTCCGGACGAGGGCCAGCGCCTGGGTGCCGTCGATGACTTGGCATCCGGTGGACGCGATGTCGAGCCCGGAGTATTGATCCCGGAGCGGGTACTTGAAGTCGAGCGAGATTCCTCCGAGCGCGTTCACCATGCCTTGGAAGCCACAGAAGTTCACCATCATCACGTGGTTGATCGGGATGTGGAAGTCGTCCTGGATGGTCTGCACGAGCTGATTCGGGCCGCTGTTGAAGGCAGCGTTGACCTTGGCCGAGCCGCCGGTGCCGGCGATTGGAACCCAGGTGTCGCGCGGGATCGAGAGCATCTCGACTTGCGAAGTCGAAGTAACGAAACGAACGACGACGATGACATCGCTCCGTTGTCCACTCGTCGTGGCGCTCGTGCCGAAGGACTTGGCCTGAGACGACGTCCTCACACACGACCTCGAATCAGAGCCGACGAGGAGGATGTCGACCGGCTGGCCCGACTGCTGGGCCGTGAGCGCTGGAACCGCCATGCGGGGAATGCCGTTCAGGCGCGAGCGAACATAGAAATAGCCCCCCGCACCGGCGGCGACGACGAGCGCCACGAGGACGACGACGCCTGCAAGAACCCGCCGTGGCCACCGTCTCTTGACCCCGCCGTGGCCATGGGCCCTGTAGGTCTTGCGCCCACGGCCGCCCGGTGGGCTCACGGATAAGCGGTGGTGCCGCCGTGCACGCCTCGACGGCTTGGTGCCGGCACCGTAAGTGGCGCGCGACCTCCCCGGTATCGGGGGCAGGGCGGCGGGCACGCCCGACGAGATTACCGCCTGGCAGCCAAATCCTGTGGTCATCGGTTTCGGGCGCCGAGTGCGGTTGTGGGGTCAGCGTCGCCGCAGCGCCTCCCACCAGAGGAGCCCCCGCAGGTGGACGAGCCCGGTTGCCGACTCGAGGCTTCGCCGCCATAGAGGTGTCCGTGGCGGGCGCACCTCGAGGACGTGAGCCGGCAGCTCCGCGACCTTGAGGCCGGAGCGCGAGGCCCGCAATACGAGCTCGACGTCGTAGAGGGCGCCCGTCATGCGGCACGCGCGGGCGGCGGCAGCGCACTCGGCCCGATCGAGGACCTTCATGCCGTGGGCGTCGGTGACCGGTACGCGCAATAGCAGTCTCATGGCAAAGGTGAAACCGGCCGTGAGACAGCGCCTCAAAAGTGGCCGCCCGTCGGTGGCTCCTTTGGCCCGCTTGCTCGCGAGCACTATCGCGGCGGCCCCGGAATCGACCATCCCCACCGCGCTCTCCAGAAACCCGAAGTCGATGTAGTCCACGTCGAAGTTGACCACGACGTCGCCGCGCGCGGCAGCGAAGCCCGTGGCGACGGCCGCCCCGTAGTCAGGGCGCGAGAGGCTGATGACACGAACCTCATCCATGTCGTGCGCGATCTGCTCGGCCAGCTGCAAGGAGCGGTCCGTCGAGCCGTTCTCGACTATCACGACCTCGAAGCTCTCACTCCTTTCGCGCATTGCCAGGACGAGGCCGCGCACTGTGCGGTCGAGCAGCTCACCCTCGTTGTGGACGGGCAGGACGACTGACCGCCGCGGCCGGTCGGCGGACTCGGTGGGGGTCACGGAGGGCTGCCGTCAGGATCCGGAGCGATGTCGTCGTCGTTGTCGTCGTCGTTGTCGTCGAACTGTTCGGCGTCGTAGGGCTGTGGCATGTAGGTCTCGTGCGGTAGCGGGCCCTGGCCGGACAGGCTGTCGCTTGCTGGGAGCTGGCTCACGGCGGCGAGGTCGGGGCCGACCGTCGGTGCGGGCCGGAGGAAGAGAGCTCCGAGCCCGGTAAGCCCCGCGACGGAAGCGGCCTTGCCGACCCAGTCGATCGATGTCGTCCCATAGGAGAGCGTGACGTGATGCGCCCTCGGCACGACGACCATGACGTTTGGCATGGCCTCGTACGGGCCGCTGGCGCCGGTCGCCTGCCAATTCGGGAAGTATGGGATCTTCACTATCACCGGCGTGCCCAACCTCGATACGTCGAAAGAGATGGACGAGTCTGTCATGCGCACGTCGCTCACCGTCGTAGGCTTCGCCGGAACTCCGTCGACCGGTGGGACGAGCCTGCCTGGCGCGGCGTGCGGCCATGAAGCCGGACCTGACTGGGTCAGCTCGACGGGCCAGTACTGCTCTTCCTCGTACCACTTGAGGCCGGTGCGGAGCCAGGCCGATGCCCGAGACGGTTCGACCACCGGCAGGTACGTAAGTGCCGACACGAGTGGCGCGTTCTTGATTAGGAAAAGCTCCCAGACGGGATGCGGGTCCGGCAGGCCGTTGATATTCCCGGGGAAACCCCGGGTCTGCCCAATCTTCACGAGAGAGGGATCGGCGGCTGCGGCAGCCTCGACAGCCGGAGACATCGCGAAGAAATAGCGGACGCCCATGAACTGCAGGTGGCGGATGCCGTCGGCCAGGTTAAATCCCGGATAGCTCAGGCCGGATACGGGATCTGGTGCTTCACCGCTCTGTGAGACCTCGCTCACGTCGAGGAAGTGGAACGGCGTCGTGGTCGACGACTCGAAATAGATCCCGTCGGTCGTTTCCATGCATCCGTTGGTGAACATGGGGATTGCCATCATGGCCTCGGTCGAGCCGAACGGGTCGGTTGTCTCGGAGATGTACTCGTACTGGAGCCGCCCGCAGCCGTACTTGGCGCCGGCTCGGTCCATGAGCGAGATCATCGCTTGCCATTCGGGCCACCCTGACTTGCCCTGGAACCCGGCGTAGTTCCAGTTCACCCAACCCTGTACCTGGACCTGATTGCCGACCGGTCCGATGAAGGGAAAAGCCCCGATGAGCCCACCGGCCTGGGCCGCTCCGGCAACACAGGCCAGCGTGCCCACGGCTGTCCCCACAGCTGTGATCCACGGCCCCGCGGTGAGAAGCGCCAGCCCACGGAGGAGCGCAGCCAGGCCGTATGCGGCCAAGAGGGCCGTGAAGAGGAACCAGAAAGGAAGCCAGCGCCCGTTATAGATCGCCCCCGAGGGCAGGAACGCGAACGCGAGCCCGGATCCCACGGCGGAAAGTGCCAGCACCGTCGCGAAGCGGTCGCGAAGCACAAGGGCAGCGGCCGCGCCGCCGAGTGCGGCCACGATGATCGTATCTCGGAGCCATGCGGGCCAGCCAGCGGGCACGAGATTGGACAGTATGCCGGGAATTCGGTTGTAGCCCATCGACGAGGTGTAGTGGATGTAGGCACCGAATGGCAGTAGCCAGAAAGCGGTCAGGAGGGCGCCCACGATTCCGACCGGTATGAGGACTTTCAACGCGCGCACGCGTCCCGTCGAGAGTGCGAGGAGTATCGCCACAGCTGCAAAGGCAAGACCCGGCACGATATGGCACATCACCGTGGCTGCATAGAGCACGGCTGCAAGCCAACGAAGACGGCCTGTCCGGAGTCCGTACATGAAGACGCCGAGGAAGAGCACGCCGAAGCTCAGCGCGAGGCTGAAGGAGAACTCTCCGGCCATCGTAGAGGCGATGTTGCCGCCGTCGATCG
>CAZAMA010000256.1:0-4071 GCA_964485645.1 uncultured Acidimicrobiaceae bacterium | reverse complement strand
TTACAGCTTCATTCAAAGGGCAGTGCTCCCGGATGACGCGTTCGATCAGCACGAAGCCTGTCCAACCGCTGACTACCGTGGACGCCGTGACTACGATCGCCTGGATAGCGGCATAATCTCCGTACTGCGCGGGACCAAGAGGCTTGGTCACGAGAACGAACGTTGCGGCTGAGGTAGCGAGCACCAAGAGCTCGAAGACGGACGCCCAGGTGAGGTTCTGCCGCCTACGACCTAGAGCGCTCCGCTGCCGTTCAGTCGGGTCGGTCGACGTGCTCACGGTGGCCGGATCGTTGTCTCCACCACTCACCAGCTACGGGCGGCAGTAGCGTCCAAGGCTCCACTAGGTATCGATGGGAGAGACGCGTCGGCTCGTTAGCTAGCCGGTATACCCATTCGAGGCCGATTCCTCCCAGCCACCGCGGCGGTGTGCTCCTTGTCTGGCCAAAATAGCCCATGAGGCCGCCTACCGTGACAACCAGACACCGCGGCAGCCTGTCGAGATGGTCGAGAATCCAACGCTCCTGAAGGGGCATACCCAGACCGACGAGCAAGACGGTAGGGTCTATCTGGACAAGCTCATCCACGACGTTGAGGCTCCCTTGCGAGTCTTTCTCCAGATCGAAGTAGCCGTCTATCAGGTGGAGATCGAGCGAGGGTAGCCTGGCAGCGATATGACGCCTGGTGGTACTCAGGGCTGGCTCAGTGCCGCCGACATGTGCGACCGTCAAGCCTCGCTTGGAACAGAGTTCGAGGAACGGCCAGATCCAGTCCAAGGTAGCATGTCGATGCCGGACAGAGGCAGGTTGGCCCAGGAGCCGCGCAATCCAGACGACGGCCATGCCGTCTACCAGGACAAGGTCAGCGTGATCGTAGAAGCGGTGAAAGTCCTTGTCGCTCTGCATCAAGGCAAGCGAGTGCAGATTATGGTTCGCGACGACGGTTCTCGCGCCGGAATCTACCGCCGAAGCAAGAAAGCCGAGAAGCCCTTCCCTGTCGATGAGGTCGGCAGAGGTTCCCAAGAAAGCGGCCTTTCGCGCGCTGACCGCCTGGGTGTTGGGGCCCGGTCCTTTCTTCATAAGCTAAGAGGTGCTCGTTGCTGCTCGGAGCCGACGCAGAGAGGCTCGGCCGACGAGCAGGTCGCGTCGCGGCACTGCCGATTGGAGCGTGAAAGTGATGAGGGCAGCGATCACGAGAGGAGCTACGAAGAGGTCAGATTCGGCGATACCTCCGATCATGAAGAAGAGCAAGGTCGCGACCGCCCAAGATGCTTCCAGCTCCCCTCGCAAGACGCCTCCTAAGCATCGGGCAAGTGCGAATGCGAGCGCGCCGCACATCAGGACGAGACCGACGATACCCACTTGGAGGAGGAGATCGAGCCATATATCGTGAGCTTCGTAGGCCTGGAAGCCGAGAATTGCCCAGATGCGCGCCGTCTCACCGGTTCCTGCCAACCACATGCCGCCAAATCCATATCCCTCGATCGGGCGCGTACCAATCGCACTGATGACGGCGTTCCAGATGCGCGTGCGACCGGTGAGGCCGGAGCTCTTGCCGATGAGGTGCGTGAGGAAGGGGAAATCTGTGGCCGTGATGAGAGCCGCTCCGCCGAGCAGGAGCACTGTCCAGCTGGCAAACAGAAGGCGACTTTCACCCCTCGTCCTCCCGCGCCATAGGTGCAACCAGGCAAGGATCGCGAGTACGGCGAGGAGGCCTACCCACGAGGTGCCCCCTTCACTCGCGACAAGTAGCGCGGCAGTGAGGGCGAGCCAGACTTTGTTCCGCCTGGTCACGGGTCTCTCGAAAAGCAACGCCAACAGGCCGGACGCCATCAAGAAGCCGAACGCGTTCTTGTTACCAAATAGCCCCCGAAAGCCAGGCGCATTGCTTGCAGCTGCCTCCGTAGCGTAATGCGGTGCGACGAGGAAGGTAGCAATCGAAAGGACCACGAAGAACTTGGTGCTGAGGGCGAACACTCGGATCATCTGGGCCTGGGTCAGAGCGCAAGCAAGAGCGATCCCCGCAACACTTGCCAGAAGGTACTCGGCAACGGCCGAAAAGCTGGTGCTCGGATTATCCGTCCACAAGAGAGAGAGGGCCGTCCATCCCAGGTAGCACAAGAACCCGACAGGTAGGCGGGTTCTGTCTAGGTCCTGCAAGCTGTTGGGGCGTAGCAGTGTCATCGTGACGGCAAGGAAGGGAAGCAGGAGGATCAGCTTGCGGTCGACGTGTATCGATGTCAGAGAGTCGATGGAATAACACACGACCCCTACAAGGACCATGGCGTCATACACCTCGAGGCGCCGCCAGATCGGGCGATTCCGTCGATCGGTTGCTGATGCGAGGCTTGCGGCGCTGCTTAGCTGCGGAAGCAGCCCGGCCCGCTTCGAAGGTGTCGAGCGCAAGCGCGAGAGTTGGGTGCCCGGGACAGCTAATCCGGAGCGCGTCAGCTTCATCCTCGATTTGTGACCGGAACGCGCCGCTGACCGTCCAAGGGTTCCGTCGTGCTCTCGCGCGCCGAGGCTCTGCCAGCTCTGCGCGCAGCTGCGCCTCTCAAATGAAAGCTCGTCACAACAAGAACCTGAGCGTCAGACCTGGCGAGCACCGAGCCTGCCAAGAGCGTAACGGAATGCGGCAGGCGGACGTTCAGCGGACAGACGAGGATCACTACGTCGACGATCTGGGCGAGGCTTGCGGTTAGCACAGCGCTATCGAGAGCGGAACCCTCAAAGATGACGATGTCAGCATCGGGAAGATCTTGATAGTCCGTGCTCCCGTTGGTCCCAATGGGCATGTCCCTGAGGCGGCGAGCTAGCAGTAGAGCGCGCGAAGCTCTCCGCGCCGACGGCACTGGTGCGGCTGGCTTGCCCGCGTCGCTGATACTGCTCTCCAGGGGTTTGATCTGAGTAGGGCGAGCTGACGGTGGAGTCCCCCGAGTGGCTGGGCTCGTGAAAGCTTCGCCTTCCTTGGACTCGACGAACAGCGCACGGGTCCCCATGTCGGAGAGTGCGGTGGCGAGCTCAGCCCCGACGCTGCCTGTTTCGGTGTCGACGAGAGGCGCAATTAGGACGGTCTTGGAAGACCCCGCGGAGCCACAAGCTTCGACGAAGACGGCTAGCCGTCTGAGTTCGGTAAGTCGGCGCCCATGCTGATGCTGATCGTCTGTCGGCACTTCTGCTGCTACGAGAACTCCGAAGGTAGCTTCGACGTCCTCCTTGCGTGAGAAGCGTGGTCGCAGGATGGTGAGCGCGAGACCTGCGAAGTAGGCGATGACGAGTCCGACAAACACCCCAATACCGACAATCAAAATCGTGTGTCGAGGCTTGGGCAACAGCGGGGGCTTCGCTGGACCGTAAAAGTTTGCTGTGCCTGCGAGAGCTGCCAGATTGAGTTGTATCTGAGTGAGGTTCTGGGTGGTGGCGTTGTAGCGGTCCTGTAGGACTGCCACAAGCGCGGTGTTGCGAGCGGTGGCCGCTGGAGTGAGCGAAAGCGCAGCGAGCTGCTTCTGGAGTGAGACGAGCTCGTTGGTGAGCGATGAGTTCGAGGCCACCAGTGAGGAAGCAAGCTGGGTCTGGCGCGAGTCTATGTATGAGCGGACGACGGCATTGGCTAGCGCGGCCGCGCGGGCGGCGCTTGACGTTGTTGCCGTCACGGCGATCGCGTCCGATGTGAGAGACGGCTGGGTGACCGCGACGTGAGTCTCTACGTAGACCGTCGAAACGTCATGAAGTGATGCGGCGGCTCGCGCCGCGACGCTGTCGCTCTGCAGCACGCTGACCTGCGTTGCGATGTACTCGCTCGGTGCTTCCAGGTAGGCGTTACCGAGCGCCGACAAGTCTGGCTGGGTGACAGTGAGGTAGGCAGTAGAGGCATAGGACGCTGGCGACACGTGCACGTAATAGTAAGCACCCAGCAGTCCTACAATCCCGAGCACGATGAACAGCCGCCAAGCTCGGCGTAGCGCAGTGAGGAGGAGTCTGACTTCCATGACCGGAGCGGTCCTTTCCCGGGTAAACCGAGCCTACGAATATACCAAGTAGTTAGAGTCGCTGAGCACAGTAGACCACGAGACAG
>CAZAMA010000255.1:0-4076 GCA_964485645.1 uncultured Acidimicrobiaceae bacterium | reverse complement strand
CTCGCTGATGCCGAGAGAGTCCAGTACAGCCTCGGCTGCGGCCACCTCAGATCCAGAACGGTGGATGATGTCCTTGACCAACGTGCCCCAGCCACCGCCGACAGTCGGGACCAGTACGTTGTCCAATACCGTCATGCTGTCGAACAGCTCGCCGGCCTGCCAGGTGCGCGCCAAGCCCGCCCGCCTGCGTACGTGAGGTGCCTTCCCGTCGATCGGCACGCCCCCGACGGAGACGGTCCCCTGGTACCGGGCGAAACCCGTCAAGGCATCTATGAAGGTCGTCTTGCCAGCACCATTGGGACCGATGAGGCCGACGATCTTCCCTGGTTGCACCGACAGCGACACATCCTCGCTCGCCGCGACACCGCCGTAGTGGACCATCACGCCCTGCGCGCGCAGGCCGGCACCTCCGTCGTCAACTGACATGGCTGGCCTCCACGTCGGTAGGGGCGCTCTCGACGACTGGGGCCGGTGCCAGTTCCTGCCTGCGCCTCTTCGAGCGTATGCGCTCGTATTCCGTCCTGACCTTCCCGGCCATGCCCTCCTGGTTCAAGACTGCTGTAACCAGGAGTCCCAGACCAGCGACCAGCGAGTAGTACTGCCCCAGGTTGAGCGTCGAGTTCAAGAACACGTAGACGACACCCAGTGGGCCGAGGAGGCCAGCGAGGAAGGCACCCGTCACGCTCGTGATCCCGCCGAGATAGGCGACAGCCAGGAGCTCGAGCCCGACGAAGACCGTGAACGAGTCGACCGACAGCTGACCGCGGCTGTAGCCGATCAGGCATCCCGCCACGCCCGCGATGAAGGCCGACAGACCGAACGCGACGAGTTTGACCGCTGTCACGTTCAGGCCCGCTGCGCCTGCTGCCCGCTCATTTGAGCGCACCGCGAGGAACGACCTGCCTGTAGCCCCTCGCGCGAGGACGACGAAGAGGACGAGGACGAGGGCCACAATGACCAGCACCAAGATGCCGAACTGAAGCGTGCTGATGTCGGAACCCGATCGCACCGACAAGTCGAAGCCGAAGAGACGGGGCTCGCCAATCGGGTTCCCCGCGACAGGTGTGAGGCTCGGGTTCGCGAAGACAAAGTCCTGGATGGCCACGGCCGCGGCAATCGTCACGATGGCCAGCTGAGCGCCACGCATACGGAAGGCGGGAACAGCCATGACCAGTCCCAACGCAGCCGCAACCAACGAAGAGAAGAGCAGGTCGCCCGGGAAGGGGACGTGCCAGCTCGTCGTGACCTTCGAGAGCATGAACCCGGCAGCCCCCGCGAACGAGATCTGCGCCAGTGAGATCTGACCGACGTATCCAGTGATGATGACGTACGACAGTGCGACAAGCGCGAGCACCATGCTCGTTTCGACGCCGTAGCGGTACGTCCCACTGGTCACGAGCAGCGCCACCACCCCAAGCGCCAGAGCTGGAAGCGCTGTGCGCAGCCTCAACTTCGGGATCCGAACGTGCGGGAGCTGCGCGGCATCCTCGTCTCCCCGCGACACGAGGCCGTGGTTCGTGAAAAACAGCACGATGACGATGATCACGAACGGGATCGCGACCTGGACGCCTGACTGTGCCCACGTCGGCCACCATGGCTTGCTCATGAGCAAAGAGATGACCGACTGGAACATGCCCAGCCCGAGACCGGCAATCGTGATAATTCCGAGCGACGAGAGGCGGGCCAGCAGCAGGACAGCCAGCGCAGGAACGATGTCGAGCGTGTAGGTCGTCGGGTCGAGACCGCTCGCGTTTGAGGCCATCATCACGATGAAGCTGCTGACCACCGCGGCCATCACCCATGCGACAGCGCCCAGACGATTCGGCGAGTACCCGAGCAGGGAGATCCCATCGGGATTTGCCGCCCCTCCTCGAGTCGCGACCCCCATGGTGGTGTACCGGAACCACCACCACAGTCCCACTGCGACGACGACAGCAACTCCTCCGAGGATGAGGTCTGCCTCGGGGAGGAGATGGCCTTGGAACCTGATCGACCCCGAGGGCAGAATCGGCGGGACCGTGACGGAAGAGCCGCCGAACCGTAGTTCGGCAAGCGCCTCGAGAGTGACCAAGAGGGCGACCGACGCGACGACCCGTGCCAAGATCGGGGATCGCTTCATGGGGCGGAACACCAAGAAGTGCGCCAGCGCCGCGACAACCACAGCAGAGATGAGGCCGAGAAGGATGTCCACGACGAGTGGAACGTGGCTTCCCAGGCCGATGCTCCCTATGGGAAGGACAAGCTGCCCGGAAGTTCGGAGCTCGACGAAGACGTACGCTCCCCACATCGCCACCGCGCCCTGGGCGAAGTTGATGACGCCGCTTGCGAGGTAGACGGCTTGGACGCCGGTGGCGAGACCGACATAGATCGCCCCGGATGACAGTCCTAGGACGGCGAAATAAATGTATGTCGACATGTCCCTTGCCTATCCATGCCGGTCCGGGGTGATAGCCCCGGACCGGCATGGGAGGTGCTGCCTAGTGGATGATGCTCGTGTCCGGCAGGGTGTAGCCACCGTTTGCCGTGGTCGCAGGTGCGAATGTCCCGTTGCTCGTGGCCGAGATCACGAGGACCTTGTTGGAGCAGGAGGAGGTACCGGGCCACAGTGTGTGGTTGCAGGTGATCTTTGGCCCCAGGAAGCTCTGGAAGTTGCTCGTGTTGTGGATCGCCTGCCCGAGCACCGATCCGGTCAGCGTTCCCTTTACGCCCTTCATGATGTTCGCGAGGTCCACCACGGCGCCGAACGTGCCGGATGCTTGCTCGTCGGTCGCGTTCGCCGCACCAGAGTTCCCGGTGGCAGCCAGGGCGCTCTCGAACGCCTTGATCTGCTGCTGGACGAGTGGCGGCGCATTGCTGATCATGCTGGGCAGCCAATTCCCGGCGTAAGACCACACGCCAGTCGCCTGACTTGGATCCGTCTTGGCAAAGTCGGTACAGGCTCCGAGGATGACTTTCCCGGAATAGCCGCTCGACCGCAATGCCTTGAGGAGCGATGTGCAGTCGGCCTGTGCTGCTGCGACTACACCGGCAATCTGAGGGCTCTTCGATGCCAGCGTTGCCGCGACGACCGTCCAATTCGTGTTCGTGGCGCTGTAGTAGTCGACGCTTACATTGAGCCCGAGGGCCTTGGCGGCCGGCAAGATGTACCCGTTGAAGTACGCGTGGAACGAAGGGATGTCGAGCGCCGAAGGCGGCATTCTTCAGTCCGTCGTTTTTCATCAGCTGAAGCGGGCCGATCGCGAAGGCAGCATCAGGAGGTCCGAACATGTAGGACTGAGGATCGTGGTCCGTCGTGGCGTCCTTCGCTATCTGGCCGACCAACGGGATATTGGCGGAATGAAGGATGGGGAGCTCGGCACCAGCTGCCGCCTCGTAGCCGTCGACGACCGCGACCACACCGTCTTGGACGAACGTGTTCGCACAGTTGACGTTCGTCTCAGGTGTCCCGTCGGTGTTGCAGGTCACGAGCTGGAGCGGATGGCCGTTGACGCCGCCCAGCGTCGTGTTGACGTAGTGGACGGCCGCCTGGGCGCCGAACCCAGCCTCGGGATACGGAGCGGGCCCAGAGGTGGGGTCGGCGATCCCGATCTTGATCGGGGTGCCCGTCGGCGACGAGGACGCAGCTTGGCTGCTCGAACCGCTCTTCGCAGTTGTGTTCGGTGATCCTGTCGACGAGCCCCCGCAGGCGGCCGCGAGGCCTGCCACCAATATCAGGGCAACCGGGGCAGATCTCTTCATGCTTCCCTCCCATTTAGCATTTGACGACCCTGTAGTCCTTCGCCGCAGACATTGACCGATTGTCTTCGGCTCCCCCCAAGATCGTCCGCGTGGCGGATGACCTGGCTCGGACCTTCGGGTCGGCTGACGTGGGCTCCAAGAACTTGGAGTTGATGTCAGTGTCAGGAATATTGTCACAGCCGGGGGGCGGTGTCAACGAACCGGACGCAGGTTCTCGGCTCGGTGGCGCCTCGGGCGTGAGCAGGCGTGCGCGGCCGTGAGGACCGCCGGCCAAAAGGTGTTCCGGTCGCGGTTGGCGTAGGCCGGCGCGCCCACCGTTTCGCCCTCCGATCCGGCGT
>CAZAMA010000254.1:0-4080 GCA_964485645.1 uncultured Acidimicrobiaceae bacterium | reverse complement strand
TCGCCGCTCAACAAGTGGGAGCTGCGCGGCCCGGACGCTCTCGCCGCAGCTCAGCGCCTGCACACGAACAACGTCCTCGGGCTCGCCGTCGGCCAGGTCCGCTACGGCGCCTTCTGCGACACCGACGGCCTCATGGTGGACGACGGCACCGTCTACCGGCTGGCCGACCGCGTCTGGCTGATGACCAACGGCTCCGAGCGCGCCGAGCACTTCGCCGAGGCGACAAAGGGGCTCGACGTCGAGATCGACGCCGTCACGCGGACGATGCCTCATCTCGGGCTGCAGGGCCCACGGGCGCGAGAGGCGCTCGGCCCGGTCTGCGAGGCGGACATCTCCGCCCTCGGTTACTTCCGGTTCATCCCGGAGCCGACGAAGGTCGGGGGCGTCCCCTGCTTCGTGTCGCGGACCGGCTTCGGTGGGGAGCTGGGCTACGAGCTCTTCTGCTCTCCGGAGCACGCGGCCGACCTCTGGGACGTGACGGTCTCCCGCATGCACGCCCGGCCCTTCGGGGTAGGCGTCCTCGAGACCCTGCGCGTGGAAGCCGGCCTCGTGATCCTCGACTACGACTACACCGCCCATGAGCGCAGCCCGTACGATCTCTCCTTCGACCGCATGGTCGCGCTCGGGACCGTGGAGTTCCTCGGCAGCGATGCCCTGAAGGCCATTGCGGGCAATCCACCTCGACGTCTGAGGACGCTCCGGCTCGAAGGTGACGAGCTTCCCGAGTACGGCGCAGAGGTGAGGCGCGGCGGTGAGGCGGTGGGCACGCTCACGAGCCCGGCGCTGAGCCCGCGCTTCGGTCCGATCGGGCTGGCGATCCTCGACAGCGGTCTCGCCCACGACGGCGAGGTCGTCGAGGTGGGACTCGGTGCGGGCACCGCCGCGGCGACGGTCGCCCCCCTCGCCATCTACGACCCGGAGAAACGGCGCCCCCGCGCGTAGCCGGCGTCGACGCCGCCCACCGGGGTTCGAGGCGGCCCACCGGGGTTCGAGGCGGCCCACCGGGGTTCGAGGCGGCCCACCGGGGTTCGAGGGCGCCCACCGGGTTTCGGGGCCGCCCACCGGGGTTCGAGGCCGGCTGGAAGGACGTCACCCCTCTCGACATCTCTATCGAGGCGTTGGAGGTGGTCAGAGCCCGCCTCGGCGAACGCGGCCACGCGGTGGAGCTCGAAGCTGCGGACGTGCGCTCCTGGCGCCCTCGGCGCGCCTACGGCGCCTGGCACGATCGAGCCGTCTTCCACTTTCTCGTCCAGCCGGCCGACCGCGAGACCTATGTAGCCACCGCCACCGTGGCGGTCCAGCCGGGCGGGGTCATCGCGCTCGGTACCTTTGCCGCCGACGGGCCCGCTCAGTACTCGGGGCTGCCGACTTCTCGCTACGAGCCCGAGGCATTGGCTGCAATCTTCGACTCTGCCTTCGCCTTGGAGCACGCCGAGCGAGAGGAGCACATGACGCCGGTAGGAGTCGTGCAGCCGTTCTCCTGGGTGGTGCTCCGCCGCGCCCAGCGGTAGTCGCCTGAGGCCAGCCGTAATCGCCTGAGGCCATCTGCAACGACAGTCATTTCAGTCGTAGTGACGTAAGCTTGGCCACATCCGACCCCACGGATGGCGGGGGCCTGTGCACAGATAGACGTGCCCGCCCCACTCCTGGTTGTGGAGGCCGGCCGTGTTGAAGAGCGTGGCCACGGTGCGTACGGTCGTGAAGAACTGTCCGAGGTAGCCGCCATAGCCCGTGACGTCGCGGGGCCCCGGAGCGACCGCCACGACTGTGGTGGCATGCGGGTTGCCTGGCCCCCACCACCACTCGCTGTTCTGCCCGCTGACTGCCACCGGCAGCCCCATGCCCCGCCCGAGCTCGTTGATCGCTCCGGCCTCGCCGTAGTCGGCGGTGAAGATGACGGCGTGCGCCCGCACCTGCGGCGGGAGCGAGGTCCAGACCGTACGAACCGTGTGGACGAGCTCAGGCCAGCCGACCGACTCTCCAGGCGTCTGGTTGACCACGTAAGTCCAGCCGATGTTGGCGGCCGGCAGCACCGGGAGCACGATGGGAAGGGCCGCCGCCGTTGTGATCGCCGTCCATGTAAGGAGCTTGCGCATACCGCCGGGGCGCTCGCGCAACCTCCTCTCGATCGAGACCGCCCCGGCTGCCAGCAGGTACACATAGGCGCCGGCCAGGTAGTAGATCTTGGCGCCCGTGGTGGCGGCGAAGAGGACGAACAACAGGCCGTAGGCCCAGACGAGCGCCCGCTGCAGGGGCCGCCCCGACCGCCAGAGGAAGCGCAGCCCGGCGATCCATACCCCCACGAGCGCCAGGCTTACGAGTATCACCTGACCGACCACCCAATTGGCGATGTTGCCGAGGCCGCCGTTCTCGGCGTTGAGCTGGCGGGTCATGGCGATGGTCGGCCAGTGATGGGAGGCCTGCCAGACAAGGTCGGGAACGGTGAAGGCGGCAGCGATGGCGGCACCGGCGAGGAACCAGAGATTGAGGACCGCCCGCCGCCCGCCGCTCAGCAGCGCGCCCACGAAGATGGCCGCCGCGAAGAGCCCGACGCTGTGCTTGTTGGCGAGCCCGACGCCGAGGACGAGGCCGCCGGCGAGCCACCAGCGCTGCTCGCCCGTCCGATCGACCCTTATGACCACGAGGGCGAGCGCCGCCCAGGCGAGCACGTCGACAGACGTCGGCCCCTCGAGATGGTCGACTGCGAGCAGGGCGGGCATCGTGGCCGCGCCGATCGCCGCCAGCAGCTGCGGTCGCCGCCCCCCGCCGAGCTCGCGGGCGATGAGGCCGCTCACCACCACCGTGGCAAAAGCGGCGAGCGCCGGCCAGAGGCGAAGCCCGGGCAGCGAGACGCCGAAGAGCGAGAGCGAAACCCGGGCGAGCAGGGGTGCCAGGATCGGCTGATCGACATAGCCCCCCTGCAGATGCCGAGCGGCGTCGAGGAAGTACAGCTCGTCGCGGTGAAAGCCGTACCAGGGCGACAGCACCATGAGCACGGCGAACACGACCGCGGCGACTAGAAGGACGCGCCGGTTGAAGGGCTCGGGGCCAGCCGGCAGGGGGCCAGCCGGCAGGGGGCCAGCCGGCGAAGGACCGGGATCTCGCCTCGTCCCGACTGCCTCCTCGGCGAGCCGAGATCCGGGCTGGGAGCGTGGCGTGAAGACTCCCCCCTTCATCGTCCAAGTCTTGCTGGTAGGCGGGCCTCGTGCAACGCTCGTACCGGCCGGCACCGGCGAGCCGGGCCCCCCGGCCCAGCTCGACGGAATCCTTCGCCGCGGGCGAGTGCGGCCAGGTGTCTCAGGTGCCTGAGACACCGCCCGAGGCGAGACCGATGATCGACTCGTCATAGGACGCATGGGCGAGATCGATCTGCGCGTCGAAGAGACGGTGGCTCGCGAAGACGAAGACGCGCGTGCTTCCTGGGTAGTTCGACGGCATCTCGGCTATGACCCTCGCGTCGATCCTGGCGGAGATCCCCGCAGCCTCGTTGACTGCCGACACGAAGCCCTCGTAGTGGGCGGCGGCAGTCCGGTAGCCGGACTGGCCGACGAGCGAGGTGACCGCCGCTTGCAGCGACGCCTCGTTCGCCCGCATGGTCGTGACCTCGGCGGCGATCGAGTCAGCCTCGATCACCTCGAAGACCTGGGGCGCCATGACGGCGTAGACCCGGTTGTCGCGGTACATCGCCGTGCGCGCGGTCGCGAGCTCGGCGAAGGTGTTGTAACCCGGGACCTGTGCCTGCAGCGCGGCGATGTTGGCGGTCTCGGTGGAGAGCCGGCCCGTGAGCGTCGCGGCGTCGACGACCGTGAGCGTCGCGGAGCCATGCACGTCGGCGGTGAGACGCGAAAGCTCGCCCGCCCGATCGGCCAGCTGCTGCTCGAGCTTGAGCTGCGCCCGTCTGAAAGACGTCGAGCGCGACGCGCCCGACCGAGCAGCCGGCGACGCAGCCGCATCAACAGCCGTTGAAATTACCCACCTACGAAGTCGGCAAAAAGGAAGCGACGCGCAAAGCCTACGGCGATGCTCTCGTGGCCCTCGGCGCCGCCCGCGGCGATGTCGTGGCCCTGGATGGCGAGGTGT
>CAZAMA010000253.1:0-4089 GCA_964485645.1 uncultured Acidimicrobiaceae bacterium | reverse complement strand
CCCCCGCCACCACTTGAACGGTCGGTCGCGCTGTTACGGATGTGACGACCGGCATGCCTGGACCCGTGACCAGGGGCTTCGTATGGGATCGGAGACTTGGTCGACGCCGATGTGCGTGCGATCGGGCCGCTGGCAAGCCTCGTCGCATGGCTCACACATACGGGTGGTCTCCGACCACCACCGCGACCTCGATCCCGTCGGCGACGTCGAAGCATCGAGATGCCGCCACCGACGTCGCGTCGGTGGCGCTGATGTGGGTCGCCGCCGCGTACGACGATCTCCGCCGCGCGGGACCGGATCGTGCCGAGCAGGTGCGTCATATCCTCGCCTGCTACGTCATCCCCTGGTTCGGCCCGCAGACGGCCACGGTCGGCGACATCACCTACTTCATGGCCCACGAGTGGCTGCTCACCCTCGTCGGTCGACAGCGGGCCGAGCCCGAGGATCACCCACAAGTGGCGCGGGTGATGGACGGGGAGGTCGGAGCGGACCGAGAGCTGTCGCTCCGGGAAGCGGCCGAGATGGGCGAGGTCAGTCTCGCGACCGCCCGACGACGCTGGCGCGACGGCGAGTTCCCCGGCGCCTACCGGGACTCGCACGGACACGTCCGAGTGCCCGAGCCGGCGACCGCTGCGCTGCGGCGAGCGAGACCAGAGCGCCCGGTAGGGCTGTCGCGGTCGGTCATCGCCGACGCGCTGTGGGTACTTCGCCGGATCCTCGCCTTCGCCCGGGCGAACGGCTTCGTGCCGCCCGGCTTCGATCCCACCGAAGGGCTGGTAGCGCCGGCCCCGGACGCGGCGGTCGCCCGTGCACGGCGACCGTCGTCCCAACCGCGCCCACTGAACTTTCCCGAATGTGCACGGATAGCGGCGCACCTCCATCCGATCCATCAGCTCGTCCTGTGGCTCCAGCGGGTGATGGGACTGCGCATCTCCGAGGCCTTCGGCGTGCTGGTCGACGACGTGATCGACCTCGGCGACTCCGGCGTCCTACTCGTGCGAGGCCAAGGAGGTCGACCCTTTCGGATGCGCGACGACGAAGGCCGCGTCGTCGCCGTCACGCACAAGGAGAGGACGAAGACCGAAGCCGGCTCGCGTGCCCTCATCCTCCCGCCGGCGATGCTGGAGCTGTTGCGCATCGTCGTCGAGGCGTTCCACACCGACCCCGAGACGGAGGACGTGGACGAGTCTTGCCGTCTCGTGCCGGGGCTCCGTACGGCGGACCACTCCGGCCAGCTGAGCTTCCGAGAGGCCTTCGGGACGGCTGCCGCCGCCGAGGGGCTCGCCAGCAACGATCTCGGCTTCCGGGTCTCGCCACATCTTCTGCGCAAGAGCGTGGCGACGGACCTCGCCTGGCAGAAGGGGATCGAGGGGGCGGTGCGCCGAAGGTTCCTCGGGCATCGGGCGTCCGACGACGTCTTCGGGCGCGTCTACACGCTCGACCATCCCGAGCTGACGCCGCTTGCAGAAGTGGCCCGCGTGCTCGAGGAGCTCATTCGAGGCTCGATCGGCTCCCTGCTCGTCCCCACCACCCGGCGCGTCCGCTGGGGCCACGCGCATGAGCACCGTTCCCGTGCGGCCCACGCGGAGGCGACGCTCGTGGCTGCGAGCTGGACCGTCGACCCCGACAGCTCCTTGGATCCGCTGTGCGACACCCGGCGAGTTTCCTCGGAGCTCCAGGTGGCGGAGACGACGGCCCGGCGATGGATGCGAGACGGGACGCTGCGGTACGTGATCGTCTGGGATTGCGAAGGCGTGGAGCGGCGGTGGGCGAAGCTCAGCGACGTCTGGGCGGTGCGCGACCGGCTGGCTGACCGGGTGTTCCTGCCGGACCTCGCCGAAGAGTTCGGGGTCCGCTACCACGAGCTCTACCGAACCTCCCGCCTCCTCGGGCTCACGCTCGACCAGCACCCGACGAGCCGGCAGTTCGAGGTCCCGCCGGAGGCGGCAAACCGCCTACGCGCCGAGTACGCCCGCGTCCGCGCGTTGCACCAGCGTTCGCTGAAGCTCGCCGCTGCGGCGCGGTTGCTCGACCTCGCGGTGAGCACGGTCGGCCTGATGGCAAGGCGAGGGGAGCTCGACTTCGATCCCGAGACCGACAGCAGCAAAGCGCGCTTCGTCACCCGCGCCTCGGTGGAGAAGTGTCGGATCGCACGGCCCGGTAATGAGCCGAGGGACAAGCTCGAACAGCCGACTGTGGCACTTGCCGACGTAGTTCGTTTCACCGGGCGCAGCCGGACCGAGCTGCTTGATCTCGTGCGCGCCGGCATTCTCACTGAAGCTCCTGGCCGTCGGCCGTGCGAGCTCACCGCATCGAGCCTGCGGGCGTGGATGACGGTGGTCGCTTGACGTTCGGTGACGACCCTGTTCGGCGCGCTACGCGTACGTACGAAAACACTGAACTCGTACCAAAGTACAGGTCGACCGTCTCTTGCCCGCGTCGCTCCTGGTCAAGCACCTGACGGAGCAATGGCACCTCACAGGCTCTCACTCTCTGCGAAGCTCCCTTGGTGGCTCTCGCTGGAAGGTGCCCCGGTGGCCGATCTGCCCTTTGAAGACGACGAGGATGCTGGCTGGACGATCGGGCACATGGAAGACGTTGATGGACACGTCAGCTACATCGAAGGGCGAGAGTTGTCAGACCAGCAGATCGCCGACTATCGAGGGGCAGTCGGATTCGTCGTTGAGTACCAAGACCAGCCAGCGCTCAGGTTGGTCGTCGGCAACTACCGCGAATACCGCGCGCTCGAAGCCGCCATGGACATGGCTCTGACTACTCAGACCGTCCAGACGGCCTTCCCTCCGGGTGAGCACCTCTTTCAACTGCGGCGGACGCTTCTCAACTGGCTGACGGCCGTGCGATTTCTTGATGACTACACGAGCGCTCGCCTTACTCGGACGTACGGTAACGAGTCACGAGAACGGAAGCGCTATACGGCAGCTCGTGCCGCCGCATACGACAACTTCGCCTGCTACTCCTACCGGTTCGCTTGCCAGCTACGACACTACGCGCAGCACTGTGGGATGGTTCCAGTGCAAGGGCAGATCCACATCGACGGGACTGGACGGAACCTGGAGTTGTACTTCGATCGTGACGAGCTTCTTGCGAAGTTTACGAACTGGAAGAAGGTGAAGTCCGATCTCATCGCCGGGCCGGCCAGGCTCAACCCCGACGATCACATCGAAGCTGCGATGACGGCCATCATGGGACTGGTGAGCACCGTACGGGAGATCGACCAGCAGCGCTTTGAGAGGTCGACTCAGGTCATGCGCGAGGTAGTCGGCCCGCCTCCCGAGGATCCGGGACACCGCCCAGTGATCTTCCGCGTCAAAAAGCTCGACTCGCACGCTGGAGCAATAGCGATGGAAACGCTCCCTGTGATGCTTCTGAACGTCGAACGTGACAGACGTGGCGCGAACCGCGGCGTTCCCATTCCTGACTTTCGAGCGGAGCGCCCTGCTCTTCAAGTTGACCGGCAGGACTACTCATGTCAAGGCCCGATGAATAGAGTTACCCACCTCCCGCTGGAGACTTGTACCGCACGAGCTACGACGCTCTTCTTCTTTCCTCATCAAGAGGGTGTGGCCTTCGTCTTCGGCTGCGACGAACACGCACTCGCGCTCGGGCGTTGGGCAGGTCAGCGATTCGGCGGATGCTTTGGCGACAGCGTCTTCAAGGCGCCCAGGCTCATGGAGCAAGCCAGCAACCGCTTCGCTCGAGTGGACCTGCCCCACGGAGAAGACTTCGATCAGCTGTTGCCGGTACCGAACCCGCCGCAGGTCCAGTCACCCCTCTCCTGACGACATCGCTTTCGAAGTGCCTGCTCCGGTCGGCGAGCGAGGCCGACCCACGCGTCCGCCGACCGGGGACATACAAAGTCTTGTATGATGGTGCCGGTGAAGGACATCGTGTTCGTCGGGGGCTCAGGAGAGGACCTTCGGAACTTCCCCCCGGTGGCACGCCAGCGCACGGGCTATCAGCTCTACCTGGTCCAGGCGGGGGCAGAGCCGACCGACTGGAAGCCGATGTCGTCTGTCGGGCGAGGCTGCCGCGAGATCCGGGTCCGAACCGAGGGCGACGCCTACCGCG
>CAZAMA010000252.1:0-4099 GCA_964485645.1 uncultured Acidimicrobiaceae bacterium | reverse complement strand
GTCGCCGGCCCATCCGAACCGTGCGCTGAGCGCGATCGTGGGCGGCCCTGACAGCCCGCCCACGATCGTCAAAACTCTGCTGAAAGGCTTGACTCTCCGTACTGCATCGGACGGGACCAGCTTCCGATCGGGCAAGCCAAGGGTGTCTGACTGGTTGTCACCAGGTGGTCCAGCAAGCCGCCTAGCGGCCAGCCACCTCCAGGGTCCCAATGCGTTGACTACTCATGTGATTGGACCACCTCCTTTCTCTGGTGCACACACAATATCGAGCGCGAAGCGCCCTGTGGTGACAATTCGAGAGATCTTGTGCTTGGGCGCCTGACGGTGACCGCAGGCCCCTGAGCCGGAGGGCGGCCGAGGCCGCTTCGGGTCACGGTTCTTTTCGCCGTTCCCCGACCGACCGAACATCTGAATAGCCCTAGAGGATCTATTCGGTCGCCAATTCCAAACGTTTACTTTTCCGTCACTGTCGCGCAATCTCCTCGTTCAGGAACGCTGCTACGTTCCTAATCGTTGATGGTTGAGACCGCGATATAAGCCCTTTATTGATCCGAATTAGACGGTCAGTATTGATGTCAGATCGTCGTCGGTAACGCGCAATATAAGTCTACGCCGCAGATACGCCCCCGGTTCCAGCAGCGATCTCGGGCTCTGCAGATGACGAGGAGTCGAAGTGGCTGAAGTGGATCTACGAGAGCTCACCAAGATATACGGTGTTGACAAGGTCGTCGACCGTGTGAGCATGACAGTAGCAGACGGAGAATTCGTGGTGATACTCGGCCCATCTGGGTGCGGTAAGACTACGACTCTTAGGATTGTAGCGGGCCTGGAACAGGCAACATCTGGCGAGGTATATTTCGACGATACTTCAGTCGGCAATGAGCCGCCTATTCGGCGCAACATCGGCATGGTCTTTCAGAACTACGCGCTCTACCCTCATATGACGGTCGCTGACAACCTCGCGTTCGGCCTGCAGTCCCAGCGGCGGGAGGGCTCGCGGCGAGATGCGAAAGCCTCCATCAGGCGCCGCGTCGAGGAGATCGCCGCGCTCCTCGAGATCTCCCACGTGCTCGACCACCGCCCCAAGCAGCTTTCGGGCGGCCAGAAGCAGCGCGTCGCTCTCGGGCGCGCTCTTATCCGTGAGCCCGCCGTCTTCCTCATGGACGAGCCGTTGTCCAACCTCGACGCCAACTTGAGGGATCGGGTGCGCATGGAGCTGGCGGGCCTGCGCGAAGCCTTCCCGGTCACGACGATTTACGTGACCCACGACCAGGGCGAAGCTCTCACGCTCGCGGATCGGGTCGTCGTGATGAACGAGGGCCGCATCTGTCAAGTTGGCACGCCGACCGAGGTCTACGACACGCCGGCGGATTCCTTCGTTGCCCGGTTCATCGGTGCGCCGGGGATGAACCTCTGGACCCTGCCGTGGACATCGGCGGGGGGCGACGTGCTCCTCGGCGATGCGGTCCGGCTCTGCGACGGGATCTCCTCGCTGCCTGCTCCTTCCGGGAGAGAGATAACCGTGGGTATCCGGCCGGAGCACCTCGTGCTCGAGAGGGAGAGCGAGCTCCCTGGTGCGCTCGTAGACTTCCACGTCAACACGGTCGAGCACCTCGGGAGCCACCTGCTCGCCCACGGCAGGCTGGCAGCTGAGCCCGGAGCCGGCGCCAAGAGCGCCGCCACTGTCGTCGCCCGCCTCGACGCCCGCCTGCAGGTGAGCCGGGGTGACCACCTCCGCCTCGCAGCCGCTGCAGACCGCGTCCACCTCTTCGACGCGACGACAGGGGGCCGGATCGAGGACCAGCTGCCGGCATCGATGCCCCTGACGGTGACGGCTTGACCAGGCGCTGGCTAACGACGAGGAACTGGCGAACCGGGTCATGACCATCAGCTCGACACGTCCACCGGCGGCTCCACCCGAGCGCCTCGGGGGAGCGGGTCTCGGCGACCTGGCCCCTCGCGCGCCGGGCGCCACTGGCAGGCTGGCCGAGAGGGCCCGCCGGCTCGGCGACCGGCTCGTCGCCTACGGCCTCCTGCTGCCGGCGATCGCCATCTTCGTCGTCTTCTTCTTCGTCCCAGCCGGCTACCTGCTCTACATTTCCTTCTACCACTGGGGGATCCTCTCCTCCGCCACCCAATTCGTCGGGCTCACCAACTTCCGCCGCCTGTTCGCGCAGCCGCTCTTCTTCCAGGCCCTGACCACGACCGCCTACTACACCCTCGTCATGATTCCCGCCACAGTCTTCCTCGCCCTCGGGATCGCGCTCGTGCTGAAAGAAGCAGTGACGGCGCGCCGTGGCGGGGTCTGGAGGGCGGCTGTCTTCCTCCCCCACGTGACCCCCGTGGTGGCCACCTCGATCATCTGGGTGTGGATCTTCAACCCCCAGTTCGGCCTCGCGAACTACGTGCTCACGTCGCTGCACCTCCCGGCGCTCGGGTGGCTCGACAGCACGCAGTGGGCCCTGCCGGCGGTGATGATCGACAGCCTCTGGCACTCCCTCGGGCTTTACGTGATCATCTTCCTCGCCGGGCTGGCCAACGTCCCACGAGAGATACTCGAGGTCGCGCAGCTCGACGGGGCAAAGAGGCACCGGGTCTTCCACCGGATCGTCTGGCCGCTTTTGTCACCGACGACGATCTTCGTGACCCTGCTCGCGACCGTCAACAGCTGGCAGGCCTTCTCGCAGATCTACGCGATGACTGGCGGTCCCCACGGCGGTGCCGGCGGGCCAGCCTTCTCCACGACGACGGACGCGCTCCTTGTCTACGAGACGGCTTTCGTCTATGACCACTTCAGTCTCGCAGCCGCGATGAGCGTCATCTTGTTCCTGATCATCTTGTTCCTCACTTTCATCCAGAAATGGATCTCGGACCGGGTGGTGTTCTACCGATGAGCGTGCCACTGCTCAGGCGCGGGGCCAGCCGGTCAAAGCCCGTGTCACCCGCGGGTCTCGGGCGTATCTTGCGCTGGGCGCTCGTCGTCGCCATCTCAGTGCTGTTCGCCTTCCCGCTCTACTGGGTGGTCGTCACGGCCTTCAACACCCACAGCGGCGTGTTCTCCATCCCGCCCCGGTTCACCCCCGCCTTCCACACCGACGCGTTCGTATACGTCCTCGAGCACACGAACTGGCTCCACTACATGTTGAACACGTTTTTGATCGCCGGGAGCACGGTCCTCCTCGTCATCGCGACGTCTGCCGCTGCGGGGTTCGCTCTCGCCGAGCTCAGCTTTCGCGGCCGGGGGTTCTTTCTGTTCATGATCCTCGCCGTCATCATGCTGCCTGCTCAGGCGTTACTGATACCGCAGTACGCCGTCGCACTGCACCTCCACCTCCTCGACTCCTACGCCATCCAGATCATCCCCTTTGGGGCAAGCACTTTCGGGGTCGTGCTGTTCCGCCAGTTCTTCAAGAGCCTGCCGCGCGAGTTCTGGGAGGTGGCACGCCTCGAAGGAGTCGGCCACCTCCGCTACATCTGGCGAGTGGCGCTGCCGCTCGCCCGGCCGGCCGTCGCTACCGTCGCCCTGCTCACCTTCATCACTTCGTGGAACCAGTTCCAGTGGCCGCTCATCATGACGGTCTCGCACTCGGTACAGCCGATCGAGGTGGCGCTAAGCCACTACATGCAGACCTTCGAGGCGAACTGGCGCAAGCTGACCTCTGCGGTCCTGCTCGCTCTCATGCCGATCGTTGTCCTCTTCCTCCTCCTGCAGCGTTACATCGTCGACGGCGTCGCAGGACGCGACAGCGGCGTCAACACCTGAGCCGCCCACCTTGACCTCCCAGTCCAACAGACCACCCCAACCCAATAGAAAGGCACCACACATGCGCAGCAACATGACCTCGGGCGACGCAAAGCCCCCCAAAAGAGCAGGCGCCGAGCGCGCCAAGTCGCTGCGAGCGGCCGCCGGCGCCGGGACCCGAGGCGCTCGGAGCCGTCCGCGGGCTCTAAGACAGCTCATGGCCGGATCGCTCGTCGCGGCCGGCGCGCTCGCGACCGTCGGCACCACCGTGGCCGCAGCAAGCCCGGGCGCGAAGCATCACCAAGCGGCCCCGATCGACATCGCCCTTTGGGAGTCGCACAACGGCGGCCCGGTCGG
>CAZAMA010000251.1:0-4100 GCA_964485645.1 uncultured Acidimicrobiaceae bacterium | reverse complement strand
GCTGAGGCCATTCGCACCAACTGGACCGCTTGGATTACTGCTCTGCGGTGTTCCGGCGGCCATCGTTCTGACCCTGTTCGTCGCGGCAACCATAGGACCTAAACGGTTGATCAACCAAGCACGTCAATTCGTTTCCCGATCCTCTTCAAGCGACTCGACTTCTACCAGCGAACACAACCCTATTGCGTGACACCCCCCGCTGCTTCAAGACGGTCGAGTATGTACGCAGTCAGAACCGAAGTCGCCCGTTGGCAAGCGCCTGAGCCATCCGCGTCGACATTGCGTTCTCAAGAATATCAGTAGAACAATCCCAAGAAAACTTCGACAGAATTCGTTCTCGCCCGGCGTCAGCCAGGACGACGCGGTGTTCCCTGTCATTGCACAGCATCACAATTGCACGGGCCATGGCGTCGATGTCTCCGACAGGTACTAGTAAAGCTGTCTCGTTGTCGATAGCTCGATCTGCCACGCCGGGAATGTCGGTTGATATGAGCGCAGCTCCGCAGGCCATCGCTTCTGAGGGTGGAAGGGGAGAACCTTCGGTGTGTGAAGGCGAAAGAAATATCGGAGAATCGTTATATATCCGCCTCAGTTCACTCTGAGTTGCGTTGTGGTGGAACTTGATCCATTCAGGAAGGTCGGATGGCTTGCTACTGGTCGAAAAAAAAGTGGCCGTGAGGGTCGGCACCTCTTCACGCGCGCGCGTCAGTGCAGCCAGCCCGTCTTTGCTTCCCTTCCACGAGGCACTGTGCCAGAGCATTGCAACGTGGTTGCTCGTTCGCAGAGCCGGAGGAATATCCTGGCCAAACACGGAGTCGTCGATCGCGTTTGGTACGAGAACAGGTTGCCCCGCTCCGAGCTCACGAGACTTTTCAACCAGCCAGTCCGCAATCACAACCTTCTGTAGGTCGAGTCGCCAAGTTGCATCGACAGCATCGCGTGGGCCAGCCCAATCTTCATAGTGCTGGATCAGGTAGAGGCCGTTAGGCCGTGAACCTAACTCTTGTGCAGTCCGCCAAGATGTCGCAACGACCACGTCTGCGCCACGGATCGGCATTGACGACCAACGCGTCAGTGCAAGCGAAGCTACATGCGCGTCGAGATCGAACCAAGCTGGGCGATACCTGCGAATCGGTGGTCGGCGGTGCACGATGCTACCGGCGACGAGGCGAACGAGGCTAGGGCGGCGTTCGAGGCCCCACACGTGTAGGACGGTCACGACATGTCCTCGCCGAGATAGCCGGTTCGCGTACTCGTAAACCACTCGATAGCCGCCGACTGGTCCACCCTGTCCCTCGGGCAGCACGAAGACGATCTTCATCGCTCTATCGTACTTAATTGCTGCTCTTACGATCGAGCCGCGCTTGCCGAATGCCAGCTTGGAACCCGATTAGTAGTCCTGCCAACGCAGCAGCCGTTCGGAACAGTCCACCGACGGTGGAACGTGCACGCGCCTTGTGACTTCGATCTAAAGCGTCACCCCCGAAACCACTCCTTCGCTTCAACTCACGCAGCTCGCTCTGTAGAGCAACTGCGATATACAAGCGTAACTCGGTACTCGTCAATCCCAAGACGCGAATAAGCAGCACTATATGATTCCGCTGACTGAAATAAGCGTACCGGAGATCGAAGCGCTTTCCTCTTGAGTATGGAGCCGCTACATGTTGTACGCATGCAGCCGGGTTAAACATGATCTTCCACCCAGCTCGCTTTACTCGCAAAGACAAATCGGTTTCTTCTCGCAAACATGTACCCGGGTAGCCATCGCGGATTCCGCCAAGTTCGACCAAAATCCTCCGTCGATAGGACATATTAGCACCAAGAAGATGGTCAACTTCGATTACAGCTCTAGGATCTGCAGCGAAGTTACCCGAGAGGGTTCCGTCTGCGCGAAATCGACCGATCTCCTCGATACCATTCGTGGCTTCATCAGGCTGGTCATTGAGCGCTCGACCGCCTACCCCACCGACCCCAGGGTCACAATATGGTTCTAGAAGCTTCTCCAACCACTCGGGCGCAGCATATGCGTCATCATCGACAAATGCAATTACGTCCCCAGACGACGTCGCAAGTCCTAAGTTACGCGAGGCGCCCGTCGTGCCTGGGCCAAGGGGATTCTTCAAATAGCGAACTGATGGAAATTCATCATGAACGAGATGGTAGGTATCCGCGTTCGGTGAGGCGTCGACTACGATGATCTCAGCTGGTCGAGCTGTCTGCACGGCGAGATGCTCAAGACAGATACGGACGAATTCTGGCCGGTTCAGAGTGACGACGATCACGGAAGCGTTGAGTTGTTCGTCTGGGCTTGACGGTGGCACAATCCGACATTATATCTGCTGCGGTCCGCAAGATCACAGATAGGCGAGAACATGTGGCTCACGTCGTCGTCACCCCCCCACTCGCTGGCCCATACGCCTCGACCGAGTACACGACCGGGTAGTTCGGAAAGCTCGGTGGCCAGTAGGTCGGTGGCAGTCCTCCCACGTTGTCGTTGTAGTCGAGGGCTGTCGGCACGATCTTGACGGCGGTGACGTTGGTCGCGGTCGGGAAGCTGACGAGCTTCATACGGGAGAAGAACTCGTTGGTCACCGTCGCAGCTGTCGTCCAGCTCCCGCCCTCGTCGAGCTCGACGCTGTAGTCCCGTAGCCCCGGCAGCACGCTTCCGAGCGAGCTCGTCGAGACGACGACACGGTCGATCGTCTCCGGGCTCGCAAAGCTCACCTCGATCCACGGCGAGGAGTCGCCCTGGTCGGCCGCCCAGGCCGGCGTGCCGCCGAGGCCTTGCGCGTCCTGCGCGTTCGCGGTCCCCTGGATGACGGCGGTCGGTGAGTTCGCGCCTCCCTGGCTCGACGAGGCAGATGCCGTCGCACCCGAGCTCGCAAGGGCGAGGTTCGCTCCGAAGCTCTCGGCCGGCCCGACCGAGAGCGTGTCGCCCGCCGGGACGGCAAGGTACGTCGGTGCCCCGGAGAGTTCGAGCGGTGCCGGCGTCGAGGGCGAGGCGGTGAGCGAGCCGGGCTGGCCGAGCGAGCCGGTCGTCGGGATCGTGACGCTGCCGGAGCCCCCCGCGAGCGACACCTCGCCCGCCACGCTCAAGTCGTCGGTCCAGACGGCAAGGATGTCGTTCGTCGCGCTCCCGTTCGACGGGGGGCCGAAGAGCATCCCGTAGGCATGGGGGATGCCGAGGCTCACCTGTCGGATGAACGGCCTGGTCTTGAGCACGTTCGACACGGTCATGAGCCCGATCGCTCCGGGGTCGACGATAGCGTCGCCGTTGTTGGTCTGGATGAGCTCGAAGGACTCGTAGTTATTCTCGATGTTGAAGTAGTTCCAGCTCGTGACGCCGAGCGAGCGGAGCCACATCCACTCCCGCGGTGCCCAGTTGCCGATGTCGACAAAGGTCCCCTCGCCGTAGGACCACCAGCCCTGCTCGGTCACCCAGATCGGCATCGATCCCGCCCCGTGGCTTGCCATGAGCGCCCTCAGCTGGGCGAGCGCAGCGGGACTGCCTTCTTCTTCGAACGAGCGGTCGTAGCCGGGGTAGGGGTGGATGCCGGCGATGTTCATGTAGGCAAAGGCGCCGTCGTTCGCGAGCTGGGTCCACCAGCCGCCGACGTCCATGCCGACGACCGTTCCCCCGATGACCTGGACGTTCGTCCCGTCGCTCGCGTTCGCGGCCTGGACGGCCTCGTAGAAGGGCTTCAGGCACTCACTCACGTAGGTGGACGGGTTCAAGAAGCTGTTGTTGGGCTCGTTGAACGGCTCGACGTAGGAGAGATCTGGAGCGGTCTGCGCGAAGTGCTCCATGATCGCCTGGACGTCCTCTTGCCAGTAGCCGTCCTGCATGAGGACCTGGTCGGTCGTGTCGCTGATCGCGAACTGGACCTCGAACTGGCTCCCGAGCGACTTGGCCATCGCTGCTGCCTGGCCTGTCGACGGGTCGTAGCTCGACCACGCGGGGTTCGAGCTCGCAAGCACGCTCGGTCCACAGGTTGCAGCGGAGGGCGAGGACGCACAGTTCGGGAGCAGGGATGACATCGAGAGCTGCTCGCGGTAGTCCCCCGTGCCGAGCTCTGCTGCGAGCTGGACATTGCGGGTGT
>CAZAMA010000250.1:0-4129 GCA_964485645.1 uncultured Acidimicrobiaceae bacterium | reverse complement strand
CGTCGCCGCCACGTTGCCGAAGTCGACTCCGCTGGTTGCGATGTTGAAGAAATTGCTTCCCGTGATCAACACCGTCGTACCACCGGCAACTGGCCCCGTGGCGGGACTCACCTGCGTCACGACCGGTCCGGCCGACGTCGTACCGCTCTCATATGTGAAGGCGTCGGACGCGGAGACCGTGCTCGTGCCCGAGGCGGCGCTAACCGTGAGGTCTACTGTCTGGGCGTTGGCCACTGCGGGCGACACTGCCGTCAGAGATGTCGCAGATATGACGTGGAACGACTCCGCCGGCACGGTACCGAAGTCCACCTCGGTGGCCCCTGTGAAGTTGCTGCCGCTCACCGTCACCGACGTGAGACCCGAGGTCGGGCCCAGATTGGGGCTGACCCCTGATACAGCCGGCACCGGTGCCACCACGACCGGAGCCAAGTAGGTGAACACGTCCGTTGTCACCACCGCGCTCGTTGCCACAGGTGTCGTCACCGTCACGTCTACAGACTCCGCCGAAGGGGCGGCGGGAGAGACGAGGGTGATCTGGGTCCCGGTGCTGTTGACGGTGTAGCTCGTCGCCGACAAGGTGCCGAAGTTCACGGCTGTCGTGCCCGTGAAGCCGGTCCCGGTGATAGTCACTCCGGTGCCTCCAGCTAGCGGACCCGAGTCGACGGATAGCCCAGTAATGGCGGGAGCCCCCGTCGCTGCCGTGGTGGTCGGAAGGTAAGTGAAGACATCGGCCGGCGTGATCGGACTCGTGCCGCCCGGGTTCGTCACCGTCACGTCGACGGTGCCAGCTGGCGCCGAGGGGGCGGTCACGTTGCTTATCTGGGTACCGGCGCCGTTGACGGTGAAGCCCGTGACCGCGGCGGTACCTATGTGCATCGAGGTGATACCAAACAGGTTCGTACCGCTCACGACCAGCGTCGTCGGGCTGTTAGCCGTCCCGGACGACGGACTGACACCTGTGATGGTAGGCGTCAGGAATGGCACGGTTACAGACTGGCTTGCCTCGGCGGAAGAACCGCCGTTCAACGACACCGTCTGGCCGGTAAAGGACTGGATCGTCGAGGTCCCATCCTGGTCGGTGATCGTCACCGAGGCCGTGTAGCTGCCGCCCTCCGCATAGGTGTGGGTTGTCGTCGGGCTCGTTGTCGTGCTCGTCGCTCCGTCGCCGAAGTTCCAGGAGTAGCTCTCGCCCGGCGACGAGGGGAACGTCGATTCGGCAGCACTGAACGTAGATGCCTGGGTGGCAGGTGCCGGCACGACGGTGAGAACGGCAACAGGAGCCTCGTCTGGCGTGATGGCGACGGCGTCGGGCTTGGTCCCGACCGAGATGTCCGTCGGAACCGCGGCCGCTGCCGGCACCGCGAGCTCGGAGACGGTCCCTGCAGTTCCGCTGCTTTGAGACGGAGGCTGGCCGTCTGCTACATAGGCCGCAGTCCCGCTCGGCGTGATGGCGACTCCCAACGGGTCGTTGCCTGCAGCAAGGGTCGCGGTGGCTCCTGTGCTGGCGGTTATCTGGGTGACGGTCCCGCTGCCGGAGTTCGCGACATAGACGTCGTTGCCGTCGGGCGAGATCGCGACCGCGGTGGGACCGCTACCGACGGTGATCGGTGTCTCGGGGCTCGGACCGCCGGCCGCGGTCAAATTCACCGGCGTGACCGCTCCCGGGACGACATTGGAGCCACGATCCACGACATAGGCGGTCGAGCCGTCCGGGGTGATGGCGACCGCGACCGGATCGGTGCCCGCCGGAATGCTCGCGCCAACCGTCCCAGTCGCCAGATCTATCGGGACCAGGTAGTCGACACCTCCGGGGAAGTCATCTGTTACATAGGCGGTCGAGCCGTCCGGGGTGATGGCGATGCCGGACGGGCTGCCGTGCACGGTGATCGTTGCCGTGACCTGGCCCGTCGAAAGCGCGATCTTGCTGATGGTGCCGCTGCCGGAGTTCGCGACATAGGCGGTCGAGCCGTCCGGGGTGATGGCGATGGCGTCCGGCTCGTTACCAACGGGAATCCATGCGCCGGAGGGAGCGGCGGTGTCGGTCGCCGTACTGATCGGCGTCACATTGTCAGAGCCATAGTTCGCGACATAGGCCGTCGAGCCGTCCGGGGTAATGGCGATGGCGTCCGGAGAGGTCCCGACTGAGATCGGTGCACCGGCATCGTTCGGGGAGATTGCCTGCAGGGGATCAGCCAGGATCGGGGTGACCTGATTGCTTTTCCCGTCCGCGACATAGGCGATAGGTGGCCGGCTCGCAGTTGCCCCGGGCACAGTGAAGGTTGCAGTCGCGCCGGCAGACGGCCCGCCGTTGTCCAGCACGTACTGGCCCGTATAGATGACCTGCGTCGAGGTTCCCGAGGCATCTATCACGCTCAGGGTGACCGTGTAGGTTCCCGGAAGGTCGTAGACGTGGTGGATGGTCGCATTGCTCGTCGGGGTGGTCACAGCGGAGCCGTCACCGAAGTTCCAGCTGTAGGTGAGGCCACCCGAAGTGAGTGAATACGATGCCGATGCGTCGAAAACTGTGTACTGGCCGGCTGGGGCCACTGTGTCGGTGAAGGAGGCGACCGGGGCCTCGTCTGGTGTGACCACGACCGCTGCCGGGTCGATGTTCACATACGACGTCTGCACGCTCGCCGATCCCGACGTCGAGACCACGCTGATGCTGCCCTCGTTGGAGTTCGTGCCGTTTGCCGCGTTTGTCTCGTCCGCGACATAGACGGTGGAGCCGTCGGGCGAGATCGCGACGCCATCTGGATTGAGGCCGACGGTAATGGGCGAGCCGACCGACATCGTCGGAATCGCGACAGGAACCACGAAACCCGCCGAGCTCGGGGAGCTCGCGCTGTCCTCTGTCACCCACGCCGTCGACCCGTCCGGGCTGACAGCCACCTGCACCGGGTTGTACCCCGTCTCGAGCGGAACCGGGGTCGCTACGTTGCCAGTGAGGCTGATCTGGGTGAGGGATCCGTCACCGAAATCGGCAACGTAGGCGTCCTGTCCATTGGGGCTGACCGCGATCGATTGCGGTTCGGGACTGTTGCCTCCGCCGCTCAGGCCGACGTCGATGTTCGACCCGATCCTTCCTGTCTGGAGGTTGACGGGTATGACGGCGCCCTGGTTGTAGTCGGCGACGAGCGCCTCAAGGCCATTGGGCGTGATGGCCACTGCCGAGGGAGAGCTCCCCGTCGGAAGGTCGATCGTCTGGGCGATCGTCCCCGGTGGGGTCCCGGTGAGCGCCACCTCTATTAGTTCCGCCGGCAGGCTCGTGTTAGCCGAGGAAGGCTCGCTCGCGACCCAGGCGTCCTGCCCGTTCGGGGTGATCGCCAACGCGACGGGGTTGTAGTCGCTCAGTAGTGTCGCGGTCGCCTGCAGCGGGATGGGCGTCTCGCTCTGCTGGTTGAGCGCGTCGACAGGCGTCAGGTTGTCGCTTCCGGAGTTGAGGACGTAGACGGTCCCGCCGTCGGGGGAGGTGGCCTCCGCGACCGGCTGCGCGCCTACCGGCGCCGATCCGATGCTCTGCAACGGCGACGTGCCCGAGGTAAAGGCCTGCACTGTGTCGGCTCCCGGGGAGGTCCCAGGCGCGGAGGGTGGAAGGGGGGAGTAGGCGACATAGAGATCAGGTGGGGTGGGCGCAGTCGACGTCCTACCGGTGAGCGCCCAGTGCGAAGCGCTGGGCCGCGCGGCGCTGGGCTGGAGCAGTCCGGCAAGAAGGACCAGCAGCACGAGTACGGGGACGAGCACCGGGACGCCCCGGGTGGATCGGTTCTTCCAACAGGCGACTGTTCTACGTGCTCGCACTTCCCACCTCGATCATCGTCCGGCAGGGCGCGCGCGCCCTACCCATTGAGTGACTTACCCCTCGTTACAACTCCGCGGGCCATAATTCCCGGTACGCACAGCGGAGCCTGAGCCGCCAGATGCACTCGGAGTCGATGTGCGCAAGAAAACATAACCTGCCTCTCGCGACAAAGTCAACGTCTACGGGTGCGTCAATTTACTGAGTGTCAACATGAGAGCACGAAGGCGGCGGCGAGCCATCAACCTCGCTTCACCGGGAAGCTCGCAAGGCCCGGCCTTAAAGCAGTGCCGGAGGACCGCTACTCCTCGTCGGCGCCAGCCGTCACCT
>CAZAMA010000249.1:0-4131 GCA_964485645.1 uncultured Acidimicrobiaceae bacterium | reverse complement strand
CGTGTGCGCAGGCCTCGTGTGCGCGGGCCTCGTGTGCGCAGGCCTCGTGTGCGCGTGCCTCGTGTGCGCAGGCCTCGGGTGCGCAGGCCTCGTGAGTTTATTTCCGTCGCACTGTTGATCAGTGCCAACTGCCCTATCGCTACATGCCCTTGTATTGCTCAAAGCAGCCTTCAGCTTTACTTTGCTAATTCTGTTGTGGAGAGCCATATATGGTCCGTCACCCGCGTAGCGAATGGTCAGGCGAGAGAGCCCAGTTGCAGAGCCAGACCGCACGCGCACTGCCCCTGAGAGCAAGTTGTAGCGCAGCGCCGACAACCAGCACGACGCAGAACCATTCTCCAACTTCGCGTGGCAAAGATCCCATGATCCATACGTCACCATTACAGTCCCGGTGGGCGTGCCGTGCTTTCCATGTAGCGTCACCGATATTCCAACCCTGGTCGTCACGGCACCGGACCGACCCACGACAACCTGCTTCACGAACAGCAACTCCGTACTCACGAGCTGACGTTTGGCCGGCCTCGACGTGCCGACGACTCGGACAGGTATGCCTGTAGCACCAGCCTTGGCCAGTGTCGTGGATGTCGTCGTAACCGGGACCTTGACAGGCTGACGCGGCTTGGGCGATGTCGTGGTCGTGACACCGTGTCTCGCGACTCGTTGCGGCAGCGTCGTTGTCGCAACAGCCTGCGTTGTGGTAGGGCCGTGGACATCAGAAGGAGGTACTGCCGTCGTCGTCGTTGTAGCTGCACTGGTGGCGGGCGGCGAGGCAGGCAGTACCTGCGATGAGCCGGCCGGAGTGCCGGGAGCCGAGTCCAGTGTTGTGCTCGTCGTCGTGCTCGGTGTACTCGTGCTCGTCGTGCCGACGACACCCGGTGCGTAGGCCTCCACCGAGTAGACGACTGCAGTCTGTCCCTGGTTCGACGGCCAGTAGTCCGGTGGCAGGCCACCGAGCTCTGAGTTGTAGTCGAGCGCTGTGACGAGGACCTTGATGCCTGTGACGCTCGTCGCTGGGGGGAAGCTGAGCTGCTCCATGCGGTTGAAGAACTCGTTCGTGACGGTGCCGACGGTCGTCCAGGTGCCGTTCTCGTCGAGCTCGACGGTGTAGTCCCGAAGCCCCGGCATGGTGCTGCCGATCGAGCTCGTCGATACGATGACGCGGTCGATCGTCTCCGGGCTCGGCAAGTTCACCTGGACCCACGGAGCGTTGTCACCCTCTTCGGAGGTCCACGGTGAGATCGAGCCATTGGCGCTGCCCGAGATGACCGCGCTCGGGCCGCTCCATCCGGCTTGGGTCGACGATGCCGAGGCCGTCGCCCCCGAGCTCGCAAGGGCGAGGTTCGGTCCGTAGGACTCCGCCGGGCCGACAGAGATCGTGTCTCCGGCCGGGACGCTCAGGTAGGTGGGAGCCCCGGAAAGCGCGATCGGCGTTGGTGCGCTGGGTGAGACGGTGAGCGATCCAGGCTCGCCGAGCGAGCCTGTCGTCGTGATCGTGACGTTGCCTGAGCCCGAGCTCAGCGTCACCTGACCTTGGACGTCGAGGTCGTCGGTCCACACCGCGAGGATGTCGTTCGTCGCGCTCCCGTTGCTCGGTGGTCCGAAGAGCATCCCGTAGGCGTGGGGAATGCCGAGGCTCACCTGGCGGATGAAGGGGCGGTCGCCGAGCAGGTTCGACACCGTCATGAGACCGATCGCTCCCGGCTTGAGGTAGGAGTCGGCACCGCCTGCCTCGATCAAGGAGAAGTCGGTCCCAAAACCGCTGAAGCCCCCTTCGGTGATGAAGTAGTCCCAGCTCTCAACGCCGAGTGCCTTCAGCCACATCCACTCGCGCGGTGCCCAGTTCCCGACGTCGTAGAAGTCCTCCTCGCCGTCGGACCACCAGCCCTGCTCGGTGTCCCAGATCGGCATTGACCCGACGTGGTAAGTGCCCATGAGCTGGCGCAACTGCTCGATCATCTGCGGTGTGCCCTGCTCTTCAAAGGAGCGGTTGTAGCCGGGATAGGGATGGATCCCGGCGATGTTCATGTAGGAGAAGCCACCCGCAGCACCGATGCCGGCCCACCAACCCGAGACGTCCATGCCGACCACCGTTCCGCCGATGACCTGGACATTCGTCCCGTCTGCGGCGTTGGCTGCCTGGACGGCTTGGTAGAAAGGCTGGAGGCACTCACTCACGTAGGTTGCTGGCGTCAAGTAGCTGGAGGTGTTCGGCTCGTTGAACGCCTCGACGTCGGTGAGGTCGGGCGCGCTCGTGTGGAAGTGCTCGACGATCGCTTCGACGTCTGCCTGCCAGTAGCCGTCTTGGATGACGGCCTGGTCCGTCGGCGCGCTGGCCTGGGCGACCTGGACCTCGAAGTTGACCCCGAGTGACTTGGCTTTCGCGGCTGCGGCCTCGGTCGCCGGGTCGTAGCTCGACCAGTTCGTGAGCGCACCGGGACCGCAGGTCGCCTCCGATGGCGAGGCGGCGCAGTTCGGCAGCAGGGTCCCGAGATCGAGCTGCTCGCGCATGTCGCCGGTGCCGAGAGCAGCTGCGAGCTCGACGCCGCGCTCGGGAGCTGGGCCCCCGAAGCTCTCGCCCGGGGAAAGGGTCGAGAAGTCGAGGGTGTCGCCTGGCATCCCCACCGAGTAGGTGAGACAGGTCGAACCGATCGTCGTCCCGGTCGTCGTGTCGAGAAGATCTGCGTTGACCAGGTAGACACCAGGGACAGAGGGGACCGTGAGCGGGATCTCGAGCGGAGAGCCGCTCGAGACGCCACCCCACGACAGCGGCACGACGGTCGACGCGGGGAGATCGTTCGCCGTGACCGCAGGGCCGTTCGCGACCCAGTAGCTCAGCTCGAGCGGGTCGGGGTAGTCCTGCCACCACGGGTCGAAGCTCGCCGTCACGGTCGGGGTCGCACCGGAGGGGAAGTACCCAGCTGTCGCGTTCGTCGTGAGCCCTGCCCCTATGCCGAGGGTGTCACCGAAGCCGTTCTGGGTCGGAGGGCTCGCCGTGTCGAGAATCTTCTGGATCGTCGACGTGGGAACCGATGCGACGCCGTGTTCGTCGGCGATCAGCAGCGTCGCGTCTGTCGGGTCGTAGTAGAGCGACGACTGCACGCCGATGTTGTCGAGCGTGCTAGCTGGCACGGTCCCTTCGTAGACGCCGGTCGGGCTGAAAACGTCGATGCCGCGACGTCCCTCGGAGATGTAGATCGTCGATCCGGAGTCGACGACACCGCCGATCTGGAAGAAGGTGAAAGGGGCACCGGGAGTGTTGTCGGCGTTGGGGCCGTTCGGGTCGCCGAAGGCGGGAACGCCCGACTGCGAAGGGGCGACAGGTGCTCCCGACGAGGTGATCTGGTGGATGTAGGCGCCGGTGTCGAAGCTGGTATCGAAGACAAGGCCGCCGCTCGGGGTTGGCGTCGCCCACAACGGACTAGGGCTCAGGAGCGATGCCGGAATCGGCTCGGTCCCATTCGCCTGGGCACCGGATGGCATCACGAGCTCGGAATTGTCACCGACCACCGCGGCGGCCCAGTCGCCAGAGCTGTCGTGCCACGCAAACAGCCCCGAGACCCAACCGGCGAGCACGTCGTCCCACTCCTGGGTGCCCGTCGGGCTCAATTCGACAAGATCGGATCCCGATCCCACTCCGATAACGAAGTACATGTCGCCACTCGGGTCGACGAGAAGCGTGTCGCCAGTGCCAGTGGAGATCGGCTGCCCGCTCAGCGTCTGCTGTGGGAGCGAGAACGTGTTGAGCACGGCGCCCGAGGTCGTCGTCACGACGATCGACGTCGACGTCTTCACGTAGACATCGCCATTCGAGCTGTCGTAGTAGAACCCGCCCAGCTGGCTCGTCGGGTAGATCGTCGTCGTCGGGTCCCCGCTCACAAGGGTGCCGGTGTGGACCGCAGGAGTCTCGAAGGCTCCTGGGCCGGACCCTTCCGGGTTCGCGATGCCGCAGAGGTTGATGGCGGGGGTGGTGGACGACCCGACCGTTGGGCCAGCACTGAGCAAGGACGCACTGGGCACGAGCCGCGCCTGCGGAATGACAGCGAGTGTCAGCGTCCCTGCCGCGCCGACGAGCGATGCGACGAGCACAGAAAGGCGCTTTGACTTGGACAAACGCTCCACACGACCCTCGCC
>CAZAMA010000248.1:0-4145 GCA_964485645.1 uncultured Acidimicrobiaceae bacterium | reverse complement strand
GATCGTGTGGGCGTACTCGCTGAACACAACGATCCGTTCGTTCAGCCAGTACTTCCCGTCCGGCCGGCACAGCGCCTCAAGAAGACTGAAGAGGGCGGCGAGGCGGGTGTCCATCCGACTCTCGAAGCTCAGTCCCCACCCCATCAGGGTTTCGAGCTGACCCGCTTTGGCCGCACTTAGCGGATCCGAACCCTTCGACTCGCGAAGCCGCTCGGATTCGTCCTGCGCCCAGAGGCCCTCCTCCTCGTCGGACTGTCCCTCACCGAAGATGTCGTCGTAGTCATCGTCGGAGAGGCCACGTCCGACCCCGGAAGTCAGGTAGTGGCTAAGCGTCTGTCCGAAGGCGAACGGGCTCGAAAGAAACCGCTTCTTGAGCAGCATCGTGACGATGTCGCCCCCCGGCTTGGTTCCGTTGAGCTTGGCACTCTTCGTGAGGATCTCGTCGAGCAGCTCGAACATCGCAGTTTCGTCGTCGCTTGGAATGAAGGGCAGAGCCCGAACCACCCGGTTCTTGAAACACTTGTCGGCAAGGTCGCGCTTGAGGCGGCGGACCGTAACGTCCTTGAGCGCGTTCGCGTCAAGCAGCGCGCCACGCGAGAATCGGCGTGAGTCGATCATCTCCAACAGCGCGGTGAACGACTCGGGATGCCCGTTGTGAGGAGTCGCCGACAAGAACAACCGGTGCTCGCATTTGTCCGCGAGCTGCCGCACAGCGACCGTGCGTTGAGTGTCGACGGCATACCCTCTACCGCCCCCGATCGCCGGCGGGCTCGACGGGGCGACGTGGTGAGCCTCGTCGACGACGAGAATGTCGAAGGCGAACCGCTTCCCCGACTTAGGGCTGCTGGCCTGCGTGTATACGTCGCGCAATAGGCGCTGCGCTCGCACCTGGGGCAACCACGCCATCGAAACGATCACCCGAGGGAACATGAGAAACGGGTTGGCGTGCAAACCATGAGTGCGGCGGACCTGAGCCATCAGCTCGCTGTTGACGATTGTGAAGTCCAGGCCGAACTTGTCGCGCATCTCGTCCTGCCACTTCAGCGACAGGCTAGGCGGGCAAACGACGACTGCCGTCCGGGCACGGTGGCGGAGAAGTAGCTCCTGGATGACGAGTCCTGCCTCGATTGTCTTGCCGAGCCCTACGTCATCGGCCAGCAGCAGGTTCGTGCGCGGCGACTCGAGCGCCCGGCGCAAGGGTTCAAGTTGGTAGGCCTCTACGTTCACACCCGACCAGAATGGCGCCTGGTAGCGGTTCGGGTCGGCCGAAGTTACGGCGCCCCACCGCATCGCATCGATGAACCCCGCCAACATGGTCGGGTTATCAAAGGATTCCAGATTGATGTGATCGGGAACGCCCTGAGCCGGAGTCACCGTGTGGCCGACCTCCAGCTGCCAAACAACGCTCAGCGTCTCATCGAGGCGCCCCTCGTCGAGGGACTGGAGGTCTACGACGTGGGAGAGCTGCGCCGTCGCCTCGTCCGCAGGGCTACGCGGCAGCCCTTGGGCTTGGACGCTTGCTACCGCCCAGGTCGAGCCTCGGACCTCCACAACCTGACCCGGCTCGGGCAGTGGAGGCGTGCTTCGTCTGGATCCGCTCAAATTCTCGGCGGCTCCACCGCTGACAGCTGTCACTTCATGCTGAGGCGTTCTCGTGCCGCGGGGCTGAGTGCGTAGTGGCCACGTTCGGGACTAACGACCCAACCCCTCAAGCGAATCTGGAGATCGGGCGCATTGGTCGACAGTGTCCACGCCTGACGGTTGACGGTTCCGGGATTGCCACCGACTTCTCTTTGGATCGCTGCTACAGAAAGGGGGGCTGGCCCGTGCTGGATCAAGGCCCGGACGATCTTGTCCGGGACGGCATCGCCAGTTGGACCTTCACCGATTTCTGGGATGGCGACCTCGACCGGCACGGACGAGGTGTCCTCCTCAAGGATGGTCGTTATGCGAAACCGGCCAGCATCGAGGTGCTCCACCTTCGACTCAACGACTCGCACCTTCCCTCCGGCCCCCCCAGGAATCTTCCAGAAATCTACCAGGAGGAAACGGCGACCGCTGCGCCTATTGCCTACAGCCACGAAGTGCAGTCTTACAGGGGTGACTCGTATCGACTGGGGTGACTCAATCGCGACCAACCCGGACAGCTTGTCAGCGACCTGCCCGGTCGTGGCCAGCGTCTCCCTTGCATCGGCCGGCGACACGTCGAAAGCTACGAGAAGGCGGGTGCGCTGAATAGCGCCATCTCGATGTCCGCTCCCTTGTTGGGCAGCGCCATCAGCGGGTCAAGCAAGCGCCCGCTGGCCACGGGCGTGCGACAGACGTGATGTAAGGCCCGCCGCGAATGACGAGCTATCCAGACGGCAGAGCCGGCCTGCTGCAACCGTCCGTACCGGCCGCAAGTTCGTAGGATTCCTCATCAGCGAATAGCGCTGCCAAATCTGGATGCCTCCCCGCCCAAGCACGTCCAAACGCCCGCAGCTTCGCGACCTCCTCCGCCGGCAACGACGCCAGATGCGCCTGCGACTCCCACGAGAGAAGGTGACGTAGCTCTGGGGGAAGGTCCCTGATGAGCGACTCGATCGCTGAGAGCTTGGGGAGATTGCCAGCGATCTGTTCCATTAGCTCCTCGAAGGTATCTCTGGCGTCGGGCGGCAGGATGTCAAAGGCGACAAGTACGACCGGTGCGTTCAAGGCCGCCATCTCGACGTCGGTTCGCCGTGCTGCGGATAGCGCCATGAGCCGGTCGAGGAAGCGTCCGCCCGCTACGAGTGTGCGAAACACGTGTTGAGCGGAAGCGTTGATCTCGGGATCGTCAGAGACGACCGGCAAGCCGGAGGAGCCGGTCAACGACGTGATTTGATAGAGCACGAGGCTGTAACGAAGGAGCATCAGCATGGATTGAGCTGCCCACACGAGCTCGGTCGGATCGGCCCTGCGCACCTTCTGCAGGACGCGCCCGATTCCGAGCGAAGTCAGCAGCTCTTCGAGGCTCGGGTAGTCGGCGGCGCTGGTCTCGCGGGGAGTAGTACGGAGATCACTGGGCAGGCCCAGCACGTTGATCAGGGCGTCGAGAGACTCTGGCGAGGGCTTGGTTCCGTTCGCAACGTCGATGAGAGCGCGCTTGCTGAGGGCGTCGAGCGGTGCCTGAAGCACGCCGGCAGGTAGGCGCAGTCGCTTTTGGCCGGCAGCAAGAAGTTGCACCGTCTTTCGTAGCCCGCCGAAGTAGGCGGTGTAAGCCATACGGACGCCCGCCTGCAGGACGTTGGCGCCTTCGGTGAAGGCGACGAGCACGGCGCGGTTCGTATCGCGTTTCTCGTTCAGCCCTCTGGCCACGGCCTCGATCGTGGCGACGGCGCTGTCCGGATAGCGCGTGGAGCTGCCGCCCGCCGGTCGCCCTGGGTGAACCCACACCTCGGTGCCGATAATCGCTCTATCTTGCAGGTCGGAAACCTGTGTAGGCGTAAGCTGCCGCCCGCGGACGGTTGTCCCTCTGCGGTTGACCTCATCTACCAGCTCTCGCATGGCTTGGCTGATTCGCCTCACACCAAGAGGCTACGACCCAGGTGTTCGTTGCCAGGTAGACGCCCCACCGAGATCTGCCACCGTTGCGCGACGAACCCCGTCCTGAGCCGTCATCATCGATATCGATGCTTCCCGCAAGCGAAAGGAACAACGATGGATGACAGGCAGCGGCAACTGACCGAGTTTCTGGACCAGCACGTCAACCTACCGCGGCGAGTCGCCGGCCGTGCGTTCGCGTGGCACCCACCGATCGATCGGCCGACGCCGGCCGAGTTGGCTGGGCAACTCCTCGCCATCGCCGAGTTCCGGGCACTCGGCCTCGGTACATGGCTGGGGACGCCGGATGGCGAGTTCTTCACGGCGGCGGTAGAGGCGGTCAGTCCACCGTTCTATCGACAGGACGAGGAGTTGATTGTCGAAGCGCTCAAGCTCGCGTCGAACATGCAGTCCGGTAACCGACGGGCAGCCGGGGTGCTGGCGCTGGCAGCAGCTGCGGCGGGCATCTTCCTGATTTCGCGAGGATGAGAGCCCGGCGGCGATTCATGAAGGAGGCACGCTGGCCCGACTCCGCTCGCGTCGGCGTGCTCACCGGTTTTGGCCCCACTTAGGCCCGTCGCCCT
>CAZAMA010000247.1:0-4158 GCA_964485645.1 uncultured Acidimicrobiaceae bacterium | reverse complement strand
GACCCGCCTGGCGACGGTCTCCGGCGACATCGACCTCGGCACGGGCGACGGCCTGCTCGTCGCGCGCATCAAGGGTGCGGTCGCCGCTGAGGAGTCGCGCAAGATGAGCCAGCGCATCCGCCGCCAGAAGCAGCAGCAGGCCGAGCGCGGGCTGCCGACCGGCGGAGCCTCGCGCCCCTTTGGGTACGAGGCTGACAAGGTGACCGTGCGCGAGAACGAGGCGGAAATGATCCGCGACGCCGCGCAGAGGGTCCTGCAGGGCTCGACCCTGGCGGCCATACGCAACGACTGGCAGGAGTCGGGAGTGCCGCCGGTCGGAGGCGGGGAGTGGGTGAGCAAGTCCGTCCGCAATGCGCTCATACGTCCGCGCTATGCCGGTCTCCGCGAGCACAGGGGCGAGATTCTAGAGGGCGTCGAGACGATCTGGCCCGGGATCCTCGAGCGCGAGACGTGGGAGCAGGTGCGCGCGATCCTGACCAACCCCGCCCGCCGCAGCGGCCCGCGGACGGACAGCCGCTACGTCCTGAAGGGAGTGCTGACGTGCGGCGAGTGCGGCCACCCGCTCTCGTCCATGCCGCGTACCGACCGGCTGGACGACGGCACGACCCGCACGACAAGGTTCTACGGGTGCAGGAAGGCGCTCGGCGGGGGACGGTGCGGCACCGTGACCGTGACGCAGGAGACGGTCGAGCGGTACCTGTTGCCGATCCTGAAAGACAGGGCCGACAGCCCGCAGGTGCTCGAATGGACGGCGGGGCAGGACGCGGAGTCGGCGCGGCGGACCCGCGAGCTCGTTCGCGAGCAGGCCGACACCGAGCGCCGGCTGGCCGACCTCGCGCAGCTGGTCGCCGACGGAGTCATGCGCGCCAGCGAGATCACCCGCCCGGCGGGCCAGCTCCGCCGCAGGCTGGACGAGATCAGGGGGCAGTTGGCGACCGCGCGCTCCTCGTCCGTGCTCAACGGCCGCGTCGGGGAGCAGTGGGACTCCATGACGCTCGACCAGCAGCGCGCCGTGATCGCATCGCTCGTGTCCGAGGTCGAGGTGGCGAAGGTGACGCGACAGTCGTCGAAGTTCCAGCCGCAGCGCCTCACGATCCGCTGGGCCTACGGTTCGCTCGCCCGCATGACCGGCAACGAGGACGACCCGGCCTGGCGGGCCGAGATCGCGGCGACGGAGAGCGTCTAGAGGTCTGCCGCCCAGGTGTGGGGGCAGTCGGCGTTCCCACGGATCATGTGTGCGTGAGCCTCCTGGTCGATGACTTTCGGGTCTGACGTCACCCCTTCATAATCGCGTTCCGCTGTGACAGGGCATCATGATCCCCGTGAAGCGCTGGCTCGGCTACGTGTGGGAGGCGCTCCAGCGGGCGTACATACACCCCGTGTGGGGTCTGAACGAGAAGCTCGGGCCGTTTGCCGCCGTGCTGCCGGTCGTGGCGGCGATCATCGTCGGACTCGTCACGAAGGACCTCGCGTGGGGACTCGTCGGTCTACTGGGCGGGCTGCTCCTCATGACTGTGGTCGCTCTCGTAGTAGAGGTCGCCCATGAGGACAAGACGCTGCCGCCGGTGCCCATCTCGGATACCCACCGGGACGACCTGAAGGCGATGGCGCAGCGGTTCCGAGGACAGGTGAGCGGAGGGAGGAGCCTCACCGAGACCGACGACGACTGGCACGCTCTTGCGGGCCACTTCCCCGACGTGGCCACGCAGCTTCGTGCCTACAACGAACGCCTCACTCTTGTGACTATGTGCCAACTCAAGTTGCGGAGCCACATCGGCAAGATGGTGGACGAAAGCCCCATCGCTGAGGATCGCAAGACCACGGCGTACGACTTCGTGGTGAAGCTCGTGGAGAAGCTCGTGCCGACGCCGAACGCTCTTACCGTGTCCGTGACGTTCCGCTGGGAGGAGGTCAACGGGAGCGAGCAGGTGTCGACCGACATCACCGCCGGCAATTTCTGGGGCATCATCGCTCAAGGCGTTACAGGTCGTCTACAGCCCTAGCGGCGTCGCCTTCGTAACGGCCTGAGATGCAAACGACACCTATCTCAGTAGCCGACGAGCAGAACGCCTTCGAAAGGAAGTTGAAGTCGCCCGCTGGCGAAGATGGCATCAAGCTGATCCCGGGTGAGTTCGAAGTCATGGCTTGTGAGCTTCTTCCCACCAGAGGCATAAACGTAGTGATCCATCATGGCGATAGCTAGGTACCGGGATCCGACGATCAGCGAGGTTCGGATGAGGTCGCGGTAAAAGGCATTCCCCATCCAGCCCCGACCCGCCTCGACCTCTACGACGACTCCGAGATCGGATAGCCATGCGTCAATCTGGTAATGAACTCGTGGCTCTCCTTCATCTCCGAAGAGGACTGGACGCTCGATCTTGTCAACTGCCTTTTTGCTTGTCTCCACCGCATAGCCAAGTTCAAGGAGCCCGGGAGACAGGTGCGCAAGGATCCCGTCACTGTGTAGCCCTTGATAATGAGCTGTATCGATACGTTCTTGAACGTCTGCGAACACCTGCGTTAGGTCCGTCACCCAACTGGGCGGGACGTTGCTCGTCGGGTAGTAGCGCCAACGGGGATAGGTCACGGATGAACAAGCTCCTGTCTGATGCGTCAGGCAGTGGGACCGCTACTTCTTGGTGATATCGGATTGCAGCTCCCATTGGCAGCCCACAAGGCGCGGTCTACGGTTCGAAGTGGGCGATCAGTTTCTCGTGATATCCGACGACACGTATTCAGGAAAGTGAGCCACTCGCCCATACAGACGGGCTCACGATAAAGATCGACACATGCAGACTTGAGGGATGCCAACGCCCTCTCGTCGTACACGGTGAAGCGGTCCGGATTAGTGGCCATCAGAAGAGCGCTCCCAGTAGCCAATTGAATACCGTTGATCTCGCAGACTAGGCGCATTGAACCTGAGTCGTCGTTGCACGAGATGGCTCTAGCAACTGAGTCGACCACGAAGCATTCCGGATCTCTCGCCAAGTTGGCCTTGGCCACCTGTAACCAGTTGAGGGTCGATTCAAGTTTCCAGTCGAGAACTACATGGATCTCCTCGAGGAGCAGAGCCTTTCTCCCAGCGAACGGGGCGATTGCCTCATCATCGCTCGGGTACCGAAGAGACCAATGGTCAACGTACCTCTGCATCTCCCGCCAAAACGGCGTATTCGGATTCACTGTCACGCCCTCCAATACAGGCCGAACTACCGTCCTCTTCGGGATCTGTGCGAACTACGTCGAGCACGGACGGTGCGGGCGATCCTAGCGGCCGCCTTCGCCGGGTCCTCGTGCTCCCACACGCGGATCGGGAGCCAGCCGGCGTCCCGGAGGCGGGCATCCGTGTCGGCGTCGCGCTGTCGGTTGCCCTCGATCTTGTCGTGCCACCAGTCGGCGTTGGCCTTGGGCCACGTGCCGTGCTGCGGGCACCCGTGCCAGTAGCAGCCGCACACCAGCACTGCCACGCGCTCAGTCGGGAACACGATGTCTCCGCGCCTCCTCGGCATGCCCGGCAGCGGACAGTCGACACGGTAGCGGAGCCCACTCGCGTGCAGACGGCGGCGCAGCTCGATCTCCGGTTTGGTGTCGCGTCGCCGCTGACGTTGCATCCGGCGGAGCGCGTCAGCCGATGACGCTCGAGGAGTGTCTACCTCCATGCCTCGTCGTCGAGCTCGCCGAGGAGTGCCCCGACGACAGCGGATCCGAGGGCGGGGGGCACGGCGTTGCCGATCATGTCCGCCAGCGCAGCCCGGTGCTGGGCCGCGTCGAAGTCGAAGTAGTCGGGGAATCCCTGGATGCGCGCCGCCTCGTGAGGCGTGAGCGCCCTCGGGAGCGCCGGGTGCATGTACCGGCCCTGGCCGATGGAACCGAAGCCGCTCGTGATCGTCTGCGCGGGCTTGTCCCAGGCGAGTCGGCCGTACATCGACTTGTAGCTGTGGCCGTCGTCCTGATGGCACGGAGGCCGGTGCTCGTTGGGCAGCTCGTACTCGTCGTTGTCGAGGAGCCACTGCATCCGCCCGAGGTTCGCGGCGCTGGCTCTGGGCGGGGTGTCAGTCCACTTGGCCTCGACCACCTGGACCAGGTCCCCGATGGCCCACTTGAGATCGTGGGTTGTCTTCCGCTTCCCCACCGCCCCGAGGACGGCGTCGGGTTCGGCGA
>CAZAMA010000246.1:0-4173 GCA_964485645.1 uncultured Acidimicrobiaceae bacterium | reverse complement strand
CGCCTTCGGCGTCACATCATGAAATCAGGCGCGAGACGTGCGGAATGCGAGACGACAGCGTCACAAGACCCGAAAAAGAGCGGTAGCGGTCATCTTTCTGTCGAGACTTGGAACTTGCACTCCATCGGGATCTTGGGAACTCTCTGAGTGGCTGGTCGGTAATCTCTTGTTGCGCATAGCACGGCCGCACCGCCGGGCGGGCGGACGAGGAGGGATCCGACACGTGCACCTGAGTCGCTTGCGGATTTGTGGGCTCCGCGGTGCCGCGGATGGAGAACTCGAGCTCAAGTTGCCAGGTCGGTTTGCGGTCCTCGCTGGTGCAAATGCGGCCGGCAAGACGACCCTGAGCGACGCGATCTCCCTGGGGCACAGCAAGCGTTTCCCGCAGCAACCGCGGCTCTCGGCGGCTGCCTTGGGCGCCGGTGATCGAGAACTCGAAATCGAGTACTCCTTCGCGGCCACCGGGGAGACCGAGGGCCCTCTCGGCCGGCAACTGCAAGCCCAGAGCGGCCGGAGTGTGCCGGGAACAGTCGCCGCTGTGTGGACGAAGACGCTCCATCGGAGCCTGGGGAGTGTTAGTGCTCGCGCGCTGGCGACGAGCGAAATCGAGGGGCAGACGCTTCTGGTGTACCTGCCTGCATGGCGTAACCCGCTCGACGAACTCGCCCGTCGTGAGACTCGCGTCCTCGTTGAGCTGCTGCGAGCCCAGCAGCAGAATCGGGGCCGTGGTCGCGATCTAACGCGGCTCCGCGGCCGGGCCTCTGGGCTGCTCGAGCTACTCGCCACCGATGATCTTCTCCAGGCACTCGAGGGCCGAGTCGGCGAGCACCTTCGCGCTCTATCGGCGGGGGTCTCGCGCACCTGGCCCTATATCCGCGGCCAGGTTGTGGACGATCGTTACCTGGCCCGCGTGCTGGAGCTGATGCTCGCCACCGCGGAGGGGCGCGACCAGGCCCTCCCCCTGGAGGTCGTCGGGCTGGGCTACGTCAATCTGCTGCACATCGCAGTCACGCTGGCCGCCATCCCAGACACTACCGAGGGCGAGGCGGCGGTCGCAGCTACCACTGCCGAGGAGTATGGGGCGAGCGTGCCCGAGACAGCGACGCCGGGTCAAGACGGGCAGCAAGGGACCTCACCAGCGGTGGAGCTGGACGAGGCTGAGCGGGTTCTACGTCAGGCACAGGCTGAGAAGGAGAGCGTCGAAGACTCGTTCTTTCCCGACGGGCCCTTCCACGTCACGGTCGTGATCGAAGAGCCCGAAGCACACCTGCATCCCCAGCTACAGCACTCCCTTGTCCGCTACCTTCGGCGGCAGGTCGAGTTGCGGCCGGAGCTGCAGGTGATCCTCTCGAGCCACGCGACGGACGTGATTACTTCCTGCGACCCGGAGGAGGTCGTCATCATTCGTCGTGACCGAGATGGTCACCGAGTCTGCCGGGCAGTAGCCGACATCCCTCTAAGGGACCGCACGGAGGTGCTACGAAAGGCCCGACTGCATCTGGACGCGAGCCGGTCGGCGTCGCTCTTCGCCGACCGCTTGGTGCTCGTCGAGGGCGTCACCGAGGTCGCCTTGCTTCGAGAATTTGGCTGGGTATGGGCCGGTGACGATGTCGAGAAGAGAGCGTTCATCGACGCGCTGAGCATCGTTCCGATGGGCACGAAGGTCGGTTCTTGGGCGCCCACCCTGCTTGCCACCCGGGGCTACGAACTGTGCAGTCAGTTGGCGGTGTTGCGCGACAGCGACCTTGCAATGGACGAAACGCCAACGCTGCCAGCTTGGGCCGACGACCACGCGGCCGATGTTGTGCTGATTGAGCACAGCCATCCCACGTTAGAGCCGCAGCTCACTCCTGGAAATGAGGAGCTAGTCACCGCAACGCTAGAGGACCTCGGCATTGATCCACCGGCCGCCGTGACCGCCGAGAGCGTCCATGAATTGTTCCGCAGCAGTCGGACGCTGCCCGACGGCTCAATCGAACCGGCCGGCACGGCTGCGCGACGCAAGGGGGAGTTTGCGATCGCGCTTGCTGGACGGCTGCGCGACGCTCGTCGAGAGAATGGTGGCGTCGTCGTGCACGTTCCGGAACCGCTGGAACGTATCTTCAGTTTCCTGTACTCGTCCCTACAGTCCCTAGCCCCGAGCGATGTAGGCGACGCGGTCCGAGAGAACGCCGGCCTGGCATGAGCAATGTCCTGACCCACGCAGGAGCGGTTGACGCCCTCACCGACGAGCAGCGGCTCGCAGCGGCTACCAGTACCACGAACATCTTCATTGAGGCCGGGCCTGGCACAGGCAAGACGACCGCCTCCGCTCATCGGTTCGGCGTGCAGCGCTTCACACCGCGGCACCGACAGGACCTTCGAGCGGTCACCGCCGTGAGCTTCACCCGTGCGGCAACCTACAACCTCCGCCGGCGCGTACAACGGCTTTGGGGCCCGAGTGCATTGGCATGGCCTCATCGTGTCATCACGCTCGACACGATTATGTGCGAACTTCTCCACGACCTCCTCCGCGCGGGGTTACTTGCGTGGCCGAACCAGGCGGACCTCTGGCCCGATGGACAGATCGCGCTCGAAGTGCACGACAGTTGGGCGTCGTTCAGCGGCAGCACTTGGAACCGGACGACTTACAACCTTGTGGTGGTCGACCAGAACGTGCAGATCAAGCGAGGCTTCAAGCCCACTCCCTCCTCGTCGATCCCGGCCACGGAGACTGTTCCGTTGCTCTTGAGGGGCATCTGTACGCACCAGGACGTCCGCGACGTTCTCGAGCAGGCCATGGAGGCCCCCGCCGTCGCCGACTATGTCCGGCAGCGCCTGCGCTACACCATGCGCGCCCTGATTGTTGACGAAGTATTTGACGCGAATGACCTGGATATAGCAATCATCGAGGCGGCGATTGACGCTGGAATCACCGTGACCCTCGTCGGCGACCCGTGGCAGGCATTGTACGTCTTTCGGGGTGCACGACCGCAGCTCGTCCCCGAACTCCTGCAGCGCGCGGACGTGCGCACGATGCCGCTGACGCAGTCCTTCCGCTGGCGCGACGGAAGACAACGGGACCTGGCGTTGGCGTTGCGCGGCGGCCATGGCGTCGTGCTACCCACGACACCGACGGCCGAAGTTGGGGACCTCGACGTCGTCCTCGCTCTATGGTGGAGGAGCCTGTGGGAGCTGGGTTCCGGCGTGCTTCCGATCGCCTTCCACACATTCAAGGGTGGTTACGAGGAGGCAGCAGCCACCTTGCTTCTTAATCATGTCACGCGAAACGTGTTGGACCTTGATGCGACGTACCTCAAGGACGCGCTGACTGCGCTTGCCATTCGGGATCGTGAGGTACCCCGGCTGCTTGAGCCCGATCTGCAGCGGGTAGCGGAGACGCTCCGGAGTGGCGGGAGGAAAGCTGTCACTGCTGCCTACGATGAGTTGGTCGAGGTCGTCTGCCAAGTCTCGCCTCGCCGACTTCGTCCCGCTCATCCTGCTCACACCGGCCGGCTGGCACTCATACAGGAGCGGCTGGCGTATTCCGGGCGGCCCGTACCCGGGCTGACCACTCACCAGGCGAAGGGCGGCGAGTGGGACCAAGTTGGGGTGCGGCTGATGGACAGCGAGCGGGCGTCCCTCGAGGCCGGGCTCTCGGTGCACGTGGATACCAATCGCAAGTTGTACGTGGCCTGTACCCGGGCGCGCTGGCAGACCGTTGAGGTGAAGCCCATCTCCGCATGAGCGGGGGCCTATGGATCGATCTGACGTTCCCCCGGCACCCCCCGGGGGGTCGTCGCCGCGATGGACGCGTTATGGGCTACGACAGCGGGTCGTTCCGCCGCTATCAGGAGTTGGGCCTTGGCTTCGATTTTGGCGACAGCGAGTTCGACCCCGATCTGCGACGTGTGGGACTGACCAGGGCTCACTCGAACTCAAGGGGTAGGTGTCGCTCTCGCCTCACCACGGCACAGCCACCTGGACGTGTGATTCCAAGGGACGCGGCTAACTGGGGGTCCACTCTGGACGAGGCATGCGGCATCGCACATCGCGCACGGATCGCGCACGAATGGGCTGATGTTGACTCGTCGAGGCCATCCTTCAGGGTCGCTCGGCGCCGTGACCAGGGAAGATGCCGAGCACCCCCAACGGGATTCGAACCCGTGTTACCGCCTTGAAAGGGCGGCGTCC
>CAZAMA010000245.1:0-4182 GCA_964485645.1 uncultured Acidimicrobiaceae bacterium | reverse complement strand
GCGCGCCACGGCGGGCCCACGGCGGGCCACGGTCCCGGTGCTACCTTCGACAGCAGAGATAGCGGGTCGCGGCCAGGGGACTTACGGGCCGAGGCAGTGACGAGGGAAGGAGCGCCGTGCGCGCCAGGGCCGCAGTGCTGTGGGGATTGAAGGAAAGCTGGCAGATCGAGGAAGTCGAGCTCGACGACCCCGAGCCGGACGAGGTTCTCGTGTCGATGGCCGCTGCCGGTCTGTGCCACTCGGACGAGCATCTCGTGACTGGCGACATCCCGATCGCACTACCGGCGGTCGGTGGTCACGAGGGCGCCGGAGTGGTCGAGAAGGTCGGTGCACGGGTCACGAGCGTGCAGCAAGGCGATCACGTCGTCATGAGCTTCATCCCTAGCTGTGGGAGGTGCCGCCCATGTGCGAGCGGCCACCAGAACCTCTGTGACCTGGGGCGGCACCTGATGCTCGGGACGCCGATCGCGAACGGCATCCACCGCATGCGGGCCAAGGGCCAGGGTCTGGCACCCATGTCGCTCGTGGGGTGCTTTGCCTCGCACCAGGTGCTCCACGAGGCTTCCGTCATCAAGATCGATCCCGACATCGGCCTCGACAAGGCGGCACTTGTCAGTTGTGGTGTCGCCACGGGCTGGGGCTCGGCTGTTCACACCGCCAAAGTCGAGCCCGGCGACGTCGTCGTCGTCGTCGGTGTGGGCGGCATCGGCGCGAACGCGGTGCAGGGGGCAAGGAACGCAGGAGCCCGCGTCATCGTTGCCGTCGATCCAGTGGAGCTCAAGCGACAGAGCGCTCAGGGTTTCGGGGCTACCCATAGCGCCAAGGACGTCTTCGAGGCCTACTCACTCGTGAACGACCTCACCCGAGGCGAGCTCGCCGACTCCGCCATCATCACGACGGACGTGGCTCGCGGTGAGCTTCTCGGCCCGGTCCTCTCGCTCGTGCGCAAGGGCGGTGCCGTGGTCGTTACCGCGATCGCCCCGTTCTCACAGGCAGAGGTGACCCTCTCGCTCTTCGAGCTGACCTTGTGGCAAAAGGAGGTGCGGGGCTCGCTCTTCGGCGGAGGCAACCCCCGGGTAGACATACCGAAGATCCTCTCGCTCTACCGGGAAGGAAGTGTCCTCCTCGACGAGCTCATCACGAAGACCTATCCCCTTGAAGAGATCAATGAGGGCTACCAGGACATGCGTGACGGGAGAAACGTGCGGGGCGTCCTCGTCTTTGACTGACAGCTCAGCCGCTTTTCGACCGGCGCCTCGCTACCTGTTCGACCGGAGCGTCAGACGGCTCGGCCGGCAGGGTGAGGTCCTGTTCGGCGGCGAGCCGTTTCGGCTGGTGAGACTGAGCACCGGTGGAGCGCTCACACTCGATCGGCTGGTGGCCGGTCGCGCGCGGGATCCAGGCCCGCCAGGGGATCCAGGTACCCCGCGGGATCCAGCCGGCCCACCGCCCGAGGTAGCCCTGGCGCACCGTCTCGTTGCCGCCGGCATGCTTCACCGACTGCCAGCCGCGCGCAAGCTCGCGCCGAGCGAGCTCACCGTCGTCGTGCCCGTGCGCGACGACGAGGGCCCCGCCGCGAGGCTGCTGGCGGAGTTGGGTGGGGGTTTCGTTGGGCTGGTGATCGTGATCGACGACGGGTCTCGGTCCGCCAGCTCGGCATCCCTCAAGAGCACCGCCGAGGCCGCAGGCGCGGTCTTCGTGCGACGACCCGGCACTGGCGGTGCCGCCGCAGCCCGAAACACCGCCCGCCCTCTCGTCCTCACCCCACTCGTCGCTTTCATCGATGCCGACGTCCGCCCGGAAGCCGGCTGGCTCGACCGCCTCGTCGGCCACTTCGACGATCCCGCCGTCGCGGCAGTCGCCCCCCGCGTCAGGGCGGCGGCGGTTGGCAAGCTCGGCGCGTACGAGTCTGCGTGCTCGCCTCTCGATCTCGGGCCCGCGCCCGGCATCGTGGGTGCCCATCGGCGCGTCTCCTACGTCCCGTCGGCGGCCATCGTCTGTCGTCGCCAGGCTCTCGAGGACGTCGGCTGGTTCGACGGAGCGATGGCCGTCGGAGAGGACGTCGACCTGCTCCGCCGGCTCGAAGAGGCCGGCTGGGAGGTACGGTACGAGCCTCGTGCGGTCGTGTGGCACGACTCCAGGTCCAGCCTCGCGGGATTCGCCCTCCAGCGGTTCGGCTACGGCACGTCGGCCGCCGCGCTTGATCGTCGCCACCCTGGCACCGTGGCGCCTTTTGAGGGCAATCTGTGGTCGGTGGGCGGGGTTCTCGCCTTGCTAGCTGCACTTGGTGGCAGGGGAGCGGGGACCCGCCGACTTGCTGGGTTGGCCGCGTGGCTCGGCCTGACTATCCTGCCGGCGCGCTCGTTGTCATCCAAGCTCCGGCGTTTCGGCCTCGGCGCCTCCCACCCCGAGGCGCTTCGAGCCGTCGTGAAGGGGCAGGCGTGGACGGTGGCGGGGCTCGCGACGGCGTTGCGCCGTGAATGGTGGCCGGCGGTGATCGTTGCAGCGGCGGGCTGGCCGCGGGTGCGCCGTCCTTCGTTGCTTGTCCTGGCTGCAGCCGAGATGGGCGCACGCATGCCCTTGATGCGCCTAGGTGCTCAGGCGCCAGGTCCGGTCCCCGAGGGCGCTCCTCGTGAGCACGTGAAAGCCTGCCAGTCGCCCATGCCCCGACGGCTTGGGCTCGCGGCGAGCTTGGGCTACGGCTTGCTCGACGACCTCTCATACGGCGTCGGTGTCTGGGCAGGATGCATCCTCCAGCGCAGCCTTCGCGCCCTGCTGCCCCGCGTCGCGACGACGCCGCCGCCGCCGCCGGAGTAGCACCCTTCGCGCCCTGTTACCCCGCCGGAGTAGCACCCTTCGCGCCTCTGGGTGGACCGTTGGGACGTATCTGTCCCGACCACCCACCCAGAAGCCTCCGAGGCACTCCCGCTCGAGGCGAAACCCCCTCCCTCGGTGTAAGCAGCGTCTCGTGCGGGGAGCCCAGGTCACCGCGTGGCGACAACCGACCGATGGGTCTCGAGGTCGCCGTACGCGGTCGCGAACCGTTCGAGAGTGGCGAGGCAGGTGTCGAGTGGTTGAAAGGTCCCGACCGAGAGGGTGTGCAGCCAGGTCCCGAGCCCGAATGCCGGAGAGGCGCGGTAGCGGGCCCAGGCAGCCTCATCGCCCGGCGCCGCGACCCCGGCTCCGGCCCCGGCACGGCGCAGCGAGCCGAGGTAGAAGGCGAGCAAGTCCTTCTCATGGACACGGCGCTCCGCGACGGCGAGGCTACCGACGAGGAAGTAGCCCACGTCGTGTGACCAGTTGCCTCGGCGAACGAGCTGCCAGTCGTAGAAACCCGTCCGCCCGCCGGGGAGCCCGTAGGTGTTGCCGGGGTGGGGGTCGCCGTGGAGCACGGTCTGCGGACCGATGGCTGCGAGTGACGCGCTCATCCGAAACTGCCGCTCCAGGTCTCGCACGCGCAGTGATGGCGGTATCTGCCACTGCTGGTCGGCGCTCTCGAGCCGGCGCAGCCCCCGCAGCAGGCTGGCAGCCGATATGGGCGCCCAGTAGGTGCCGAGGCGCCAAGGTGCGAGGAACCCGAGCGCCGCGGGCAGCGGGCGGTCCCAGTACGACGCGTGCAGGCGCGCAAGTCCGTCGAGCCCCGAGCGAACCTCCTCCACCGACAGCGTCCCCGTCCCGACGTTCGGCCTGCCGCCCGAGTCGGTGACGTCCTCCATGACGACAACCGCGCTGCAGCGAAGCTGATCGATTCCGGCGGCGTAGGGCACCGGGTGCTCGAGCGGCAGTGCCACGCCGGACTCGGCGAGTCGAGCCTCGGCTGCCCACGCACCAAGGGCGACGAGGGCGAGTCGGTGGATCGGGCGGCCACGGGCCTTGACGAACACCGACATTGGACCCGAGCCGGCGCCGTAGGAGAGCTCGACCTTTGCCCGGCTGTTTGTCCCGTCGACGACTACGCCAACCTTTACGTCGCTCACGGCGACGCCGGGCAGCCTCCGCGCGAGGGATGCGGTCATCCATGAAGGGCTGATATCGGACCACCGTCGCGGTACTGGTACCACCTGTTCATCCTGCCCGACGGTGGCAACGCGGGCCAACTGTGTGCGGCGAGTGATCGGAGAGAGGGGTCTCCGGTCACTTCCGGCACGAGGTTCGCCCCCAACCGGCCCCGCCCCGGCTCTC
>CAZAMA010000244.1:2468-4182 GCA_964485645.1 uncultured Acidimicrobiaceae bacterium | reverse complement strand
GAGCAGCGCGCCGGTCTGATCGCGACCAGCGGCTGCCACCGCCCGGGGTAGGGCGACGCCAGACTCGTCGAGACCGGTCTCGACCAGCGCCACCTCGAGGGCCTGCCGGCCGGCCAGGTGCTTGTACAGCGAAGGTGCCCGAATCCCGATCGCGTCGGCCAGCCGCCGCATTGTCAACCCTTCACGTCCGCCTGCCTCGAGCAACACCCGCGCCGTGCCGATGATCTCGTGAACCCGGGGCGTGCGTTGCCTTGGCAGCGGACGGGGAGATCGTGGCGACCCTGCGCCGGCCCATGAGCCAGGCGCGATGTCAGCCGATCGCTCCGTCACTCCGTGTGCCGGTGGATCTGTCACTCCGTGTGCCGGTGGATCTGTCACTCCGCCTGCCGGACGGCAAAGACCGGGTGGTCGGTTCCAATCGCCCTGAGATCGTCGTCGGTCGAGTCGGCAGTGACGCCTTCGAAGAACGCACCAACTTCGGCTCTCCAGCGGCGGAGGTAGGCGCGCAAGACCGGGGGTTTCTCGTCGTTCGTCAACTCGGTCGCGACACAGTGTTGGCGGCTGGGGCCAAGGAGCAGGTCAAGGTGGCCTTCGGCGGCTCGGACGTTGCGGACCCACTGGCCGGTACCCCGCGCCGAGACCAGGTAGTTCTTGCCGTCGAGGGACAGCAGGTTGACCGGCACGCGCCGTGTCTCGCCGGAGCTGCGGCCGGTCACCTCGAGAATCCGGCTACCCCAGATGCTGATCCCGGCCCGGGTGAGAAGGATGACAGCCCGATTGAAGACATGCTGGGTAAACCAGCCCGGCTTGCGGTAATGGGTGGGCCTCATCTCGCTCATAGGTAGCTCCTCGGACGCCTGGCTTACGCTGTTAGCTTGAACTCTAGGCTAACAATGTTAGCCACGTCAAGATCCCCGAGGGTCCCTCGGAGATGGCTACCAGTCGTCAGTTGTTGCCGTGCCCGTCGCCGTTGCCGTTGCCGTTGCCGTTGCCTTTGCCTTTGCCTTTGCCGGGAGGCTGCGATCCGGCGGGTAGTACCGGTTGAGTCGTCGTCGTTGTCGCGCTCGGCACGGTGACCCCCAGTGCCTTTGCCAGCAAGGCGAGCGAGCGCGTCAGCGACGCGACCGTCGCCGCGCCGGTGATCTGGCCGTTGGCGACGTCCTGCTGGAAGCTCTGGACAAGCTGGTCGAACTGCCGGGTCTGTTGCTGAGACGGTGCCGAGCCCGACGAGAACAGGAGCGGCTGGAGCTGAGAAACGAGACCCTGGCCAGCCTGAGAAGTGACACCTCCGCTGGTCACGCCGCGCTCGAGCGCCGCGACGAGCCCGCCTGCCGCCGAAGCAACCGTCGGGGCCGGGAGGGTGGTGGTTGTTGTCGTTGACGTCGTGCTCGTCGAGGTGGTAGTCGTCGAGGTGGTGCTCGTCGAATGAGAACCGCGAGCGTTGCTCCGGTGCTGCAGGGCACTGGGCGAGCGCGACCCCGAGAGCACGCCTCCGAGCCCGAGACCGAGCAGCAGCGCGATGACAAGGCACGCCGCGGCGACAACCAGGAGCCGGTTACGACGATCTGCCGAGAAGCGTCCCGGGGGGTCAGCCGATCCGCCAACGAGAACGGCGGTCTCGGCCGTGGTCCCCGCAGCAGCCTCAGGACCCATCTTGGCGGTCGCGGCCGTGGTCCCAGGGAGGATCGCGGTGGCTTCGAACGTTTCGGTCGCC
>CAZAMA010000244.1:0-2368 GCA_964485645.1 uncultured Acidimicrobiaceae bacterium | reverse complement strand
GGTCGCGGCCGTGGTCCCAGGGAGGATCGCGGTGGCTTCGAACGTTTCGGTCGCCCCGCCCCGGTGCCCGGCGGCTCCGAAACCGCTGCCGGCAGACATCGGAGACGTATCACCGAAGCCAATCGCCGCCGCGCCCAGCGCCGGGCCGCCAGGAACGGCATGGCGCGGCGCCAGGAGCTCGGCCCCAACTGCGGCCGCTGCGAGGCGCGCGCCGGGGTCGCGAGCGGTCATAGCCCGAAGGAGCGGTCCCCACCCCTCCTCGAATCCAGCCGGGATTTCCGGGTCCCGGAGCAGTCGACCTGCGGTGACTTCGGACAGGGTGCCGGTGAAGGCACGCTCTCCACCCAGGCACTCGATGAGCACGAGCCCGAGAGCGTAGACGTCAGCCGACGGGCCAACGGCGGCGCCCTGGAGCTGCTCAGGAGCCAGGTAGGCGGGAGTGCCGAACAACATACCGGTCACCGTCAGCCCCGAGGAGTCTGCAAGTCGAGCGATGCCGAAGTCCGTCAGGTACGCGGCGCCACGGCCGTCTAGCAGGATGTTCGCCGGCTTGACGTCGCGATGGACGACCCCCTCGTTGTGAACGTAGTCGAGAGCCGCGGCCACTCCGGCGCCGATGGCGGCAGTCTCGCCCTCCGAGAGTGCTCCCGAGCGAAGGCGCGCCGCGAGGTTCGTCCCCTCGACAAGATCCATCACCAGGTAGAGGTGCCCGTCGAACTCGCCGGCATCGAGCAGGCGGACGAGGTTCGGGTGGGACAGACGCGCGAGGGTGCGGACCTCCGCGTCGAAACGTTCCTCGTCGGCCCCAGGCGCATCGGTGAGCAGCTTCACTGCCACTGGCCGCTCCAGGCGAGAGTCGAGCGCCCGGTAGACAGTTCCCATCCCGCCGCGACCGATGAGTGACTCGAGTCGATAGCGGCCGTCGAGCAGCTGATGGGAGAGCTCCGACACAGACGGAGAGTCCTCGACCGGCGGCGCCATGGCTCCATTGTCGCAGCCCGCTCGCCGGTGGGTCCGCGCCAGCGTTTCACAGCCGCGGCGCGTCGCACTAGACGTCGGGGGCGCCAGCTGCCACTCTGACTAAATGATTACTCAGGCACTGGTCCCGCCCCACCGCCGGCGCGTCACAACCATCGCCAGAGCCGGCCAGGTGAGCCTCATAGACACCGCGACGCGACACCTCTACCCGCCGATCACCGTCGGCAGCTACCCGGTCGCCGTGGTTATCTCACCGTGAGGCGCTCCCGCGTTTTCGGCGCTGCCGGCACCTTGAGGCGCTCTCGCGTTTTCGGCGCTGCAATGGTGCTCGTCCTAATCGCCACTCCGGCCGCCGGCCTCGGTAAGACACGGGCCGCGGATCACGCGGTCGTGCTGTCGAAAGTCTCGTCGATCGTCGCGCCAAGGCCCGGACTGCCCTTCCAGTACCAGCTGCAAACTGCTGCGGGCGCGCCCTTTGCGAGGACAGGAGGCATAGTCCTGTCGCTGTGCCGAGCACCCATTATTGGAGGCACGAGGTGCATCAGGCCGAGCGTCTTCGACATCGATCTCTACGGTCCGGGCGGGACCACCCCGAACCGGACTGCTGTCCGCGACATCGTCGCGGCCGGGGGCTATGCGATCTGTTACGTCGATGCCGGCACATGGGAGAATTGGCGTCCTGACGCCAGGCTATTCCCGAGGTCGGTGCTGGGCAGGCCGAACGGATGGCCGGGCGAGCGGTGGCTCGACATCCGCGATCGTGCGGTACTCCTGCCGATAATGGCGGAACGGGTGCGCAGGTGTCGCCAGGCGGGGTTCCAGGCGGTCGAGTTCGACAACGTGGACGGGTTCACGAACGATACGGGTTTCCTGCTGACGGCGTCCGAACAGCTCGAGTACAACCGCGACCTTGCCGCCATCGCGCACCGAGCCGGCCTCGCCGCCGGACTGAAGAACGACTACAGCCAGGTCCGCACACTTGAGCCGATATTCAACTTCGCGGTCGACGAGTCGTGCTGGATCTACCGCGAGTGTCAGCTGCTGGAACCGTTCGTCACGCACCACAAGGCCGTGTTCGACGTGGAGTACGGGCTGTCGCGCGCCCGTTTGCGGCGTTACTGCTCAGCAGTGGCTCGGATGGGTATCAGCGGTGTCGGCAAGCATCTCAGCCTCTTCGCCCTTCCCTGGGAACCCTGTGGCTGAACCTGCGCGGGAGGAACGGCGCCGTGACCCCTATCGAGACGAGAACGCCTGTGACGTGCGGCATCGTGATGTCCTTGTTGCAAGAGGCGTCGCCGGGGCCCGTGCGAAGCGGGCGCTGAGCTGGTCGTTGCAGCCTTGGAGGTGTCGCCGCTCGTCCCGGGGGTGTCGCCGGACCACGGCTCGGTCG
>CAZAMA010000243.1:0-4185 GCA_964485645.1 uncultured Acidimicrobiaceae bacterium | reverse complement strand
AGCGGGCGACGAGAATCGAACTCGCGTTCTCAGCTTGGGAAGCTGATGTTCTGCCGCTGAACTACGCCCGCGTACCTACTACGACTTCGAGAGCTTAGCCACCCTGCTCCGTCTCCTGAAAGCTCCAGCCCCAGTTCGCTTCGGGTACGAGTCCCAGGTCCGTCCCCCCGATTGCCCGGAGGTTGCGAAGACGCACTAGAGGAGTCGCGACTCCTGGTGCTCGAACTGCGTCCGGTAGAGCTCGGCGTAGAGGCCGTCACTCTCCAGCAGCTCCTCGTGCCCGCCGCTCTCCACGATCCGGCCACCGTCGATGACGAGGATGAGGTCGGCGTCGCGTACGGTCGAGAGCCGGTGCGCGATCACGATCGATGTCCGACCGGCGAGGGCCACTGAAAGTGCCAGCTGGACGGCCGCCTCCGACTCGGAGTCGAGGTGGGCCGTAGCCTCGTCGAGGACGACCACATCGGGTGCCTTGAGGAGGAGACGGGCAATCGCTATCCGCTGCTTCTCCCCTCCGGAGAACCGGTAGCCCCGGTCTCCGACGACGGTGTCCAAGCCGTCGGGGAGGGTTTCGATAAAAGGCAGGATCTGCGCGGCTGCCAATACTTGCCTCAGCTCCTCGTCGGTCGCATTCGGCTTGGCATAGGTCAAGTTGGAGCGGAGCGTTTCGTGGAACAAGTGGGCGTCCTGGGTGACGACGCCGATGGCGGCCCGGAGAGAGCTCTCCGTGACGTCGCGGACGTCGACACCGTGAATCTTCACAGCGCCGCGCCGGACGTCATAAAGGCGAGGGACCAGGTGGCTGATCGTCGTCTTGCCTGCTCCTGAGGGTCCGACAAGTGCCACCATCTGTCCTGGCTCGACCCGGAAGGAGACGTCGTAGAGCACCTGCTGGGAGGGAGCCTGGTCGAGAACTGCCACGCTCTCGAGCGACGCGAGCGACACCTCGTCGGCTGTCGGATAGCTGAAGTCGACATGGTCGAACTCGATCGTCGCGCTTCCCCTGGGCAACGCGACGGCGCCGGGCCGCTCGGCGATCATCGGGGGGAGATCGAGCACCTCGAAGACACGATCAAAAGACACCAGGGCCGTCATCACGTCGACCTGCACGTTCGAGAGTGCCGTGAGAGGGCCGTAGAGCCGGTTCAGATAGGCCGTCAGGGCCACAACGGTGCCGACGAGCAGCTCCCCGTTCGCAGCCTGCACCCCGCCCCATCCGTAGACCAGCGCGGTGGCAAGGGAAGCCGTGAGCAACAGCGAGGTCATGAAGATGCCGCCGTACATGGCTTGTGTCACACCGATGTCGCGGACCCGGCCCGCGCGCTGGTCGAACACCTTCGTCTCGGTGGCAGGATTGCCGAACAGCTTTACGAGAAGCGCTCCCGAGACGTTGAAACGCTCTGTCATCGTCGTGTTCATCTCGGCGTTGAGCGAGTAGCTCTCCCGCGTCAGGGCCTGCAGACGGCGTCCGACCCACCGGGAGGGAAACACGAACACAGGCAGCATCGCAAGGGAGAGCAGGGTGACCTGCCAGGAGAGGACGAACATGGCCGCGAGCGTCACCACGACCGTTATGAGGTTTCCGACGACCGACGAGAAGGTGTCGGTGAAGGCTTGCTGAGCTCCAAGGACGTCGTTGTTGAGCCTCGAGATAAGCGCGCCGGTCTGGGTCCGCGTGAAGAAGGCGACCGGCATGCGCCCGACATGGGTGAACACCTTCGTGCGCATGTCGTAGATGAGCCCCTCGCCTATGCGGGCCGATATCCACCGCTGCCAGAGCGAGAGGGCACCGCTGAAGACGGCCAGCCCGGCGACCACCAGGGCGAGGACGACGACTTCTCCAGGGTGATGTTTGATGATGCCGTTGTCGATTATCGCCCGAAGAATGAGCGGGTTCGCAGCACCGGCGAGCGCGCTCAGGATGATGAGAACGAGAAAGATTCCGAGCTGGAACCTGTAAGGTCTGGCAAAGCCGGCGATTCGCCCGACGATGCCCTTCGGTAGCTGGGTGTTCTTGACACTCTCGTCTCGGCGGAACGACCGCATCAGACTCCAGTTCGCGGGTCCTCCCCCCGACCCCGCGCCCATGCCCCGCATCACACTGGACTCCAACACCGAAGGCCGGCTCTGACTTCCCTGCGGCTTGCCGTGGCTTGCCTGCGGCGCTGAGTCGCCCGCCGCCTGGAATGCGCGAGGGCATTTTGAGTGTTTGCATGAGCAACAAAAGGAGTCCGAATGCCCGACCTCGACGAACACCAGACACTTCCGCTGCTGCCGCTCACCTCGGGCGTCGTCCTTCCTGGGATGGTGTTCAGCCTGGCGTTGGAGACCGAGGAGTCCCGGGCTGCAGTTGAGGCCGCAGGGTCAGCTGGTGGCCGGCTCGTCCTCGTTCCACGCTTCAAGGGGCGTTACGCCAGTATCGGCGTCATCGCCGAGATCCTCGAGACCGGCGAGCTCCCCGGTGGTCCCCAAGCCGCTGTCGTCCGCGGCGACACGCGGGCGACGATCGGCACCGGTGTGCCCGGCACGGGCCAGGCGCTCTGGATACAAGTCGACCCCATCGAGGAGCCAGAGCCCTCGTCGGTCGCGCACGAGCTGGCACGCGAATACCGTGCGGTGCTCGAGAACATTCTGCTCTCCCGCGGTGCTCGCGCGATGGCGGAGCGGCTCCGGGACATCACAGATCCGTCGCAGATAGCCGACCTCGCCGGGTACTCGCCCGACTTGCCGCTCGAGAGCAAGCTCAAGGTGCTCGAGACGGTCGATCTGACCGAACGGCTGCGTTTCGTCCTTGCCGCGGCGCGCGAGACGCTCGCGGATCTGACCCTTCGCGACCAGATCAAGTCAAGTGTCGAAGAGGGCATGGAGAAGACCCAACGAGAGTTCCTCCTGCGGCGCCAACTCGAGGCCATCCGCAAGGAGCTCGGAGAGATCTCCGAAGGTGGAACCGAGCCGGGACCGGACGGCTACCGGGAGTCGCTCGAGACGGCGGGGTTTCCTGAGCCTGTGCGGGCCGCGGTGCTGAAGGAGATCAACCGCCTCGAGCGCACGAGCGAGCAGAGCCCCGAGCGCGGGTGGATACAGACGTGGCTGGACACGGTCTTCGAGATTCCGTGGAGCAAGGAGTCCGAGGACCGTCTTGACCTGAGCGAGGCCGAGGTGATCCTCGACGAGGACCACGACGGCCTCCGCGACGTGAAGGACCGCATCCTCGAGCACCTGGCCGTTCGCAAGCTCCAGGCCGAGAGGGGCCTCGTGCCCGTGAACGGTGGCCGCGGCGCGGGCGCGATCCTTGCGCTTGTGGGCCCGCCGGGCGTCGGCAAGACCTCCCTCGGCGAGTCGGTCGCGCGTGCGCTCGGCCGGTCGTTTGTCCGCGTCGCCCTCGGCGGCTTGCGAGACGAGGCCGAGATACGCGGACACCGCCGCACATATGTCGGCGCGCAACCGGGCCGCCTCGTGCGGGCGCTGCGCGAGGCAGGGACCATGAACCCGGTCATCTTGCTGGACGAGGTCGACAAGCTCGGCTCCGACTACCGCGGGGACCCCTCCTCCGCGCTCTTGGAGGTCCTCGACCCTGCCCAGAACCACACATTCCGCGACCACTACCTCGAGGTCGAGCTCGACCTGTCCAAGGTGCTGTTCCTCGCAACCGCCAATGTGGTGGACACGATACCGTCGCCCTTGTTGGACCGGATGGAAGTCCTGCGGCTGGACGGATACACCGACGACGAGAAACTGGCAATTGCTCGCCACCATCTCCTCCGGCGCCAGGTCGAGCGCCAAGCTCTGAGGCCGGAAGAGGTCGTCGTCGATGACGACGCCCTGCGGACGATCATCGATGACTACACACGCGAGGCCGGAGTGCGCTCGCTCGAGCGTGAGCTCGGCCGACTGCTGCGCAAGGTTGCCACCAAGATCGCCGCGCAGGCGGTGGAGGCTCCGGTCCACGTCACCAGTGCCACCGTGCGCGAGTGGCTGGGGCGCGCCCGCTTCTTCTTCGAGGCCGCCGACCGGACCGCGGTCCCCGGGGTTGCGACCGGCCTGGCCGTGACCGGGACCGGCGGTGACGTCCTCTACGTGGAGGCCAGCTCGATGGTCGGACCCGAGGGGCTGACTCTCACCGGGCAGCTGGGCGAGGTCATGAAGGAGTCGGCCGAGATCGCCCTCTCCTACGTCCGCTCCCAC
>CAZAMA010000242.1:0-4219 GCA_964485645.1 uncultured Acidimicrobiaceae bacterium | reverse complement strand
ACGCGTTTCCCCCGAGCAGGCAGACGAGCTCGCCCTGGTTCACCACCGCTGAGACCCCGCGAAGGACGTGCATCTTGCCGTAGTAAACGTCCAGGGCCTCGAGTCGGAGTATCTCCGGGCGCTCCCCCGTGGTCGTCGGCCCGGGAGCAACCTTCGGTGCGACAGCGTTCACGTGGCGATCCCTCCACTCTCTAGCGGCGCGTCGGTCCGCGCGTCCGTATCGCGGCCCGATTCGGTTCCGAGCTGCTCGGTACCGTCACCACCACCTTGTTGGTGCCGTCGGCCGAGGTACGCCTCGATCACCGTCGGGTGGCTGGCGACCTCCTCGAAGGAACCTTCGGCGATCTTTACGCCATGGTCGAGAGCGATGACGCGATCCGAGATCCCTTGCACCACACCCATGTCGTGCTCAATGACAAGGATCGTGTAGCCGAGATCGGATCGTAACCGGCCGATCAGGACGCCGATCTCCTCTTTCTCGACCGGGTTCATGCCGGCCGCTGGCTCGTCGAGCAGGAGCACCTTTGCCCCTGTGGCCATCGCCCGCGCTATCTCGAGGCGGCGCCGGTTGGCATAGGACAGGGCGAAGGCTGGCTGCTGGTAGCGGTGCGGCCCGAGGCGGTCACCGAAGAAGGCGAGCAGCTCCTCGGCGCGGCACCGGTGGGTGCGCTCCTCCCGTCGCCACGCCGGTGTGCGCAGCGCGGCCTGCCATCCCCAGGTGCGGAAAGACTGATGGGCGGCGACCATCACGTTGTCGACGACCGACATGTTGAGGAAGAGGTGGATCGTCTGGAACGTCCGCGCGATACCGAGCGCAGTGATCTGGTGCGGGGCGAGACCGGCGACGCTGCGCCCACTTACGAGAATGGTGCCCGTGTCGATCGTGTCGACCCCGGTGATGAGATTGAAAAGGGTTGTCTTGCCGGCACCGTTCGGACCGATCACGCTCACGATCTCGCCGTCGCCGACTTCGAGGTCGAAGCTGGAAAGCACGGTGAGTCCGCCGAAGCGTTTCGTGACGCCGTGCAGCTCGAGGCGCTCCCCCATCAGACGATCTCCACCCGCGTCTCACCGAGGAGTCCCTGCGGGCGCAGGTTCATCGCGGCAACGAGCAACACGCCGAGGAAGATTTCCCGGGTGATCGCCGGCTGGAGGATCAGTAAGTTCTGCCAGACGAAGGCACACAGGTACACGAGAAGCGAGATCAATACGTCACGAGCACGTCCGTGTACTTGCACCGCGACGACAAGGGCAGCGACGAGGATGATGAACCCGACGTCGCCCGGGCCGGACGGGTTGACGAGAGTTATCATAAAAGCACGGCCCACCACACCGATGAACGGGCTACCTCCGAGTGCGTGCGGCCACGCCGCGGCTGCGATCGCACGCGCCAAGAACCCTGTCGTCAGTATTCCGGCAAGGATCGCCAGCATACGCGCGAGCGGCCGGATCCAAGCGACGATAGCGATGGCGGTAAGGAGGTAGAAGAGGTAGTCCGCCGCACCGGGCGAGCGGAGGACCTCAGGGAGCACGATCACCACACCGGAGGCGATGATCACTCCGGGTAGGCTCCCGGTCCCGCCGAGAACGACGACTGCGTATATCATGATTAGGAACGGCGCATTGAAGCTCGTCGGATAGGCGCCGTACTCGACCGAGGCGAAGACCACGCCAGTGAGGCCAGCGATGGCGGCGCCGATTGTGAAAGCGAGCAGCTTCATCCGGTTGACGGGCACGCCCATCAGCTCTGCCGCCAGACTGTTTTCGCGAACCGCTCGCCAGCCGCGCCCGAGACGCGAGCGGTTGAGGTTGAACAGGATCGCCCCGACGATCGTGCTGAGCACGAGCAATAGCACGTAGTCGTCGTCGACGCTTACGACGTTCCAGCCGAGGATGTTGAGCGTGTTGGCGCCGGGAATGCCGTCCGGGCCGCCGAGGGTACCGGGCGCCACATTGGTCACGACCTGGATGAATGCCTCGCCGAAGAAGAGCGTGACAATCGCGAGGTAGTCGCCGACGAGGCGGATCGCGGGCAGCCCGACGAGGCAGCCGAGCAGGGCTGAACTGACAATGACAATAACGATGACGAGCAGGCCGGGTAACTCAACATGGATCTGTGGCGACGAGAGCAGCGCGTACACGTAGGCGCCGAAGCCGTAGAAGGCGACGTACCCTAGATCAAGCAGACCGGCCCATCCGGCGACGAGATTGAGTCCCATCGCCAGCATCACCATAAGCAGCGCGCTGACGCCGACTTCGATGATGTAGCTCGAGCTGACGAAGACGGGGAGCAGTGCGAGAACCACGAGCAGCACGGCAGCGCGCGCGACCGGCGGGGTCGGGGCGAGGCGGCGCTGCAGCGCCCCAACCAGGCCGGAATGTCGCTCGAGGCGCTCCTCTGTCTCGACACCCCATTCGTCGACGTTGATTCGCGACACGAAGGTGTTTCAGGCTTTACGGATGAGCGATGCGCCGAGCATGCCTCGCGGCCGAATCAGGACGACGGCGATCAGGATGCCAAAGACGATCAGCTCGGAGAACGTCGACGAGATGTAGCCCGCCGTGAAGGAGGAGGCAAGCCCGATCACGAGACCGCCGAGGAGCGCGCCGCTGACGCTCCCGATACCGCCCACCACCGCGGCGGTGAAGGCCTGCAGACCGGTGGCGAAGCCCATGTAATACCAGACCTGCGGGAATACGATCGACGAGATCACGCCGGCCGCCCCGGCAACAGCGCCGCCGAGTATGAAGACGAGCATGATCACGCGGTCGACTCTGACTCCCATCATCGCGGCAGCGTCACGGTCGTAGGCGATGGCACGCATCGCCCGCCCTGTCCTTGTCCGCTGCACAAGCTGGTACAGCGCCCCCATCATGACGAGGGAGACGACGATGACAAGAAGCTGCACCGAGGAGATGGAGAGAGGACCAAGAGTTATCCCGCTGGAGGGGGAGATCCACGAGCTCGTGTTGTACGAGTAGTAATCGCCACCAGCGATGAGCAGCGTGGAGTTCTCGAGAAAGAACGAGACGCCAAGCGCGCTGATGAGCGGGGCTATGCGTGGCGCGTTGCGCAGACGACGGTAGGCGACGAGCTCCATCGCCCCGCCGAGCGCGCCAGAAACCGCCATCGCTGCGACCAGCATGAGCACGATGAGCAGCGGGACGGGGAGCTTGATGGCTCCCGGACCTCCGGCGAGCTGCAGGACCCCGAACCCCACGAACGCCCCGACCATGTAGAGGTCGCCGTTCGCGAAGTTGAGGAGCTGCAGCACGCCGTAGACCATCGAGTAGCCGAGAGCGACGAGCGCGTAGACCCCGCCAAGGGTCAGGCCATTGACGAGCAACGCCAAGAAGAGGCTCACGTCTGGCCTGTCAGGTCCGCGAAGGTGCTATCAGGTCCCAGTGCGTCAGCCGCTCATTTAACCTCAACGTACTTCTTGCTCTCGACCTTGAAGATGTAGAACTTCGCGTTGGTCAAAAAGCCATGCTTGTTGAAGACGATCCGCGTCCCGAGCAGCGATGTCGCCAGGTCGGTCTTGCGCATCGCCGCGAGCACCGAAGCGCGGGTCGGCTTGCCGGACTTGCATGCGCTCGAGATTGCGCTCATGGCCACCTGCATAGCAACGTACTCCGGGGGGCCGTAGGTGCCGACAACACCGTGGTAGGTGGCCAGGTACTTCTTGATGAGCGAAGCGTTCGCCTTCGTCTGGGTGATATCCGGTGAGAAGGCGGTAACGTAGTCCCCGTTGGCATAAAACTCACTCGGCGATGCAACACCGTCGGAGCCCACGATGGTTATCTTGCGGTGCGCTTGGAGGAGCTGTTGCGCGAAAAGCTCGGCGTTGCCCGCTACCTGCCACGGAAGGTAGGCTACCGTCACATTCGACGGTATCGTGGCGATCACCGCGGCGTAATCGATCTCGGTTTGGTTGACCGACATCCGCGTGTAGCCCACGTGATCTGCCCTAAAAGTCTTCTCGGCGAGGTTAGCTAGCTCAACGCTGTAGCCGGATTCATCGTCGACCACAACGACATGCTTGGCCTTGAGAGTCTTGGCGATGAACGTGGCGTCATAGGGTCCCTCCTGGCCGTTCTTCGCTACGACGCTGAAGAATGTCGGGTACTCGCCATTGAACAGCGAGTCCGTCGTCGCGGACGACGAGACGAATGCCATGTGCGTACGCTTCAGAATCGGCCCGACAGCCTCGACTTCGGC
>CAZAMA010000241.1:0-4223 GCA_964485645.1 uncultured Acidimicrobiaceae bacterium | reverse complement strand
CCTGGCATCATTGGGGCGTGCCAACCGATCTGCCAACCGACCACCACGCTCTCGCCCAGCTCACTCAGGAGGCTTACGATCGGCTCGCTCCAGTGTGGTCAGCCACGACCGACGACGGCCCCTGGAACGGACACCTGGAACGGCCGGCGCTGCGGTCGCTCGTACCTCCCGATTTGGCCGGGGTGACGGTGGTGGATGCCGGGTGCGGGTCGGGCGGCCAAGCCGAGTGGCTACTTGGCCAGGGCGCCAGCGTGATCGGGTTCGATCTGAGCCCAGCAATGGTCGAAGAAGCCCGGCGTCGGTGCGGTGACCGGGCACAGTTCTCGGTGGCTGATCTCGCGGAGCCCCTACCTCTGGAACCTGGCTCGGTCGATGGGGTCACGTGCTCCCTCACGCTCCACTATCTCGAGGACTGGACCGTCCCTCTCCGCTCGTTCGCGAGTGCCCTCCGGCCCGACGGATGGGTGGTCGTCTCGGTCGATCACCCCTTCGGACCACCTCTGCCCAGCCAGCGTGGCGGATACTTCGACGTCGAGCTCGTCAGCGATACGTGGACCAAGGCGGACGTCGAAGTCACGCAGCATTTCTGGCGACGCCCTCTGGGGGCCGCGATCGGGGCGTTTGCGGACGCCGGTCTTGTCTTGGACCGGGTAGTCGAGGTCCAGCCTTCGGATGAGGCATTGCGCCGATTCCCGGAGCTTGCGCAGGTGGTCGGCGTGCCGTGGTTCATCGTTTACCGCCTGCGCCTCGCTGCCAGACCAAGACAATGAAGCAGCTGACTCAGCTGTGAACGAAGTTCGGCCGAGTTCGAATACCGACAACGCAGCACCACCAGGCTTTTACTCACCGTCGGTGCTGGTCGGGAAGATGACGACCGGGGCAGAGTCGACCGGAATCGAACCGGCCGGTATCGCCAGGAGCTTCACCACGGGGCCGCCATCGAAGTAGTCGAGTGGTATGCTGGCATACCATGAAGCGTACGACTGTGAAGCTGCCAGACGAGCTCGACGCTCGACTACGCCACGAGTCAGAGCGCCGTGGTCGCACGGTGTCCGAGCTGACGCGCGACGCGATCGACCAGTACCTCGGCGGGTCGGACGGACAAGGCAAGCGGCATCTCCTCGCAGCGGCCGCTGGGCGAAGCGGGCACCAGGACATCTCCGAGCGCGTCGAGGAGATCCTGTCGAAGGAGCTCGGGGCATCGCGCTCCTGATCGACGCCGGCCCGTTGTACGCGTACATCGACGCCGACGACCGTCATCATGCCGAGTGCCTCGAGCTGCTCGAGACGCACCCTGGGCCGCTGCTCGTCCCGATCCTCGTCGTGAGCGAGGTCACCTACCTCGTCGCGACGCGCCTCGGCGTCGTACCAGAGGTCCGGTTCCTGGGCGATCTCGCTGCCGGCGCGTTGACCCCGGAGCCTGTCCTCGCCGGTGACTGGTTACGCATCGCCGAGCTGACCGCGCGCTACGGCGACCGTCGGCTCGGCACGGTGGACGCCTCCGTCGTCACGGCAGCCGAACGCTTGCAGATCAGTGAGGTCGCCACGTTGGATCGAAGGCACTTCAGCTTCGTACGGCCGAACCACGTTCCGGCCTTCGAGCTGCTCCCGTAAGGACGCTCATGAGGGCGTCCAACCTCTCCCGCACTTCTCGCCCTCGGACGACGCTAGGTCCACTTCCGCCAACGACTACACGCGAAGGATTGCTGCCTCCACTCGACGGGTCCGGAGAAGTGCAGCGATATCCGGCTCGTCGCTCGTGAGAATGCGTCCTCCGGGCTCGGTGAGGAGCGCTACGTGTGCGTCCACAAGGTCGTTGGTTCCATTTGCACCCAAGAGCTCGCCGACCCGCTTTCCCGCCGTCTCATCGAGCGCAGCGACATCCAGGCCAGGCAGAACCCGCGCCAAGTTGGCCTGCCGGCGTCCGCTGCGCCAAGCCTGCGCCACGGCTCCTGCACTCGTTCGCACAGGTACCCCATCTCGCTGGAGGAGCCGCAGCATTGCTCCAACCCTCCGGTCGCGCTTGTCGATGGCGATGAGGGCGCCTGCATCGAGCACCGCTGTCATGCCGCTCCACGTCGTCGCTTCCCACCAAGGGCCGCTGCAGCAGCGTCGAGCTCTTTGTCGCTGAAGGGACCATCCTCGGCCTCCCAGATGTCCAGGGCAGCCCCGAGCAGCTCGTTTCGCAAGCGCTGCGAGGCTGCTGCGGCCAGCCAGTTGGAGACGCTCGTCCCCTGCCGGGTTGCCGCATCCCGGACCGCAGCACCGATCTCCGGCGGCATCGTCACAGAAAAGCGATCGACTTGAGCCATACATACGAGAGTAACACATACTGGCGTACGCAGGCCGTCCGCACCCGCGGTCGCTATCGAAGCGTCGTTAGTCGGGGCGGTGCCGCGGGTCCCCGTAGCTTTGCTGCTGACTACGGCAGAGGGCCAAGTCTCCAAAGCGCGCAAGCACGCTCCTGCCGTCACACACACCAGCTGGTTGAGCTGCTCATGCAGCAAATCACGGTTCGAATACGGGAAACGAAACACCACCAAATGTTGGCTCAGCGTCAGCGCTGGTCAGGGCCAATGCGCCCAGGCCAGTGTCGAGGGGAATCGAGACGGGGATCGAACTGACTCCAGTCGAGCTCGACGGCGGGGCTACCGACCGAGGCCGAGGTCGGGGCCTTGCTCGCGGCGGATGCCGCGGATCTGCTCCTGCTCTCGGGCGTAGACGAGCGCACGGTCCTTCCAGGTACCGACGGCCACCTGAAGCTCCTCGCACCGCGTGTCGTCGAGGGGGAACGCTGCCCTCGGCAGCCGGTCGATCCCGTTCAGGATCTCGGTGAACACCTTTGCGTCGAACCCGCGGTCCTTCTCCGCCGCGAGACCGAGCAGCCGGGCGAATCCCGAGTGGTCGCTTCTCCGCTCGACGTGTAGACCGTCGTCGAGCAGCGCTTGCTCCGCAGCGGGGAGGAGCCGATCGACGGCGACGACGCTCGGGCCGAAGAAGTCGAGATCCCGAGTTCGGCGGTCGACGTCGCCTCGGACGATGAGTACAGCGCCACCGGCAAAGGCGACGCCCTCAGCCTCGGTCAGCGCTGCGACCGAACGCGCGACGCGTTCCTGTAGCGGGCTCAGCATTCAAGCCAGATCCCGTCCAGGGCAGCCGAACCACTCCGACCACGCGGCACGGACGTACGGCGCGAGGACGAGCTCATCGAACACGCTAGCGAGCTCGACGTCACCGGACGCCTTGACGAGGGTCGCGTCATCGATGTCGTCGGGAACGGCGACCGGACTCGATTCCGGCCGATCAGGTCGCCCACTTACGCGCCGGCTGCCGGCGGACGAGCGCGTCGCGCTCAGCAGGTGCCGTCTCGCGCTCGCGAGAGGCATCTGTTCCCGCGAGATTGCGCACGACGATCCCACAGGTGAGGAGCACAGTCATCGGGACGGCGCCCATCTGACGGCACCACCCCTTGTTGACGTCGATCGTCGCGGGGTCCTTGATCCTCGCGTTGGACCGCTCGGCTGCGCTTCGTCTGGCGTAGGACGTCCGCCAGACTCTGCTCGGGTAGTCGTGGCGCTGGACCGTCTTCGCGTTGACCCGCGGCGGCACCGTGATGCTCTGGGTCACACAGCACGCCGAGCCTTGCTCGGGCACGCGGTGCGCGCAGCCCGAGCCCGTAGGCCACCGATCTGGCGAGCCCTCGGGAGCCCACCGACCTCGCGAGCCACTTGGCTGACCGGCGGAGCACGGCGAGGGCGATCTGGCCGAGGAGGACCCACACGAGAATGACCCAGACCACGATGTGGCCGAGGAGCGCCACCGGCGATCGTCGCTCGAGACCGGCTCGATGAGCCCGCGCTCTACCAGCTTCGTCAGCGAGCCGTACAAGGTGCCCGGACCGAGCAGCTTCAAGGGGTACGCCCGATGTGTGCGGGTCGTTCCAAGCTCGCCAGCGGTCCTCTTGAGCCCGCAAGTTTTGTTATACAATAATCGAGTGGAGGTCCGAGAATCAGCGCCTAAGCACGGCTGCAGTGCCGACGACATCCGCCACGCCATCACGAGCGCACCCGCTGCCTGCAACGACCTGGACGATCCCTACGTGCTCTACCTGGGCCCCGACATCGCCGGCACGCTGCTCGAGGTGTTGTCCGCTGTCGACGAACAGGGCGAGGAGATCGCCTTCCACGCCATGCCGATGCGCCGCAAGTACAGGAGGCTGCTCC
>CAZAMA010000240.1:0-4234 GCA_964485645.1 uncultured Acidimicrobiaceae bacterium | reverse complement strand
CACGGGAGACAGAGAAATAGATCGGCGAGACTTCATTCGATACGGCGGCCTTGCAGCCGGAGCCGTTGTGTCGGGGCGGCTTGTCGGCACTTGGCGCGACTCGTCATCGGGAAGCTCGAAGCAGAGCACTTCAGGACCGGGAGCGAACTCGCGCCGTCTACCCGGGCAGGGCAAGATCATCGGGCTTGCGGTCAACGGCGATGTGCCCTACACACAATATGTGGCGACCGGAGTAAAGGAAGGGCTCAAGGGAACGGCATACCAGCTCAGGATCACGCAGGCGAACTTTGATGTGGAGACCCAGGTCACCAACATCGAGGACATGATCTCGATCGGGGTCGATGGACTGATCATCTTGGCGGTCGACGACGCCGCGGCGAATGAGGGTGCCGCCAGGGCGGCAGCGCGTGGAATAGCTGTTGGGGATACGCTGTGGCCCGGTACAGCGTATCCTGGCCAGAAGGCGGCGGACAAGGACTACGTGGTAGCGGCGGACGTCGACTCATATCGCGGTGGCCAGCTCATCGGGAACTGGTTGAAGGCGCACGCGAAGCCCGGTGAGATGGTAGTGGTTGAGGGCATTTTGGGACAAGGCTTCTCCGGGGTCATCAACAAAGGACTTGAGCATGCGCTCGCAGGCACGAAATTCAAGATCGTAGTTCGTGAGCAAGGCGACTTCTCTAGGGCCACCGCAATTAGCATTGTCGAGTCAGCACTTGCCGCACATCCTGACGTCACTACCATCGTGGACTATGCGGCTGCGATGGGTGATGGCATCGCTAGCTTTTTGCAATCGAAGGGGATAAAGCACATTACTCACACTACGAGTGATGGGGATCTTGAGATGGCGCACAAGTGGCTCGGGACGCCCTATCTAGCGGCCGACCGCTACTATTCAGCAGCGGAGACAGGATTGGTCGCCACTCTTGGCGTTCGCGAGAAGATCGAGACCGGCCATAACGGAGCATTCGTCCGACCGATATTCCAGGGAATGGCGACTAAGCAGAACATCGGTAAGCTTTTCGCAGCCCACCCGTTCGTGTACCAGCAGTACCTGCGGCAAGTGGCTTCGTTGTGAGACGAGTCGGACGAGATTTGTGTGAGCCCGAGTGCAAGTTAGGGCGCGCACGGAAGCGTGGGGTGCAGATTGAGGAGAGCCCTCTGAGCGGCCAAGCGACGCATAGTCGAACTGAGACGTGATCGACGACCCGATTCAGGGAGTTTCCAATGGGCGCTCGCCGACGGTACGTGTCGTCGATCTCATGGATTGTGTTTTCGATACGGACACGTGTGCTGGCTGGCCAACCGCAGGCGAGAGCGTCGTCGCGAAGGGCGACCCGCTCTCGCCTGGCGTCGGGCGCGAGACGTCCGTGTTGGCAGGCGCCGGACGGGTTTACGGCCAGCCCGTCGCCGTCATCGGCACGCGATTCGAGGCGTTCGGCGGCACGATCGGGGTGGTGGAGGGCGAGCAGCTGGCACAGGCGCTCACCCGGGCGTCGGACGCGCGCCTGCCGTTACTGGCTATCCTCGCGTCCGGAGGTGCTCGTCTGCAGGAGGGTACTGCGGGCTTTTTGCAGCTAGCGAAGATCACCGCCGCACTTGCGGCGTTTCGTAGCCGGGGCCTGCCATATATCGTTTACTTGGCAGGGCCGTCGTTCGGCGGTGCGCAGCTGGCATTGGGCTCCCTTGGCCACGTCACGCTGGCCGCTCCGGGGGCACTCGTGGGTTTCGTTGGTCCGAAAGTTTACGAGGTGCTGCGTGGCGAGCCGCTCGCAAACGGTACACAGCAAGCCGAACAGTTGGTGGCGCAGGGTCTGGTAGACGCCGTCGTTGCAAAGGAAGATTTGCGGGCGTGTCTTGCTCGACTCCTAGCGGTGCTGTCTCCCGCTAGCGAAGGGAATCGCGCCGCGATGTCAGCTTGTGCAGGCGGCTCGTTCGGCGTCGCGGAGACTCGAGTTGTCAGCAGGAGCCAAGGAGGTGTTGCCGTAGGGCTGAAACGCGTTGAGCCGGCGACGACATGGGCGTCCGTGACGCGAACGCGCGAACCCGATCGCCCAGGACTGCGCGAGCTTGTTGGGCTCGCACTCGACGAGCTGACCGAGTTGCACGGGAGTGGCTTTGCAGAAGAAGACGACCCATCTATGTTCCTCGCCCTCGGCAGAATCGCCAGTACGCCTGTGGTAGTAATCGGGCACGACAGAGGTGCAGCGGGTCACCCTCCGAGAGCGTCAGGATTGCGCAAAGCGCGCCGGGGCCTCGCGCTGGCGAACGAGCTCGGGCTCGCCGTCGTCACGATCATCGACACCCCTGGTCCGGCGCTCGCTGAGAGTACCGAACGCGATGGTTTCGTCTTCGAGCTTGGTCGGTGCCTCGCAGCATTAGTTGGGCTCGATACTCCGACCCTTTCGGTATTGCTCGGCGAAGGAGCAGGCGGCACTGCTCTCGCCTTGCTGCCAGCAGACCGCGTACTCTGTGCGGAGTGGGCGTGGCTCGCGCCGATGCCTCCAGAAGCTTCCGCGGTCGTCCTCCACGGCTCTGCCGAGCGCGCGGCCGAGGTCGCCATGACCCAACGGGTGGCCTCCTGGTCGCTCCTCGAGGACGGGATCGTCGACAACGTAGTCGGCGAGGGCGACGCTGTAAGTGAAGAAGTCTTCGTCGCCCGGATGGCTGGTGCCATAACCGCTGCACTTGACTTGCTTGTCGCTATGGAACCCTCCACCCGTAGAAGAGCTCGTGCGCAACGTTATCGGCGGCTCGGCACGTCGACACCTCAGCGGCATTCCGAGGTCGTTGGCATCTCTGACGGCGTGCATCGTCCTTGTGACAGAGTTCTGACGTGAAGCGCTTCGTCGCCGCCGCGCTCCAGGTAGCGCCAGAGCAAGGGCCGCTTTGCCCGAAGGCTGTACGAAGGAACGCGGAGCATGCCGCTTCCTGGGTCGTGCGATGTGTGGAGGCGGTGGGAGCGGAGCTGCTGGTGCTGCCGGAGGCGGTGTCGACAGGTTTCTCCCCGGGTGTTGACGCTGGCGAACTCTGGCGCCTGCTGAGCGGCGTGCCGGGCGCGGTGACTGATCCAATCGCCGACGTCGCTGCACGCCTCGGTGTGCACGTGGTCTTCGGAACATATGAACGGGGTTCGAGCGCCGGAGTCGTGTACAACAGCGCCGTGCTAGTCGGGCCGACCGGATCGATTCTTGGTACATACCGGAAGACCCATCTCTTTCCTGGCGAGGGCGTGCAGGCGAGTGGGTGGGTCACAAGCGGCGACGAAGCGCTCGTTGTGGAGACTCCACTTGGCACGATCGGCATGATGATCTGCTACGACGGCGACTTTCCCGAGCTTGCGCGCATATCGGCTGTGCTTGGAGCGGAGATCCTCGTCCGGCCCGCGGCGTTCCTGCGCCCGCCCGACATCTGGGAACTCACGACGCAGGCGCGGGCCTACGACAATCACGTATTTGTCATCGCGGCCAACGCTGTCGGTCGCGATCCCGCCGGGTTGCTCTACTTCGGCAACTCGCTGCTAGTCGGTCCGACGGCGGGCGTTCTGGCAAGGGGCACCAGTCAGGAAGGCTGGGTGTCTGCGACGATCGATGACCAGCAGTTCCAGTGGGTCGCTCCTGGATCGAGCCAGCCTCAGCTCTTTGACCACCTGGCTGACCGCAATCTTGACCTGTATGGCAAGTACAGCGAAGTGCTCCTGACACCCTCGCGCGCCCGGTTTTCGCACCCGATGCCTGGGCGTAACGAAGCTAAGGACGATTGACGCGTCGAGATCCCAACAGCTCTTTGTTGACGTGACACCCGAATTTGGAGAAGGAGATTTCATGGAAGTCGACGCGAAGTTCGTTGAGTACCGACTTGGAAATATGACTTGGACAGACGCCGTGCTTGCTGCCGAGGCGAAGCGCCTGGTGATCATCCCGACCGGCGCAGTGGAGGCGCACGGACCACATCTTCCGCTCGACGCTGATACTCACCAAGCGGAGACGATCGCCTTGCTGCTGGCCGAGCGCGTCGAAGCGCTTGTCGCACCGCCGATCGTGTACGGATACTCGACGACGTTCTCTAGCTTCGCCGGTACCGTGAGCCTGTCGGCCGAGACGTACCAGCAAGTCGTCGTGGAAGTTTGTGAATCACTAATTACGTCGGGCTTCAAGCGGCTACTTCTCCTGAACGGAAACCGCCCGAACGGAAGTTGCAACGATGTTGCAGCTCGGCGCGTCTCCGACGCTCA
>CAZAMA010000239.1:0-4238 GCA_964485645.1 uncultured Acidimicrobiaceae bacterium | reverse complement strand
GAGCGCGGCTGGACCGGCTGGACGAACATCAGACGAAAGGAGCCCGAAGCTCGATAGCCGAACCCGTGAGTGCCGAGCTCATCCGCAGAGCGCTCCACCCGCACGAGTGGCGCCCGTAGCACCTGCGGTGCCGCGACTCGCGCGTCGTCGCTCCACCGGGGTGTTCGATGGACAGGGGGTGTGCCCCATGCCGTGCATTGCGCGCAGGATTGCGCATGGCGCCGTCGACCATCGCGTGTTGGTCGGGCCACCGGCGGCTGACCCGGTCAGAAGACGGCTGGCCAGCAGGGATGGGCGCATTTGGGTCACCACAAGTGTGGAACGTCAGCCTTGCTAGCGGCTCTGCTTCGTGGGACGAGTCGAAGGTGACCCACGGACCGGCCCGAGCGAGGAAGCTAGGAGCCCGGGTCCGAACCGTCCAGCCGCTCGTGTGAGCTGACGGTGCCTCGGAGGGGGTGGCAGGTGAGCTGGGCGCTGCTCGGCCCAGGGCGAGCCTCGTTCCGGGGCCAGATCACACGCCGGGGGGCGCTCAGGACGCCAGAAGGCGCCTCAGGTCACCCCGAGCGGCGCCAGGTTCGCGACCTTGGCGAGCTTGCGAAGGTTGTGGCAGATCGTGTGGAGGGCCCACTCGCCTTTGGCTCCCTCGAGACCCCGCAGTCGGAGCTGGCCGGCGTGCTGTCGGACCTTCATCTGTCCGAACGCGGGCTCGACGATCGCCTTGCGCCTGGCGTAGTCGGTGCGCCCGGCCTTGGTCCGCAGCCTTCGCGCCATCTTCTCGCGCCTTGACAGGTCCTTCGGCATCCGGCCTCTCGGCGCGGGTGACACCCGCTCGCCCCGGCGGATCCGCCCGGTCGCGACGAGCGCGTTGATCTCGAGTTCGTCCAGCTCTTCGAGGTTCGCCTCCGAGCAGTAGCCGGCATCGGCGAGCACCACCTTCGGGCTGGCCTCGATGCCGGCGGACTCGAGGGTGGTCCCCATGACCTCGATCATCGAGGTGAGCTGCTCGACGTCGGAGGCCTGCTGGGTGAGCGCGATGCCGAGGACCACCTGGGAGGCCTCGTCCACGACCCCCTGTGCGTTGTACGCGTACTGGAAGCCGTCGTTGGTCTTCATCATCCGGGCCGCAGGGTCGGTGAAGCTCCGCTGGGCGCGACCCTCGGGCGTCGCCTTCTCGGCGGCCCGGGCCGCGGCCTCGGCGACCTCGTCGTCACCCTTGTCCTCACGCTGGGCTTTCTTCGCCGCCCTGGTCGCCGCCTTGTCCCGGGCGTCGGCCTCGATCGCCTCCTTCGCGGCGCGCATCTTCTGTAGGCGGGTCTCTCGTCGCGCGAGCTCGGCGGGGACCTCGTCACCACGATGGTCCGTGCCGAAGGTCTCGTCCTCGGCGAGGTCGGTCGCCTCTGCCTCGGCGAGGATCGTCGCGACCTCGCCTTCCAGCTGCTCGATCTTCGGGCCGAGCCGGTCGTAGCTCATCGCCTTGTGCTTGGACGCCGATGCCCGCAACTTGGTCCCGTCGAGGGCGACCCGCCCGAGCTTGACGAGGCCCGCCTCAAAGCACAGGGCCAGGACCTTCACGAACAGCTCGTCGAGCGCGCCGAGATGGCGGCGTCGAAAGCGCGAGATCGAGCGGTAGTCCGGCGCCGCGTTCGCCGCCAGCCACCGGAAGGCGAGGTCGACCTCACAGCGCCGCTCGATCTCACGCGAGGAGGTCACCCCCGTCGAGTAGCCGTAGAGGAGGAGCTTGAGCATCATCTTCGGGTCATAGGGCGGCGCGCCGTCAGTCACGAGGTAGGAGTCGTAGATCGACGACAGATCGAGCAGCTCATCGACCGCCTCGGAGATGAAGCGGGCCTCGTGGGCCTCAGCCAGCCAATCGTCGAGCGACGGCGGCAACAAGAACGACTGGCGTTGGTCGTAGTGGCGGAAGGTCTTCGCCGAACCTGCCGGGACCTTTCGTCGGGGAGGCTCTGCCGCCTCGTCCACCTCGAACAGCACAGCTTCACCACCGGTGCCCGACATGGCCCAATTCTCCTACAACCAGGGGCAAATCGCGAATCGAGGACGGCTCTCTCGACGTCACCGACCGAGCCGGCCGCCGACCCTCACTGGCAGGTTCTGACCCACGCTCCTAGGCGTTGCGCTCGGACCGGGTGGCTGGCTGCAGCGCAGTCGACTCGGCTCCTTCGGCCTCGCTCCCTCAGTCCCGCTTCGACTGATCGTCCGCCACCGATGCGAGGATCCTGCGCATGGCGCGCCCGAGCTCGTCGAGCTGCCGCTGGGTCAGCGGGTCGACGAAGTGACGGCGCACGGTGGCCGCGTGCCCGGGCGCGAACTCGGCGAGGGCCTCGGCTCCGAGGTCGGTGAGCACGACGATGCCGGCCCGGCCGTCGGTTGGGTGGGGGCGGGTCCTCTCGCTCGGGCAAGGCCGGGCCTCGGTAGGGCGCCGGTTACTTCAACATATAACTAAACCCGGATCCACCGAAAAGTATCGACCGATCGCCCCTACGGCTCTGAACGGCCTCGGGTGGGCCGAAGAGCCCTTGAGGGCTCGGATGTGTCCTTGCGCACCACAGCGGGCGCGGGCTGGACCAGACCCTGCTGAGAGCTTGAGGTTGACTGTCGTCGCCTGGCGCCGGGCGAGGTTGCGGGACGCCGTCAGTGCTAGAGGGTCAGGCCCGCATCGGCGTGGTGAATAGCCCGATCGAGCGCAGGTTCTTGAGGCAGGTGTTGAACTGGTCCTCCCATGGCCATTCGACCGGCAAGTGGAGGCGCTTGCGCCTTCCTGATCTCGTCATGCGGCCCGGCAGGCTCAAGTAACGCGTGCGCAGCGTCTTTGTCGTCATCGGGGGCGACTCGGAGCCGAGGCCGAGGCGGCGCACCCATCGCCCGAGGTTGTGGGCGAGCGCGTTCAGCACGAGCCAGGCGGCATTGGCCGAGAAGCGCCCCGAGGGGAGGTGGTTGAGACCGACCCCGTACTTGAGGTCACGTATCACGTCCTCGACGACTGCGTGGCGCCGGTGGTCCGCCTCGAGCTCGAGGGTCCCGCCCTCCCTGTTCGTGATAAAGGCGTGGTAGTCATAGATTGCGAGAAGAGCGAGCTGGCTGCCAGGGCCCGGGCGCACTCGTCGCACGATGAGGCGCACCTCACGACGCTGGCCGAAGGGTATATAGGTCGTCTCGGCGACGTCTGCTCCTCCCTCGATGAAGTACGGGATCTCCGTCCAGCTCTCCTCGGAAATAGCCAAGATCGCGTTGTGCAGGGCCTTTGACATCTTGGCGGTGATCGAGAAGTCGACATCGGCCTTTCTACAGGCGTCGGTGGCCTTGTGGTTGTAGAAGCCGGAGTCGCCCCTTAACACGGCCGGGCCGGTCGCGCCTGCACGCCGCACGCGGTTGAACACCTGGGTAAGGAAGCTTCCCGCCCCGCGGGTGGTATTGGCGTTGCCGCCGCGAAGGCGCGCCCCGAGCACCTCGTCAGTGCCTTCGAGGCTGGCGAGGAGCGGGTGGTAGCCGCGCACTTTCGTGTAGCCGAAGGCGGCGCCTTGCTTGGCGGGGCCGTAGACCTCACATATCGAGGAGTCGACATCGATGGTGATAGGGCGATCGCCCGGACCTGCGCCAGCAGCCCAGGCGCGGCGGATCGACTCGCTAAAGACCTTGTCGAGCTGGGCGACATGGCCGAAGGTGAAGCTGGCAAGGAAGGTCCCGAGGGTGGACGGCGCCCGCACGCCATGGCCGAGCACCGATGGCGTGGCCGCGACCCGCATCGCGTTGGCGTCGTCGATGAACTCGCCGCCGGCGAGGGCCGAGTGCACGAGCGTCATCGCCTTCAGCCCGACGTTGGCATGTCCAGGAGCCGAGCCCAAGTCGACATAGGAGTCGAACAGCTCGCGAAGTCCGAGGTGCTTGGCGAGGGTTGCCGGCTGGATGAGCCCGGCGTTCGCGACTGCGTGGTCGTCGTCGAAGGTCACCGCGACCCGGTCCAAGTTGTGCGAAGATGAGAGCATCGAAAAGGTGCCTTCGCCTTGGGGGCTTGGTTTGGTTGCTCAACCGCCATTTTCCCAGGTCGGAAGGCGCTTTTCGCGGATGCTCAGGCGCCGATAGGCCCTAAACGCCTTATTTTTCGGTGGATCCGGGCTAACACGAGGTCAAGCTCCTCTCGACCCGGCCAGCGTGCCTCGAGTTCGTTGAACTCGGCGTCGTGACCCTCACCTGGAAGAAGATGGTGAAGCAGCTCGTGA
>CAZAMA010000238.1:0-4241 GCA_964485645.1 uncultured Acidimicrobiaceae bacterium | reverse complement strand
TGCGCGGCTGCAAGGTCCAGCTGAACCCGTCGGAGGGCTGTGATCGCGTCGAGGCGGAGGGTGTCGTCGAAGGAGTGGCTGCTGTAGCGGGCCGCCTCGAAGAGAGAGGTGAGCCGGGATGCAGCATCGCGTGAGCTTCCGAGCGAGGCGAGCAGCCGTTGCAGGAACTCCGAGGCCGTCTCGCTGCTGCGCCGCGCCCCGACGCCCCCCGCCCGCACGCCCCCGACGCCGCCGACGCCCCCCGCCGCCTCGGCGCCCCCCGCTCCCGCGCCCCTTGTCATCGCGAGGTAGGCAGCCACCACCGCTCTTCGCGGGTCGGCCTCCTCGTCGGGATCGGAGATCCGCACCTGGGCCAGCGACGTCGCGAGGCTCGCCGCCGAGAAGGCGGCGCTCGGCGGCGGGGTGCGGGTCCGGAGGATCTCGCCGAGATTCCACCTGGTCCCGAGACGTCGCGCCCTGACCCAGCTCGCGATCAGCAACGCGGCAGCCACAAGGGCCACGAACCCGACCGTGGCGGCCGAGGCGGAGGGGAGGAAATGGACCGCGGAGTGACGAGCGGCGCTCGGGTGGGCGAAAGGCGAGGTGCCGAGCGCCTGGCTGGGCTGGTGCCCGTGACGCCGGTGGCTGAGGAGGAGCACGACGACGACCGCAAGGCCCCCGATCGCGAGGAGAGCGACCGGTCCCTTCCACCACGAGCGGCGGGTATAGGACTCGCCCGAGCGTGAGACGGCAGGGCTTGTGAACAGGGCGTACACGATCGCCGCGGCCGCGAGCAGGACCATGAGGCCCCCGAGGGTGAGGGCGACAGAGAGCACGATCGAGCTGGCACCAGCGCGCACGGTGGCCGTGCCCCGGGTGGTGTCCGAAAGGGCCCCCGCCAGCGCGCCGAGGACGAGGAGAAGGACCGCGAGCACTGCCGCCGCCCGGCGGAGCGAACCTTGTGCCCAAAGCGACCGTGTGGCCGGAGTTAGGTCAGCCTCCGCACACAGTTGGCCCGAGATGCCCCCTCCAGCAAGAAACCCGGCCGTCTCGCCGAGCACAAGTGGGGCCGGCGCCGCTTGCCTCCCCAAGTCGAGCACCCTCCTTATCGCGACCGGTGTCGCAGCACGGTTGTCTGTGCGAGCAGTGTAGGTCGACCCACCGGGCACCGCCGCCCCGGCCCGCCAGGTGCCGCGTCGCCGTAGTCGTCGAAGCGCGGCAGACTGTGGGTATGGCGACCGGCGAGGATGCTCCCGAGCAGGGACCCGCGCACCAGTCCGCGCAAGGCCCCGACCAGGGTCCCGAGCACCAGCCCGACCAGGGTCCCGAGCACCAACCCGAGCACGGGCCTGCGCGACCGCGCCGCCGGCTCTGGGCGAACGTCGCGATGGGCCTCGGCGTCCTCCTGCTGATCGGGGCAGGCCTCGCCCTGGCCTATCCGGTGTGGTGGAACCACCGCTCGACGACGGTCGGCCGGAGCCTCGTGAAGAGCTACGGCCTCCCGCCACCGGGACTCCCGAAACAGCCGGCCGCGACCTGTGTCAACTCTCCGCAAGCCACCAACACCCAGCTGACAGCCAGCAAGGGCAAGGGAGTGCCGGCGCAGAGCGCCGCGGGACTCGTGCGCATCCCGGCGCTCTCGCTCACGGCACCCGTGCTCGAGGGCCTCGGCGACGGGGTGCTCGCCGTCGCAGCCGGGCACGATCCTTCCTCGCCGTGGCCCGGCGGGATCGGCGAGAGCGTCCTTGAGTCCCACGACGTGAGCTACTTCTCCCAGATCGACAAGCTGCGGGTCGGGGCCAGCGTCGTATGGATCGACCACTGCACGGAGCTGACGTTTCGCGTCGTGGGCCACGAGATCGCGAGCCCGGGCGACTTGCTCAACCCACCGCGAGGCGGGCGGGGCCTCGCGCTCATCACCTGCTATCCGACCAACGCACTCTTTTACACTCCGGATCGCTATGTCCTGCTCACCTCGCTCGTGTCCAAGACCAAGGCCGCTACGACGCCAGGCCCCGTGCATGTCGTCACGCCGCACCTGAGCGTGCCGGCCCCCCGGGGCCTCGTCGCGCAGGGCCTCGGACTGGCGAACAGCGGCGTGCTCGTCGGTTACATGCACGTGACTGGGGCGCCGTCACCGGGCTACCTGCAGGGACCGGCGAGCCTCGACCTGGAGGCTCTCGCGCTCGAGTCCTACATCGGAGCCGAGAAGGCGGTGGCCCAGCACGACACGAAGTGGTGGAAGGCTCTGGCCGTGCCCGGCCTCGCCATGCCCTCGAGCCTCTGGTCCAACAGCCTCGACACGAACGTGACCGAGCATGTCATGGGCAATACCGTCGACTCTGTGACCCTCTCGTCGGGAAACGAGACCTGCGTGCTTGTTGCCTCCCATCACAAGTTGCTGATAGAGAGGCTCGTGACGCCCTAGCGGGCCGTCGCCGAGAGAAAGAGCCGAGATGCCCGGAGACAAGCCCCATTGGGTCGACCTGTTCAAGGAGGTCGTCACCTCCGGCCTGTGCACGGGTTGTGCCGCCTGCGTCGTGGCGTGCCCCTACGACCTCCTCGAGTACGACGACTCGGCTGGCCGGTACAGGCCCTTCCACGTCGATGAGGAGGGCGGTATCGCGGACTGCACCCGCGGCGAGAAGGGCTGCACTCTCTGCACCCGCGCCTGCCCGCGCTTTCGGGAGTGGGAGACCGAGGTCGACACGTTCCTCTTCGGCCGCGAGCGGCTCCCCGAGGAGGTGTACGGGGTGTCGCAGGAGGTGGTCCTCGCCCGTGCCACCGACGGGGAAGTCAACGCCGCCGGGCAGGACGGTGGCCTCGTCTCGGCCATCTTGATCTACGCGCTCGAGAACGACGTCATCGACGCCGCCCTCGTCTCGTATCTGGAGGGCGACGGCACGAGCTGGAAGGCGGTCCCTGGAGTGGCAACGACGCGCGAGCAGGTCCTGGCCGCGGCGGGCTCGCGCTACACCTACTCCGCGAACACTCTTGCCTATGGGGAGGCGATCGCCGGCGGCGCCGAGCGCGTCGGCCTCGTGGGCATGAGCTGCCAGGCCTCGGCGCCGCCGATCATGGCGGCGAGAAAGGCGGGCAAGGTGGCGCGACGGTTCGCGCTCACGATCGGCCTGCTGTGCTCTAAGACCTTCGACGACGCCATCTTCCCCGAGCTCTTCGAGGCCCGATACGGCCTGCAGCGCGAGGAGATGGTGAAGATGAACATAAAAGGGGTCTTCCAGATCTGGATGCGCGACGGGAGCTACCACGAGGTTCCCTTGAAGGAGGCGCACGCCTGGACCCGCGAAGGGTGCAAGCAGTGCCCTGACTTCTCCGCCGAGCATGCCGACATCTCGACCGGCGGGATCTGTGCCTTCGCGGACTGGACGATCACGGTCGTACGAACAGACCGGGGCCGCGAGCTCATGGACGCGATGGTGGCGGCCGGCGTGATAGAGGTGAGACCCGGAGCCGACGACCCGGCCGCGGTCGAGCTGCTGAGAAAGCTCGCCCGCGTCAGCCGCAGGCGCTGGCCCGAGGCAGCGGCGGCGGCGCCGAGGCGGCTCGCGGTCAGCTCTGCCTGAGGAGCTCGGCGGCGGCGCCAAGGCGGCTCGCGGTCAGCTTTGCCTGAGGAGCGAGCGGGCCCGCCGCAGGACGTCGTCGAACATCGCGGCGCTCAGCAGCCCGGTGAAGACGTTGCGCTGGCTCGGGTGGTAGGTGCAGACAAGCCAGCGACGGTGGCTCTTCTCGGGGAGGTCAAGCTCGATCTCCAACCCGTGGGCAAAACGCCTCTTCGGCCGCGCGATCGCCCCTGCCACCGGCGAGGTCCGCAAGAGAGCGTCATAGGCGAAGGCTCCGAGCGCGAGGTAGACCCTGGCCTGATCGAGGACGGCCAGCTCTTCTTCGAGGTAGTGGCGGCACCGGTCCCGCTCCGGCGGCAGGGGCTTGTTGTCCGGCGGAGCGCAGCGGACCGCCGCGGTGACATAGCAGTCGGTCAGCTCGAGGCCGTCGCTACGCCTCAGTGACTCGGCCTGGTTCGCGAACCCCGCCCGCCACAGCGCCGCGAAGAGGAAGTCACCCGAGCGGTCGCCGGTGAACATCCGGCCGGTTCGGTTGCCCCCGTGGGCCGCCGGAGCCAGGCCGACGACGACGAGCCGCGCGCCTCCTACCCCGACACCTGGCAGCCCCTTCTGCCAGTACTCCTCCCCCCGGAAAGCCGGTGGTGGCCGAGAAGCCGCCTCCTCGCGCCAGGCGACGAGGCG
>CAZAMA010000237.1:0-4241 GCA_964485645.1 uncultured Acidimicrobiaceae bacterium | reverse complement strand
TGCGTGATAATCAAAGAGTGATGACGACGTGAAACCGATCCCCGTCGTCTTCCACATCGGCCCCCTCCAGATTCACACCTATGGGATCGGTCTTGCGATCACGTTCTGGGTCTCCTACCGGTACTTCGCGCGGCGGCTGCGCTCCCACGGTTACGACGACGCCTGGCTCGGCCGAGCGTTCATTTGGATCATCATCGCCTCGGTCGTAGGGGCAAGAGCAGTGCACGTCATCGCGAATTGGGGTTTCTATTCGAGAAACCTCGGGGACATCCTCGCGGTCTGGCACGGTGGGCTCTCCAGCTTCGGTGGCTTGCTCGGAGGCGTTCCCACGGGCGTGTACCTGGCCCACCGGTGGTGCAAGTCGCTCCGGCTCGTCGTCGCGGCCGACCTCGTTGCGCCGGTCCTCGTGCTCGCCTGGGCGATCGGACGGCTTCTCGGCCCGCAGCTCATGTACGCGGGGGGTGGCTACCCGACGACGGCGTGGTACGGCATGGAGTACGCGGGTCAGGTCGGCAAGCGGCTGCCAGTCCCGATCTTCCAGAGCCTGGAGTGCCTGCTGATCTACTTTCTCGCCCTGCAGATAGAGAAGTACATCGCTCGACGTGGTAGCCCGTTCGGCGTGGTGGCGGCTGCCAGCGCGACACTTTATGGAGGAGCGCGCCTCAACGACGAGTCCGTCCTGCTCCCTCACGGCAAGGGAGGCGTGGCAGTCGAGGTTGTCTCGGTCGTGTTCGTCATCGTCGGCCTCATGCTCACGGCCTGGCTGTTGTGGCGCGACGGGAATCGGCTGCGAGGAGTCGCCATGAGTGGCGGTGTGTCCGGCACCGCCGGCGCGCTCCGTGTGCCCGGCGTAGCTGGGGCGACCGGTGTGTCCGGCACCGCCGGCGCGCTCCGTGTGCCCGGCGATCCGTGGGCCAATCCGCAACCCGCCGACATCGATGATTCCGGGGGCGAGGGCGAGGGCGCCGAGGACGACGGCGTCGAGGGCGATTCTGCCATCGGCGAGACGCTCGGCGAGGGCGTTCTGGCTGCCGGCCCCGAGCAGCCGGGCCAGCCAAGGAGGCAGTAAGCGATGCCGGCCAAGAGGGGTTTCGTGCCCGAGGACCTGTGGCTCCTTCGTGCGGTGGGCGATCCTCAGCTGTCCCCAGACGGCTCGATCGTGGCTTTCGTCGTCGGCACTCCGGACAAGGACACCGACAAGCCCGCGACATCGATCTGGGTAGTGCCCGCCGACGGCACCGCGGCGGCGCGGCCATTCACCGGAGGGCCGCAGGACAGCGCCCCTCGATGGTCGCCGGACGGGCACTGGTTGGCCTTCGTCGCGGACCGTGGGCACGGCCCGCAGTTGCACGTCGCATCTCTGGAGGGCGGCGAGGCAGTCGCCATCACCGAGATGGCTCACGGGGTATCACATCCTGCCTGGTCCCCCGACGGCACCCGGCTAGCTTTCGTGGCTCGAACGGGCGACTGGAAACCGATGGATGAGCGCGGCGCGATCGAGCGATCCGCCCCGCGGGTCGTAAGCGGCCTCCGCTCGCGTTTTGACGGCGTCGGCTGGTTCGACGTCCGTCGCAGCCACATCTTCGTCGTCGCCGTAGGTGGCGGGAAACCCACGCAGATTACAGATGGCGACTGGGACGACGCAGAGCCGGCATGGTCGCCGGACTGCGGGTCGATCACGTTCGTATCCGACCGGTCGGCGACGCGCTTCGACGAGGTGCACCGCGACGTCTGGGTAGTTCCTGTTGGCGGGACTCGACGGCCTCGGCGACTCACCCGCGGGCTCGGGACGGGAGCCTTTCCGCTGTGGTCGCCGGACGGCAGGACCATTGCCTACATCGGCCACGAGCACCAAGACGGCAACTCGGCGGCTAACACTCACTTGATCGCCGTCGAGGTGGCCGGGTCTCGGGCCCCGAGATCGCTGAGCGGAGCCCTCGACCGCACAGTCTGGGGTGCCATGGGCGTGCCTGGAGCAACTTTCGCATGGACTGACGACAGCTCTGCAGTTCTGTTCCTGGCTGCTGATCGCGGAACGGTCGCGATCTATCGGAGCGCACGTGATGATCCCCGTCCGGAACTCGTAGCCGGTGGAGACCGCCAGATAATCGGCATGCACGCCTGCGGCGCGACTATCGCCTTCAGCGCCCAATGGCCCTCGCAGCCACCCGAGGTCTACTGCATGAGCTCGGACGGCACCGCTGAGCGCAGAGTAAGCAACGCCAATGCCGAACTTCGGGCGCTGAAGCTGGCACCGCTCCGACGCATCAACCATCTCGCAGGTGACGGGCGGCGAATCGAGTCCTTCATCATGTACCCGCCGGGCCACGTCAAGGGCCGACCGGCTCCGGCGGTGATCGAGATCCACGGCGGTCCCCACGGCTGGCACCCGCAGGCTGCCTTGCTCGGCCTCTACCAAGCTCTCGCGACTGCGGGCTACGTCGTAGTCCTGCCGAACCCCCGAGGAAGCCACGGTTACGGGGAGGAGTTCGCCCAGGCATGCGTCGGAGACTGGGGCGGTGCCGACTTCGACGACATCATGGGCGTGACCGACAAGCTTGTGGCTACCGGCGTGGCGGATCCGAAGCGCCTGTATGTCACGGGCTACTCCTACGGGGGTTACATGACGAGTTGGGCAGTCGGCCACACTGATCGCTTCGCGGCAGCTTGCGTCGCCGCACCCGTCTCCAACCTCGCGAGTCAGTGGGGAACCTGCGACATCCCGAACTTCCTCGAGTACGAGGCAGGGGGCCTTCCCTGGGAGCTTCCAGCGATCTACGCTTCACGCTCGCCAGTCTCCTACCTGTCAGAGGTGACTACGCCCGTGCAGCTGTTCCACTGGGAGGGCGATCTTAGGTGCCCAGTCGGCCAGAGCGAAGAGCTCTTCCATGGCCTCCGCAAGCTTGGACGCGAAGTCGTCATGGTCCGCTACCCGGGTGGGTTTCATATAGTCAGGTCACCGTCGCAGATGGTCGACTACATCGCCCGCCACCTGGACTGGTTCGACAAGCACCGAAAGAATTGACGACGGTCACTGTAATGGCCGGCTCTGCGACGCCGGCCGCTGGCAGTCAGACCTTCACCTGAGCAACCAGGCCGCGCAGGTCACCGTCCTCGTCGTACCACGAAGTCGCTGGGTCGAAGCCACATGCGGCAAGAGTCGGAGCCAACAGCCGGTCCTGCTCGCCGCCCACTTCGGTGAGCAACCATCCGCCGGGTCGCAGCAGTCGGGCAGCTGAGGCGACGACCCCGCGGACGATATCGAGCCCATCGGCGCCACCGTGAAGAGCGAGGCGGGTTTCGTATCGCTGCACGTCGGCGGACAAGTACGCGAGCTCGCTGGTCGGGACATAGGGAGCAACTGCTGTGACAACGTCGAATACCCTCGAGCACAGGGCTTGACCGATGTCGCCGAGGATCGTGGGCACACCGTTGCTCCGGGCGCAACGGACGGCTGCCAGGTCCAGGTCGACACCTACCACTGCGGCGGTGGGCGACCGGGCCTTCATATGGACCGCGATCGCGCCTGCTCCGGTGCACAGGTCGAGCGCTCGGGGGTCGGTGTCGGTGCCGGTGTGGGGGTCGGTGCCGGTGCCGGTGTGGGGGTCGGTGCCGGTGCCGTCGCCGTCCCCGCGTTCGGCAAGCAGGGCGGCGGCCCGGCGGGCAAGCTCTTCGCTCTGCGGGCGGCACACGTACACCCCTGGATAGACGTGCAAGTCATGGCCGCAGAACCGTGCCGTGCCGGTGATCCACGCGAGCGGTTCGCCCTGTTCGCGGCGCCTCACGTAAGTCTCCAAGGCGCCATCGTGTGGAGCCGCTGCGACCAACTCATGTGCTTCCTCGTTCGCAGCGACGCATCCGGCCTTGATCAGGCGCTCGGTGACCCTTGCGACGGTGAGGTGACGAGGTGGCATCGCCCCAGTCTCGCTTGTCGCCGGGTTTCCCCACTCTCGGGGCGAGTAAGGCGGTGCCTGGCGGCACTGTCTCTCACCGCTGGCGCGCCCCATCGGGGCCTTTGCGCGGCCCGCCCAGGCCCGAACTGTGTACCGAAAGTGACCGGCGACCCCCCTGTTTGGTCACTTTGGGCACAAGGTTCGGTCGCCCCGGCCCTGGTTGGTCACTTTGGGCACAAGGTTCGGCCGCCCCGGCCCTCTTTGGTCACTTTGGGCACAAGGTTCGGTCGCCGCGGCCCTGTTTGGTCACTTTGGGCACAAGGTTCGGTCGCCGCGGCCCTCGGAGGC
>CAZAMA010000236.1:0-4256 GCA_964485645.1 uncultured Acidimicrobiaceae bacterium | reverse complement strand
AGGCCGGCCAGATCGCCGTGCTCCTCTGCGACGGGCGGGACGACCCGATCCGGGAGCAGCACTACATCCGCACACTCGCCGCACGTCGGGTGGACGGCATCATCGTGACCGGCCGACGTGCCGATCCACGGCCACCTGTCACGCTCGACTTCCCGATCCCCGTCGTCTACGCGATGTGCGAGTCCACCGATCCCCGCGACAGCTCGATCCTCCCCGACGACGAGCAAGGGGGAAGGCTCGCCGTCGAGCACCTCCTCGCGACGGGTCGTCGGTCTATCGGCCACGTCACCGGCCCGTCCGACTTCCGTGCGGTGCGTCTCCGGACGGCGGGAGCGACCGGCGCCCTTGCCCGGGCGGGACTCTCTCTCGCCGGCGGGGCTCCGCTACACGGGCCGTGGAGCGAAGAGTGGGGCCGTCAGGCGGCAACGATCCTGCTGCGCGCCCAGGACGACCTCGACGCCGTCTTCTGCGGGAGCGACCAGATCGCCCGTGGCGTGGCCGAAGGCCTCCACGCGGCGGGACGCGGGATACCGCAAGACGTCGCACTGGTCGGCTTCGACAACTGGACCGTCATGACCGACGCGTGCCGGCCCCCACTCACGACGGTCGACATGAACCTACCGCTCGTCGGCAGGCGTGCCGCAGAGTCTCTCCTCGCGTCCATCGACGGTGCGCCTGCCTCGGGTACCGAGCTCGTCCCGTGCCACCTCGTCGTACGCGAGTCCACGAGGGTGTGAGAGCCCGAGGGTCCGGGCGTTCGACGCCGAAGTGTCGGCCACCACGGGCAGGCGGGCGCCCGAGCGGGTGCCGCGGTCAGCTAGCCCTTCACCGCGCCCGATATCAGTCCACGCACGTAGAACCTCTGCAATGTGGCGTAGACGATGACACACGGGACCATCGCGATCACTGCGCCTGCCGTCAAGTAGCCGAAGTTGACGCCGCCGTAGGTGGTGCCGGTCTCGACGTTCGACAGTGCCACGGGCAATGTGTAGACGTTCGAGCTCGTCAAGAACGTCAGCGCTCCGAGGAACTCCGTCCACGCGAAGAGGAACGCGAACAGAAAGGATGTCGCGATGCCCGGCATGACGATGGCCCTCAGCACACGCGTGAGCGTGCTTAGGACCGACGCTCCGTCGACCCGCGCCGCGTCCACCAGCTCGTTCGGGACCTGGGCGAAGGTGTTCCGCATGATGTAGATGCCGAACGGCAAGTTGAAGGCCGTATAGAACAGCCAGAGCCCGACCAGGCTGTTGAGCAGGTGGAGGTCGTGCAGCTCGAGGAACAGAGGCGTGAGCACTGCCTGGAAGGGGACCATGAAGCCCACCAGGACCACCGCGAAGACGACACCGGACCCTTTGAAACGAAAACGACCGAACCCGTAGCCGGCCAAGGTCGCGATGAGCGTCGTGAGGAGGGCCGTGGCGAGGGCGACACCGAGACTGTTGAGCACGTTCCGCACGACGTCGTCGGATCCGACGAGGAGGGAGCGATAGTTCTCGATGCCGAGATGCGAGAAGATCGCAAGCGCCGGAGGCGCCGTGATCTCCTGCGTCGGCTCGAACGACCGGAGCACCTCCCACAGCAGCGGCGCCACGAAGATCGCACTGATCAGACATCCCGCTGTTACGTAGAATCCGGTGCCGGTCTGCCGGCGCCGGCCCCCGTAAGTCCCGGCTCGCCGTGCCTGGCTGGGCACGCCCCTGCGCTCTTCAGACATCGTCGGCTCGCAGGATGCGGAACTGCACGAAGGTGATGAGTCCGACCACCACGATGAGCACGACCGCCATCGCGCTCGCCGCTCCGACGTGCATCGCCGTGTTGAAGGTCTCGTAGATCTCCATCACGAGGCTCACCGTGCTCGTCCCTGGCCCGCCGTCGGTGATGATGTAGAACTGGTTGAAGGCGAGGATCGACCCGACGACCGAGATGATCAGGCTCAGCGCGATCGAGCGGCGCAGGAGTGGGATCGTGACGAGACGCTCTTTCTCCCACCAGGAGGCTCCGTCCACGTCTGCGGACTCGTAGAGCTGCTCGGGTACCCCCTGCATCCCCGCCAGGAGCAGCATCATGGTGAAGCCCGACGCGAGCCAGACGACGAGCACGCAGATCGCGACGAGCGCGAGGTTCGCGTTCTGCACCCAGATCGTGTTGATGCTCGCCAGGTGGAGCTTCGCGAGCAGGACGTTGACCGTGCCGTAGCCGGGCTGCAGCTCGACCTCTGCGAGGAAGCTGAGTGTGGTCAGCCCCACGATGTACGGGAGGAACACGCACGTCCGGAAGATGGAGGCGCCGGGCCGGTTCGACCGGACGAAGACGGCCAGCAGGTAGCCGAAGACCAGGATCGGAATCGTCACGATCGCGGTGTACTCGAGCGTGAAGACGATGGACTGCAAGAAGACCGAGTTGTGCGGGAGTGCGATGTAGTTCGCGAGGCCGACGAAGTGGTACGGACCGATGAGCGGCCAGTTCGTGAGCGAGATGTAGACGCAGAACCCGAGCGGGAACAAGATGAAGACCGCGACCATGACGATGGCCGGCGACACCAGGGCCCATCCCGCCCGGGCCTCGAGGCGCTCACGACGAGTCCGCGCGCTCCGCACCGTCGCTCCCCCCTTGGCATCCGAAGGGCGTCTGCGCACCTCGACGCGTTCGATGGCGCCGTCGGTCATTGTCTACTCCCCCCTCTCTCGTGGACGTCCGACCCGACGGCCTTCCCGGCAGACCCGAGCGCCGCGGGGCGAGAAGGGGTCTCCCGGGAAGGCACAGCTCGTCTCAGAGCGACGGCGACCCCGGTGGCGCATGCACACCGGGGCCGCGCCGCGCAACGTGCCGGTGGCCGACGGCTAGGAGTCCACCGACGCGAGCGTCGACTGGAAGGACGCCTGACCCGACGACAGGGCCCCGCTCACGTTCCCGTTGTAGACGGCCTCGTTGAACATCTTGTCCCAGGGCGAGCCAGGAGCGTTGAACAGCTCGTTGTAGGCCAGCGTGTACTCGACCGACCCGTACTTGAGCGTGTGGAGAGCCACCGCGTCGTAGGGGTACTTCGCGAGGAACGAGGGCGTCAAGATGTCGCTGCGGACCGGCGTGTCCCCGAGTGCCGGGTACTGCTCTTGCTGGCTCTTGGCCAAGAACCACTGCACGACCTCCCATGCTCCCGAGGGGTTCGAGGCCCCGGCAGGGATCACGAAGTCGTCGCCACCGTCGAAGGTGCTCCCGGGCCCGCCGTTCGCACCCGGCAGCGGAGCGTCGGCGAACTCCGACTTCGGCATCGACTTGAGGTAGTTGGTGACGAAACCGTAGTCGCCGGGCAGCATCCCGACGTCACCCTTCGCGAAGTCGTCCCCCCACGTCGACCCGTTCTGCGCGAGGTCGGCGTGCGGTGCCATCTTCCCAGCCCAGATCTGGTGGTAGTCCGTGAGGAGGGACTTGAGGGGCGCGTTGTGCGCGATGTTCGCGTTCTGCTTGCCGAGCGGCCCCGTGACGAGGTGCTGGCCGCTCGCCCAGATCGACGGCAGCATCGTGAACCCGAGGCATCCCTGGCAGTCGCCGGCGAAGGAGAGGCCGTAGTCGCCGTGGCCGAGGGCGGTGACCTTCTTCGCGTCCTGCAGCATCGCGGCGAACGTCTTCGGTGGCCCGCTGATGCCGGCCTGCTTGAACAGCTTCGGGTTGTACCAGAGCACGGAGAGGTCGGCGAGGTACGGCACGCCGTAGTACTGCTTGCCGATCGTCGCGAGCTTCAGGTGCCCCGGGCTGAGCGACGACTTGTACGGCAAGGCGTTCACGTACTTCGTGATGTTGAGCAGCGCCCCCTCCTTCGAGAACGCAGGCACGTTGATGTCGTTCAGGCCGACCAGGTCCGGAGCGGTGCCGGCTCGGATCGCCGTCGCCAGCTCGCTCGACGCCTCGTTGCCCTGCGTCAGGTGCAGGACGATCTTGAGGTGAGGATGCGTGGCGTTGAACTCCTTCACCAGGACGTCGGGAATCGCCTTCGTGGCAGCCCGGGCCCAGAACGTCACGGTACCGGTGGCGTTCACCCCGAACGCCCTCGGCGCACGGGCCTTCGCGGTCGAAGGCGCGCTGGCTCCCGCCAGACCCGCCCCTGCCGCGGTTCCCGCCAGCAACGCCGCAGCCGCCGTTGCCACGGACAAAGATCTCCACTTGGTCGACTTCATCGCTCTCCCCCTTGTCAGCCGTCGGCCCCGCCACCCACCAGGTCGGGCAGGCAGACATCGAAACCGGTTTCGCGAGTTTCA
>CAZAMA010000235.1:0-4318 GCA_964485645.1 uncultured Acidimicrobiaceae bacterium | reverse complement strand
TTTCTAGGTCTAGGTCCGCCTCCACCGGCGGCTAACTGGGGTAGTATGCTGACTGATGGCTTGCAATATTTCTACGATGGGTATTTGTGGGAGGTATATCCTGCTGGAATTGCGATCGTGGTGACTGTAGCCGCTTTCAATGTCTTGGGGGAAGCTTTGAGGGATGCGCTCGATACACGGTTGGTACAGCGCTGAGACGTGTGTCATGGCGGACCGCGGCTATTGGTGAGTGAAGTGTCTTTGGGAGGGTAATCTATTTGGATCAAGCGGTGGCGAGTTCATCGGTTTGTGATGGATGAACGGGCGGTCGATGGTAGCTTGATAGGAGGTGGTTTGATGGAGTTATTCGTGTTGCCACTAGGAGAAGGCTGTTGTTTTTACGAGCTGATGGCACCTGGTGTGAACGACGGCGAGCGTATACATGCGCCGTCATGGGGCTTCTTGGTTCGTCTTGACGGCGGTGAGCTGTTAGTAGTGGATACGGGAATGAATCGGCAGCATATTGCAGACCCGGGGCTTACGTGGAGAGGTAGCGCCTTTGCGGACAAACTTGTGCCCGTAATGCGACGGGAAGATAGCTTGCTATGGCGTCTTGCGGAGATAGGTGTTGCGCCGCATGAGGTCGATTATGTGGTGAACACGCATTTGCACTTTGACCACGCGGGTAACAATGACCTGTTAGTGTCCGCCGAGTTTTTTGTTCAGCGGGAGCATTACGAATATGCAGTCGATAACCCAAGCTGTCCGAATGGCTATTGGCGATTGCCGTCGTTGAGGTACTCGTTGTTGGACGGAGATGCGGAGTTGTTCCCTGGCGTTTCGGTGATTGCGACACGTGACAGGTCATCAGTCGGTGTTGATTACGTTGCCCGAAACGGGAGCGGTGCTGCTCTGTGGTGATTCTGTCTTTTCACAGGAGAATTACGACTTCGATAGCTGGGGTAGCCAACCGGATCCGGGCGCAGCGAGAAGTACAGCGATGAAGCTGCGGCGGATTGCGGAGGAGCTTGATGCGATGATGATCTTTGGGCATGACCCGAAGCAAGCTGCGAAGCTAGTGTGCTCGCCGTTAAGCTATCACTGAACGCTAGGTGGAACACGGAGTTGCTCAAGGTTGCACCGGTGTTCCTCCAAGGGACGATCACGGGAGCCTGGCGGGAGGGCGGACATTACTCTGTTCGAGTACTTGCTGGCGAGCGCGGACCGGTCGAGGAGACGGGCAGCAGATCATCAGCGGGCACGTAGATGACGCCAGCTTCGGACTGCGTTGCGCCCGGCGTCACTGAGGCGTCTCGTCGCTGCAGAGTGTTCGACGAGCTGGTCGGCGACGAGCTGGCCCGATCCCGCGCCGAGTCCCGGTCCAGGGTGGGTGCTGGCGCCGATGTGGAACAGCCTGGCGATCGGTGTGCGGTGGCCCCGCAGACCGGGTCTCGGCCGCCAGAGGAAGCTCTGGTCGAGGTCGCAGGCCCCGCCGTAGATGTCGCCTCCGACAAGGTTGCGGTTCGCTGCGGCGATGTCGGCCGGTGAGAGCACGACTCGGTCGAGGATCGAGGAATCGAAGCTGGCGAGGTGACGTCCGATGCGCTCTTGGATCCGGTCGGCGTAGCGCTCTCTGAGCGACTGGGTCCACTCGCCGGTGCCGACATCGATGAGGCCCGCCGCGTCGCCGACCGGACGGACGGGGAGCTCTTGGAGCTGGATCCATAGGATCGAACGGCCGTCGGGTGCACGCGACGGGTCGACGACGCACGGCTGGCCGCAGACGATGGTTGCGGTCTCGGGGAGCAGCCCGCGGTCGGCCTCGTTCACTGCGCGCGAGACGCCATCGAGGCCGGGGGTGATGTGAACCACCGGCGTCGTGGCGAGCCGCTCGTCGGCACCCCATGAAGGAGGCGCTGCGAGTGCGTAGTGGATCTGCATCCCCGCCCGGCCCACGCGGAATCGCCGGCTCTCGGCCACGACCTCTTGGGGAAGAGCAGTCTCGCGCAGCAGGTGTCCATAGAGCTGTGGGGGAGAGACGCTGCACAACACGGCCTCGCGGGCACGAACGATCGCACCATCGCTGAGCCGAACCCCGGTGGCCCGACCTCGACGGACGACAACGGCGTCGACCTCGGCGCCACCGCGGCAGCAGCCTCCGCCTCCACTGATCACCTGCACGAGCGCGTCGACGAGGCGAGCGCCACCGCCTTGTGGTACCGGCAGCCCGACGCTCTGGAGGACGTCAGCGATGGCCCGGTTCATGAATCCCGAGCAGGCGGCATCTGGGCCCACGCCGGTATGGAGGACCCACGGCGCTAAAAGACCGTGTATCCGCGGCGAGGAGAATGTCTGCTGGAGCCAGGCTCTGCTCGTCGTGAGAAGGTTCCCCCCGAACGCGGCGACGCCGCTTGGCCCGAGTTGGCGTAGCGCCCGGAGCGCGAGCGCCGCGCCGGCGCTCGACGCGAGCTCTGTCGATAGCAGTCCATAGGAGAGGCCGGCAGTCGCCTGGAACTCGGCACAGGCGCGCCGCCATGCCTCTCCGTCTCCCCGCGAGTGGCGTTCGAACTCTGCCACGTTGTCCTCGACCGAGGTGGTGAGCACGGCCGCGCCGCCGTTGGGAAAGACCGTCGCTGTCACCGCAGCGGTGGTCAGGTAACGAAGCCCTCTCGCCTCGAGGTCGCCGCCCAGGCGCGCGTAGGCGGGCGAGAGGACGAACAGTGGATGCCACGCGCTGAAGACGTCATGGGTGAAGCCAGGCCTGGTGATCTCCGCCGTCTTGATCGCGCCGCCGAGCTCGTCGTCGGCTTCGAGCACGCAGACGCGCCGACCCTGTCGTGAGAGCAATGCTGCAGCCACGAGGGAGTTGATACCGCTTCCCACGATGACGTCGTCGTAGTTGTCCCGGCTGCTCGTCGCTCGCCGCGAAGGTTCTTGCACTCAAGTCTCCTCTCTGATCAAATATACACCGGGTCATGCATGAGACCCACCTACTGGGAGACGCGCCGCAGGCGCACGAGATGGAGTGACGGGAGAACAGCTCGGATGAGTCTTGCCTTGCGAGTCGGGGTCATGCAGCTGACGATGGAGCCGGTCGCCGAGATCGTCGCCCACGCCCAGCAGCTCGACCGATGCGGCTTCGACACCATCTGGCTGGCGGAGGCCTATCCGTGGTGGCGCAAGCACGGCATGGAGGCCCGCTCCTCGACGGTGCTCTCGGCGCTCGTCGGCCAGGCCACCGAACGCCTGGCCGTTGGCTGGGGCATCATCTCCCCGTACACGAGGCACCCGATCCAGGTCGCCATGGATGCTCGCGTCACCCAAGAGATCGTCGGTCCAGACCGCTTACTGCTCGGTTTCGGTGCGTCGAAGATCTTCATGAAGGAGATCGGCGCCGGAGATGACCGGCCAGCCCGGCCGCTCGGAACGATGCGCGAGGCCGTCGAGATCGTCCGGGCGTGCCTCGGGGGCGACGCCGTCGACTTCCACGGCCGCGAGTTCACCGCCGTCGTGCCGCCGCTTCTCCCCGAGGCCGACGCTCCGCGCACTCCGGTGCCGATCTATGTCGCCGGTACAGGCCCGCGCCTGCAAGAGATGGCTGGTGAGCTCGCCGACGGCCTGCTCACGCCCAGCATCACGACACCAGCCTTCGTCCGTTACGCACGGAAGAACCTCGAGCTCGGCGCCGTCAATGCCGGACGAGATCCAGCAAGCGTCGACCTTGGCAGTACCATCGTCGCGTCGATCGACCTAAACAGGGACAAAGGGCGCGAGGGTGCACGCGAAATCGCCGGCATGTACCTGGCGAACAAGGTCGAGAACATCCAGGGATCAGCAGATGTACTGCTCGAGAGCGCCGGACTCACGAAGGACGAGATCCGCCCGGTCGCCGAGGCGATGCGTACCGGCGGGCGGCTTGCGGCAGCCGCGGCGGTGACTGACGAGATCCTTGACAAGACCCGGCCGATCGCGGGAACTCCCGCGGAGTGCATCGAAGCGATCGAGGAGTACCACGAAGCTGGTTGCACCCACATCATGCTTGAGCTGTGGGGCGATGACCGTAACGCCCAGATAGAGTTGTTCGGCTCCAAGGTCCTACCGCATTTCCGCCGATGATGCCGACCCGCACCGTGCTCGATGCTGCCCAACAGCGCAGCCTCGTCGCCCATGTCGACCCCGAGCGTCTCACCGAGTTGGCCTGCCGCCTGGTCGACGTGCCGAGTCCGACGGGAAGCGAATTCGCCATTGCCGAGTGTGTGAGGGATGCCTGCGAGGCGATCGGGCTCGAGGTTGCTTGGCAGGAAGTTGAAGTCGGCCGCCCGAACGTGCTCGCAACCTT
>CAZAMA010000234.1:0-4332 GCA_964485645.1 uncultured Acidimicrobiaceae bacterium | reverse complement strand
CTCAGCCACTCCATCGACCTCAACATGAGCAGTGCGAGCCCCCGCTGGAGCTGGGAGAGCCCGTCGGGCAACACGACGCCATCCATCAGCCACCTCCCTCCGCCGTTGTCGACATCGAGCGGGACTCCTCTGCGAGCAATGCTCGGTAGCATTCGACGAACCGCCCGAACGCCGCGCTGTCGATGAGACCAGAGACGTCCACGCCGCTGACGTCAAGAATGCCTACCTCTACCCGCCCCGCAGCGGAGAATGGAGCACCCCCAGTCCACCTCGCGGAGCCACGTCGCGAGGAACGGATCGGCGACACTCCACACCCCGCCAGGCGCTCGCCAGCGAATTCCGCACCGTCGAGCGCCTGGAGAACATCTCGAACCGATGAGGTCGTACACCACTTCGCGGGACTGAACCCCTGGAACTCGCCGTGACTGCAACGCAGTCGCTATCTACGCCGACGCACTTCTCAGCGGAACGCCAATGTCGATGGTAATGACTTGTCCTGTGATCAGCATTGTGCCCCGAATTGGCGAGGTTGATACGACATGGCCCGACTCGGGGAATAAGACGGGAACATCCACCAGATGAAGCTGCATTCCTAATCCAGATAGAAGCCCAACCGCCTCCGGCGTACTCATTCCAACAAGGTCAGGGACGTGTATAGAGCTGACGTCACACGGCATACTTGGACGTGAGCGGGCATCAACGGCGTGTGCTACCTGACAATTAGGCACCGATACGGAAGTCTCCCGTGTAGAAAACCCCACATTCGCACTCCAGTACCCTACGCGAGTACGAAGATTCTTGGTATACACAGGCGCTACGGTCCCAAGAAGTGCGCTATTACTAGAGTGATCTGGAGCATACAGATAGGGGCGCGGGACGTATCCAACCCTGTGTGCCGAGATGTCAACTTCGATATATTGAGGGATCTTGCCGTAGGCGAGCCTCCCGTTGTGCGCGTATGGAAGGCCACCCGATAGCTCAGTCACAGGAGCCTGGACCGGGTCTACTCTAGAGTCAACTCTAAGGAATATTGAAATCGACAATGCGACGGTCGCAATTGATATTGTGACGAGTACCACGACACGATGGTGCCGCCGCACTTGACGCAGCCGAGTGGCCATACCGCCAATAACAAGACCCATCGATGCTCCCACCGCGGTGGCATCTCCATGCTCAATGAGTTCGTTGGTGAGGTCCAACACCTCGGCGCCGTACTGCTCTCGCCATGAAGGTGGGTAGCAGCGCAGGGCCACGCCGAGAAGCCAGTTCACGGCGTGATGCGCTCAATCCGAGCGAGCCCCAATCTAGCTACTCGTTCGGACGCCAATAACCGGTGGCGAAGCTGCTCCAAGCCGTGAGGAGTAATCCTGTAGGGGTGCCTGCGTTCATCTGATGGAAGGGCCTCAATTAACCCGGCCTCCTCCAGCTTGGCAAGAGTGCCGTAAAGCGTCCCAGGACCCATCTTGATGCCAGCGAAGCTTTCGATGTCCTTGACAAGAGCGTAACCATGCTTCGGCCCTTCGGCCAGGCTCGTCAGCACCAGGATGCTTCGATCCGAGGATCCTCTGATCCCTTCGCTCGTCACCTTTCGAGCGTTTGACACGTTACCATGCGTACACTATACACTACATCGATTCGTGTACTATCGTGAAGTGGAGCAGTGAGGTTGGGGTGACCGGCCGCTGCCACTTCGGCGGCTAGCTGATCACCGCTGGAAGGAGGTGTCGTCCACGGGCTGCAAGTCGGTCAGTCCAGAACTCAGGGCGACGGCGCAACAGTCTCTCTGTGTTAATCCCATTGAGTGCAGTCAGGAGATGCAAATGATATTGACAAAGCGAACATGGAAAATTGCACTTGGCGCGTTTTCCATTGGGTTTCTCCTACCTCTTGGAGCTGCGACCGCCTATGCAGCGGTCGCCTATGGAACAGCAAAGGATTACGGTCCCATCAACGGATGGAGCTATTTCAACCAAGCTGCCATCCAGAACACAAGCCCGTCAGCGCTGACTGAAGTTGGCACTCAAAACGGAAGCTTTGCACCCAGTGGGTACATGGGAGCATGGGCAGCCCTCTATGGAAGCAACGGCGCGCTTTGTACAAATAGCACCTGGATTTACAACGGTGGCTCCAGCTCATTGATGAGTCAAGGTACTTCGGGTAACTGTGGCTCAGACAATTACTACAGTGATGGAACAAGTCGTGCTTATAACGGCAGCGGCTACTACGGGTACAACACCTACGAGAGTCCGCAGCTGACCTATTAGATCCACCCATGGGAGGCACAATGAACTACTTCACGTCAAATGGACGTCACCACGCAAGAGCAAGCCTACTAATGGCGCTAGTTGCAGGCCTAGGAGTTGGCGCCACGGCTAGCGTCGCATTAAGCACGGAGGTTAGCGTTCCCCAGCACAGGAGTGCTATCCGACTTGACTCCACACCCGTGTCGAATTACCCAGTTAATCAGAATGGCCAAACTTACGGTTCGAGCCTCGGCGTAGCATCTCCCTCGTCAGAACCTGATCTCATCGAGGCCGAATCAAATGGCGTCGTTGGATATGTGCTTGCTAGCGAGCTTAATGCAGCCGACGGTGCCAACGTATCGACACCCCAGCAAGCAGCGGAGTGGGATGCAACTGGCGCTACAACCACTCACACGATTCCACTCTATGCCCCTAACGGTATCTCGATCATAGGAAGTTATACTGTTACTCCCGGTAGCGGCACCGAGACTTTGTCGACTGGAGCCTCTGCGCCGATCAAATAGGGCATCGTGGCATCTGTCACCAAGAGCGCGGGCGTGCCACGCGAGACCGGGTGCGCCCGCGCTCTCGTGGGTCGAACGACCCCAAGGTCGGAATACCGATGGTTGCTTCAACTGGCCCACTTTGATCCCGGCACCGATGATGCCGAACGTGCCGCCGCGCTGCATCCTCTATCGCGCCCCTGCGTCGTAACACGACAGGGTGCGCAACGCGGCCGTGGCGATCGACAGCCCGACCGTGCGGCTGTTCACCTCGGCCACGAGCCGTAGATCGATCTCGCCGGCAATCGCGATCGGGTCGTTCGTCGCCGGGTACGAGAGAGCATCCGGGTCCTCGCCACCGTCGTCTGGCCCGATGCAGAACTCGCCGACCGTCGCCGCGCGCGTCGCGTAGTCTCCCGGCCCGGCTGCGACGACGTAGCGCTTCTCGCCGTCACGCACGCTGGCCCTGCCAGCGAACAGCGTCGCTGTCCCACCACCGGTCATCTCGACGTGGCACGAAACGCCACCAATAGCCAGCAACGCGACGACCGCATCGAGGTCGATCGTCGTATCGAGCGCAACACCGGTCTCGTCCATCAACGCTCCCTCCGCGCTGTTCCATGGCGTGTCGACATCGTGAGCGCGAGCCACGCCGCACCACCGCTGCTCACGCTCACAGCTCCTGTTCGCCTGCAAGCTGAGAGACGATCGACGGCACCATGCCCACAAGGCCGAGTGCGCATCCGAACCGCTGGCGGTCGTCGAAGGTCTCCCAGAGAGCGCCGAGCACCGCCGGGTCGCCGTTCGTGAGCGCTCCGAGCACCGAGAAAGCAAGATCCCGGAACTCGACGGCATCGTCGCTCCATGGCCCGGAGATGACCATCTCCGACGCGACCCGAACCGGCCCCTCCTCGCCTGTCGTATCGGCCAGCCAGGCCATCGCCCGACCCGCGCACATCGCCCACGCCACGACCGCACCGAAGAGAACGAAGTCACCGGCCCCTTCCAGCTCCTCGACGTAGAGATCGGGGATCAGCCCATCAGCGACTGCCTGCAACGCCTGGAAGATAGGCCGCCCCGCGGCGTCGTCGCCGCCAGGCATGAACACCATCACCGGGTCCGTCACGAGCTCTCCTTTCACGACGTAGCGCTCTCTCCCTCTCTATCGGTCGCCCGCAGTACGCTCACCCTCGATCGCCTCGCACTCCCGCTCAGTGAGACCGCCCCGCAACGCGTCGCGACGGGCGATCCGGTCGTCCCGGTACAGCTCGTCCGCCTGCTGCCTGCTTTCGGTGCTCGCCATTGCCACGTCCTTTCCACGGGTCCGCTACGTCCAGCGCGGCACGCACCCGGAGCCCACTCTGCATGCCAGCTCAGGGCCCGCCCCGTCGTGCCTACTCCCCCACCACACCCGTCACGAGCTCGAGCAGCGTCACGAGTTGATCGGCGTCGAGCCCGAGGTGGAAGTCCGGCCCGATCGCATCGACGCGGACCTCGCCACCGAGTGCATCACCGAGCACTCGCGATGCCGCCGCTGCGTACTCGCCCCGCTCCGCCCCCTGACGTGCGAGCTCGTCGGCCCGAGC
>CAZAMA010000233.1:0-4345 GCA_964485645.1 uncultured Acidimicrobiaceae bacterium | reverse complement strand
CCCGTGGGCCGGGAGCCCAGGAGGGCCCGGGCGCACCCGGGGCGGTCGGACCCATCCTTCGCGCACCAGTAGCCTGCGGCAATGACGAACGAACCGCTCAAGCGTCGCGACGGGCGTGCACCAGAGGAGCTTCGGCCAGTACAACTTCTCCGCGACTACACGGAGTTCGCCGCCGGCTCCGTGCTCGCAGTCATGGGCAAAACTCGGGTTTTGTGCACGGCTTCGATCGACGAGGACGTCCCGCGCTGGATGAAGGGCACTGGCAAAGGATGGGTCACGGCCGAGTACTCGCTCCTGCCAGGCTCCTCGCGAGAGCGAGTCACGAGGGAGGCTGCCAAGGGCAAGCAGTCGGGTCGGACCCAGGAGATCCAGCGTCTGATTGGGCGCTCGCTTCGTGCGGTCTGCGACATGGTGGCGCTCGGCGAGCGCCAGATCGTCCTCGACTGCGACGTGCTCCAAGCCGACGGCGGGACGAGAACCGCTGCGGTCACCGGCTCGTACGTAGCGCTCCACGACGCTTGCTCGCGCCTCGTCCTGTCTCGAACGATCCCGGCGCACCCGCTGCGCGACCAGTTGGCGGCTGTCTCTGTGGGCGTCGTCGATGCGATCGCCATGGCAGACCTCGACTACTCCGAGGACTCGCGCGCCGAGGTGGACATGAACGTCGTGATGACGGGCGCCGGCCGCTTCGTAGAGGTGCAAGGCACTGCGGAGGGTCTGCCATTCTCGCGCGGCGAGCTCGACACGATGCTGGCTCTGGCGCAGAGCGGTATCTCGAGCCTGCATGCCGCCCAGGCTGAAGTGCTGCTCCAGCCCGTGTCACCGCGGCCATGACCAGGCGATTTGTGCTCGCGACCGCGAATGCCGACAAGGCGGTCGAGCTGCGTCAGATCCTGGCCGAGGCGCTCGGGGAAGTCGAGCTGCTGGCGCGGCCCGACTCGGTGGCTGAGGTCGAGGAGAGCGGTGTCACATTGGAGGAGAACGCTCGACTCAAAGCCGCGGCCCTTGTCGAGGCGACCGGCACGGCAGCGATTGCCGACGACACCGGTCTCGAGGTCGCCGCCCTCGGGGGTGCACCTGGGGTGTTCGCGGCACGCTATGCCGGCAAGGATGCGACCTATGAGGACAACGTCGAGAAGCTGATCACCGAAATGGAGGGCGTCAGCGCGCCGCACCGGCGAGCCAGGTTCCGCACGGTTGCGCTCGCCTGCTTTCCGGACGGCTCAGAGATCTCTGCGAGTGGGGCGGTCGACGGCCAGATCGCGACCGAACCGCGCGGTGACGGAGGTTTCGGATATGACCCCGTGTTCATACCCGATGGGAGTGGCGGGCTGACGTTTGCAGAGATGCGCCCTGCTGACAAGCATGCGATCTCACATCGCGGACGTGCGTTCAGGGCGTTGGCAGCCGCGCTGTCATCAGGAGCTTTCCCAGGTAGCTGATACGGCCTAAGAGCCGAGAGCGTCGCCCACGGTGCCAAGCGGCGGTGCGCCCAGGCCGAGCAGGGCTTCGTGGAAGCGGAGGAGCGAGAACTTGCTGCCCCACGCGGCGACTGCCTCGTCCCGCAGGCTCATGATCTCGAGCTTGCCCCACGTATATCTCCCATAGGTCGGGTCGAAGGTGGCGCGGGTCGCCTCTGCCCGGGCGGCCGGGCCGCGCAGGTAGGCGTCGGACTCAAACCGGTGCGTCGCTTCCTCGAGGGTCATCGTGCCTCGGTGCACTCCGAGAGCTGCGGCCAGGCGAGTAACCCGCAAAAGCGCCTCCACCCATACGCCCAGCGCGAATCGTGGGTCATCTGACCGGAAACCCGCCTCTACCAGGAGCTCCTCGCCATAGTGCGCCCAACCTTCGATGAAGGCCTGTGAGTAGCAGCTGCGGCGTACGTCACCTTTGGCGGCGCTGCGGAGAATCCGGCCATGCGCGTAGTGCCCGGGGGTGACCTCGTGAGCCGTGATTGCGGGCAGGGTCGTAGCGCTGAACATCGAACGCCAGTCCTCCTGAGAGGCTTCGTCCCAGGACTGATCGGGAGGGTTGACGTAGAACCACGCGGGAGCATCCGGCTCGTACGGTCCTGTCCAGGAGAGCATCGCCACCACAAAGCGTCGGGACGGAGGAGCAGGCCCCACGACACACTCCCCGCCAAGCTGGGGGAGCAGCGCGTGGGCAACCGTGAAGCTTGTGGCTTCGGCGATGATGGCCCGAGCCGCCGCGTAGATCCCCTCGTCGTCGGGGTGGTCCTTCATGAGCCTGGCAATCACCTCGGCCGGCTCCGCGCCCGGGGAGATGCGTTCGCACTCCTCGGCGAGTCGGGCACGCAGTCGGTCGCGCTCGCGGTCTGCGCGGGCCTCCAAGCGCCCGAGATCGACCGGCATACCCTCGCCGTCACCCAGCAGGCGGGCCAGAGTCGACGCTCCCAGCGCGTTGGCCGGCTCCCCATGCTCCGCGGCCTTTCCGACACGCTCGCGAAATCGAGCATGCGCGTTCAGAGCTGCTGTCTCGGTCGACTCGACTCCGTCTGCGAGACCCTCGATCGCGCTGAGGAGACCCTTTGCCACGGGAGCCGGGATGGCATCGAGGGATTCGAGGGACGCATCAATCGCCTCGGGCCAGTGCGCGAGGTGCGCAGCCCGAGCGGCTCGACGCTCGCTCGAGGGTGCGTACTCTCTCTCGTAGACGGCAAGGTCAAGGTTGGCCAGGTGGGGCAGCGGATTCCAGCGGTGAATCTGGGTAACCTCACCCGCGGTTCGTAGTCCTTGCTCGATCGCCTGTAGATGGTCCTCGTCGTGACGGTCGCTCAGCTGCTCTTCCGAGCTTCGGGGCCCTAGTCGCCCCAGAGCGGAACGCACCCCGGTGGGCGAGAGGTCCATGACGGCGCCGTCGTAGTCGTGGACGCCTGCATATTCCCGGATCTGCGGCACGGAGTTGTCCCACACGGCCTTGAGCCGCCTGCTGACCATGCCCTGGAAGCTACCGCCCAGAGGTGGCGTCGCGATCCGAGCGGTGCGAGAGGGGGGAGTCGTGACACAGCTGTTCGCGATGATGTTCGGACGGTCGCCCCGCAGCTTCAAGTATCAGGGGCCAGGGCAAGGGGATGTGAGCGATGGATAGTTTGACGATCAGCTGTGACGAGTGCCAGCTGGACGGGACGTCGGCATGCGACGACTGCGTGGTGTCCTTCCTGGATTTTCTGCACCCGGGGAGCGCATCGGACTCCGAGCGGGCGTCACAGGCACCCAGCGCGGCAGTGATCGTCGACGCGGCCGAGGCGCGGGCGATGCGGCTCCTACACTCGGCTGGGCTGGTGCCGGACCTGCGTTTCGAGCGGCGCGTCTGCTGAGCCCCGACTCGATACTGATACTGAGAGGAGATAGGCGTTCTTGGGCCACCTGCTCGTTACGAACGACTTTCCCCCGAAGATCGGCGGTATCCAGAGCCTTCTCTATGAGCTCTGGCGCCGGTTGCCGCCCGAGGACGTGACCGTGCTGACGACCCGGTTCGAGGGAGCCGAGGCCTTCGATCGGGACCAGGGGTTTCGGATCGTGCGCGCTCGGTCTACGGCTCTTCTGCCGACGCCTGGTCTCGTCCGCCAGATTCGCGCCTTGGCAGTTGAAGTCGGCGCAGGGTTGGTCGTCCTCGATCCCGCGCTCCCTCTCGGGCTTGTCGGCCGATGGCTGGAGCGACCCTACGCCGTCCTCCTGCACGGAGCCGAAGTGACTGTCCCAGCCCGGCTCCCTATTGCCAGGGAACTACTAGTCTCGGTACTGAGACCAGCTGAGATTGTCGTCGCGTTCGGCGGCTACCCCGCTGCGGAGGCACGTCGCGTTCTTCCTCGATTTAAGCCGCGCATCGTCATCGTCCCGCCCGGCGTCGATATCGACAGATTCCGCCCCCTTGCCCCCGAGGAGCGGCAGGCGGCTCGCGTACTCCTCGGTCTACCCGTCGACGGACAGCTCATCGTCAGCGTCAGCCGGCTCGTTCCGAGAAAGGGCATCGACGTGCTGATCAAGGCTGTCGCCCTGCTTAGGGCTGACTTCCCGGAGTTGCACCTCGCAATCGGCGGGCAAGGGCGAGACCTTGACCGCCTGGGTAGGTTGGCTCGAAGCCTGGGGCTCCAGCACGCTGTCCACCTCCTCGGGCGCGTGTCCGAGCGCGACCTTCCCCTCCTCGACGGTGCCGCAGATGTCTGGGCGATGCTCTGCCGAGACCGCTGGCTCGGACTGGAGCAGGAGGGCTTTGGGATCGTCTTTCTCGAGGCGGCCGCCGCTGGCGTGCCACAGCTAGCGGGCCGAAGCGGCGGTGCCCACGAGGCAGTCGTCCATGGAGAGACCGGTCTCGTCCTCGATAA
>CAZAMA010000232.1:0-4391 GCA_964485645.1 uncultured Acidimicrobiaceae bacterium | reverse complement strand
CCGAGCCGCTCGCCGACGACGACGTACGGAGGCTGTCGGATTTCCTCGAGCGGGAGATAGCGAGCTGTGTCCTCGCCGATCCAGGTGGCCTGGAGCGGATCATGGAGGCGGTGTACCCGCGCGTGGGCCCCCCAAGTGGAGGCTACGCAGCCGGTGGCGCCGAGGGTGGGCTCGGCGGAGGAACGACCAAGGAGCACGGCATGCAGAGCGGATCGAGCGGCCAGGATGGATCGAGCGGCCGGAGTGTACCGCCCCGACAGAGCGGACCACCCCGGCAGGGCCGCAACGACGGTTTCGACTCCTTCGACGTGCCGGTGCGACTGCCCGCCCCGGGTCCGGCCCCGGTCCCGCCGCAGGGCTCGGGGACTCCCATCCCGACCCCGCCACCGCCCTCCGCGATGACGGGAGCCCCCTACGGCGTGGTGCCGATTCCCGAGGTGGCAGTGCCGGACCATACGGTGCCACCGCCTCCCCCGCCACTGCCACCGCCGCCGGGAGGGACCGGGGCGCCGCACTCTCCCGCCTTTGCCGACACACTTGCCGAACTGAGCGGGCTCGACTTCACCAGCCTCGACTTCGGCGGCGACGACGGCCTCGGATCGCAGTCGGGCCTCGGGGGCAGAGCCCCGACCCTCGATCTCGACGAGCTGCTCACCTACGCGGTGGAGAACGGGGCATCCGACCTTCACCTGGCCAACCAGCTTGCACCCTCGATCCGGGTCGACGGCTCACTTCGCCCGATCGCAGATCTGCCGCGGCTCGACAACGAGCAGATCCGGGAGATGGTGTACCGGATACTGACCCAGAACTTGCGGGAGCGTTTCGAGGCCTCCAAGGAGCTGGACGCCTCCCACATGATCCACGGCGTCGGGCGCTTTCGCGTGAACGTGTTCCAGCAGCGGGGCTCTGTCGGCGCGGTGCTGCGCGCGATCCCCCACGAGATCCCCGCCTTCGAGTCCCTCGGACTGCCGGAGGTCGTGGCCGGCCTGGCCGAGCTGCGCCGGGGCCTCGTCCTTGTCACCGGGCCGACCGGGTCGGGCAAGTCCACGAGCCTCGCGGCGCTGGTCGACATCATCAACACGACCAAGCCCCTTCACATCATGACGGTCGAGGATCCGATCGAGTTCCTCCACAACCACAAGCGGGCGATCGTCAACCAGCGCGAGGTCGGCTCGGACACCGAGTCGTTCGCGGAGGCGCTTCGCCACGTCCTTCGCCAGGACCCAGACGTCATCTTGGTCGGCGAGATGCGCGACATCGAGACGATCTCGACCGCGCTCACCGCGGCAGAGACCGGCCACCTCGTCTTTGCCACGCTGCACACCCAGGATGCCCCCCAGACGGTGGACCGGATCATCGACGTCTTCCCGACCGCCCAGCAGGACCAGGTCCGCATCCAGCTTGCGAGCTCCCTCGAGGCAGTCGTCACCCAGCAGCTCATCATCAGCGCGACCGGCCTCGGCCGCGTGCCCGTCGCCGAGGTGATGATCTGCACGCCAGCGATCAGAAACCTCATCCGCTCCGCGAAGACCCACCAGGTCTACTCGCTCATGCAGACGGGCGGCGCGCAGGGGATGCAGACGATGGACCAGGGCCTCGCGCGCGCCGTGAGGGCGGGCCGCATCACCGAGGCGGTCGCCTTCGACCGCTGCCACGATCCCTCAGAGCTTCGCGATCACCTAAAGGGCTGAGCGCCCCCTACCGATAACAAAGGTCAGCTGATGGCAACCACCACGTTCGACTACAAGGTCCGCGACCGCAGCGGGCGGCTCGTCTCGGGCCAGCTCGACGGCGACAACCTCGCGCTCGTCGCGGCGAAGCTCCGCGACATGGGCTTCGCCCCGGTCGAGATCAAGCCCGTCAAGGGGCTCAACTTCAAGACCGAGATCAACATCCCCGGCCTGAGCGACCGTGTCAAGCTCAAAGAGGTCGCCCTCATGAGCCGCCAGCTCGCCACCATGGTGGCCGCCGGCCTCTCCCTCGTGCGTGCCCTCAACGTCATCTCGGACCAGATCGAATCGAAACCCCTTCGCCTCGCGATGATCCAGGTCCGTGAAGACGTCGAGCAGGGCACGCTGCTGTCGGCCGCGCTCGAGAAGCTGCCGAAGATCTTCCCGCCGATCTACATCGCCATGGTCAGGGCCGGCGAGGTCGGCGGCGCCCTCGACGTCGTCTTGTTGAAGCTCTCCACCACGCTCGAGAAGCAGGTGGAGCTGCGCTCGAAGGTCCGCTCCGCCATGGCCTATCCGGCGATCGTGGTGTCCCTCGTCGTCGTCATCGTCACCGCCCTCATGATCTTCGTCGTGCCGATCTTCAAGAACCTGTTCGCCTCCCTCGGGGCCAAGCTGCCGCTCCCGACCCTGATCGTCATCGGCATCTCCAACATCGTCGCGAGCATCTACCTGCTCGTCGTCATCGCGGCCGTCATCATCATCATCGTCGCCTTCCGCAAGTGGATCACCACCCCGGGAGGCCGTGCCGCCTGGGACCGCTTCAAGCTCAAGCCCCCGGTCTTCGGGCCGCTCGTGCACAAGGTCGCCCTCGCGCGCTTCTCGAGCACGCTCGCCTCGTTGCTCACTGCCGGCGTGCCGATCATCGAGTCGCTCGACATCGTCGCGGCCAATGCCGGCAACCAGCTCGTCGCCGACGCGGTGAGAGGGGCCCAGGACGGGGTCCGCCAGGGCCAGAGCCTCTCCTCCACGCTCGCCCAGTACGACGTCATGCCCGTCATGGTCACCCAGATGATCGAGACGGGCGAGGAGTCCGGTGCGCTCGACTCGATGTTGGACAAGGTCGCAGAGTTCTACGACAACGAGGTCGATGCCACGGTGCAGAGCCTCACCTCGGTCCTCGAGCCGCTGCTCATCGTGTCCATGGGCGCGGCTATCGGCTTCATCGTGATCTCGATGTACCTCCCGATGTTCGACATCTACGGGATCATCCAGAAGAAGGGCAGCAGCGCCTGAACCGATGATCGGCAATACCGGCATCACTGGCAAATGACGCCGACTGGCGAGGGGCCAACACCGGCTCGTCCCAAGAGGCGGCGAGGTATGACAGGAGTGCACTGATGGCGCCCGGAGCGTCCAAACGAGTCGCATTAGAGATCAGCAACAGCGCGGTGCGCATCGCCGAGATATCGCTTGGCGGCAAGCGGCCGAAGCTCGTGAACCTCGGCCAGGTCCGCCTGCCGGCGCGCGCGGTCGTCGACGGAGCCGTCGCCGACCTGCCCGCGGTCGTGAGCGCGATCCAGCGGTGCATGAGCGAGGGCAACTTCACAGTCAAGGAGGTGCACCTCGGCATCGCGGGGCTGCGCGCCATCACCCGTGAGCTCGACATGCCGCACGTGCCCGACAGCGAGCTCGACGCGGCCGTGCGCCTGCAGGCTCTAGACGTCATACCGTTCCCGGCCGAGAAGACGCTCATGTCGGCCCGGCCGCTCGAGGAGCTGACCGGCCCAGACGGGACCCCCGTGCGCCGGGTGCTCCTGGCGGCAGCACACCGCGACCTCGTCGACCCGCTCCTCGAAGCCGTCGAGGCCGCCGGCCTCAAAGCCCTCAGCATCGACCTCACCTCGACGGCTCTCATCCGCGCCCTTTATGACCCCTCTACCGGGACCACCGGGCCGGAAGCGATCGTCGCAATCGGGGCAGGGCTCACGACTGTCATCGTGCACGAGTCGGGCGTGCCCCACTTCGTGCGCACCATCGCCGAGGGCGGCGACACCATCACGGCCGCGATCGCCGGTGCTCTCGACCTGCCGATCGAGGATGCCGAGGCGACCAAACGGAACCTCGAGCAGACTGGACCGCAGTTCCGGGCGGCCGCCACGGCCGCGAACGACGCCGCGAGCTCTCTCATAGCGGAGATCCGCAGCTCGATCGAGTACTACTCGACGTTGCCGGGGCGCGCGGACATCCGCCGGGTCACCGTCACCGGCGGCGGGTCACGGCTTTCCGGGCTGCTCGAGCGGTTGCAGCAGAACCTCCGGGCCGAGGTGGTACGGGGCAGCGCCCTGTCACGAGTCGACACGAGCCTCACGGCCGAGGAGCTCGCGAACCGCGACCCGCTCTGCGGTGTGGTGGTCGGCCTGGCCCTGCCGGAGCGCGCCGGCGTGAAGCCCCTCGATCTCATGCCGCCGGAGATCCTGAAAGCGCGGCGCCAGGCACGCACCGACCGCGTGCTCGTCGGGGTGGCCATGCTCCTCGTTCTCGTCATGGCCGGCTTCGGCGTCATGCGCTACCTGTCGGTCCACAATGCCGAGAACCAGGTGGCGACATTGCAATCCCAGATCACGACGACCAAGCTCGACATCACCAAGTACGACGTCGCGCAGCAGAAGTACCTGGAGGTCAGCTCCGACCAGTCGCTGCTCACACCGATAGTGGCAG
>CAZAMA010000231.1:0-4402 GCA_964485645.1 uncultured Acidimicrobiaceae bacterium | reverse complement strand
TCCGAAGACGACAACCGCCGCGTCCTGGCGGTGCTGGCGTACCTGGGCAGCTGACATGGGGTCGATGGCGCCGGCTGAACAGCTACCCGGACAGCCTGGGGTGACTGGAATTCCACTTCGCCAGGCTCAACTGCGACTTCGATTCCGTGGCCAAAGATCCCGAGACCCCCGTGCTCCGCCACCAGCTCGCCGTGCTCCGCCTCGGGGGCGTGGTAGTCCAGCCGGCCCCAGTGCTCCCGACTCCACTTGTCGGGAAGGCGTCCTGTGGCCCTGGTAGGGCTGGGGTGGATGGCTCGACTCAGTCGGCCTTGGTGAGCGCGAGGAAGGCTTGTTGGAGATCGCCGCCTGTGATCTCGATCTCGCTGATGGCGTGGCGAAGGTCGTAGAGCGCCCAGATGGTGGTGTCAGGTTCGGTGGTGGTGAGGACGACGTGGTCGTGGTCTATCGCCACGTGTGCGACGCCGGGAAGCTGTCCGAAGGGTTCGCTACTCGCCTCGGCGCAGGTAAAGGCGATGTGGCCCCTGATGCCGGCGGCGGCCTTGACGTCGCGTGGGGTGCCGTCGGCCACGACCCGTCCGGAGCGGAGCACCACGATTCGTTCGGCAAAGGTGTCGGCCTCTTCGAGGTAGTGGGTGGAGAACACCACCGCGCGCCCGCTTGCCGCATTTGCCCGCAGTGAGACCCAGAACGCTTCTCGAGCCTCGACGTCCATGGCGACGGTTGGCTCGTCGAGGACGAGGATGTCGGGGTTGCCGGCTGCGGCAGCGTGGAACTGGCCGAGGAGGTGGCACCCACGCTCTTCCCAGCCGACGCCCAGCCCAGCCCTCCTACCCATGGTCCCACCCAGCGTCGTCACCGACGGGCGGACAGGGTCGACGGGGTCACTGATCGGTGGCCAGCGCTTTTGAGTGCCCGCTGATCGATCCACGAGTGACACACCGTGTGCGACGGCCCCGGGGCCGTACCGTCTCCCTTGGCGGCACCCGGGGAGCCGATCCCCTTTCGGGGCCAGACCCAGGTGCTCGGCGCTCACCTTCCCTCAGCCAGGCGGGCCATCGCGTTTAGTTCGTCTCGAAGGGTCGCGGACGTGGCCGCGGGATCGACACCGGCCAAGAGCGGCAGCGTCATGACGACGACGCTGCCGCCGCCGGGACGGGGCACGGCTCGGATGTAGGCGCCTCCCTCACGTCCGGGGGCGACCTCGCGCAGGTAGTCCACGGTGCGCGTGTCGCGGTTCACGACGACTCGCAAGCTGAACTCCCGACCGTCCTTCGTCGCTCGCCAGCCCGAGCGGTCTTCTCCGGTGACCACATCGGCGAAAGCCGGCGCCCACTCGGGCATGCGGCTCGGCTGGGCAAGCAGAGCCACGACGGCCTCGGGATCGGCTTCACTCTCAATGCTCTGCGTCTCGGTCCGTCGGTCCACGCCACGACGGTACCCGGTGCCGGCGACGCCGGCGTGACTATTGACCGGTGACCGATCCGCTTACGGCACTCGTACCCGGTCCCCGGCGGACCTGTCGGTGCTGAGAATGCCATCCATCGCCTGCAACCAGCACTTTGGCGCCTGGACTCAGGCGGGGAGAGCGTCCAGCGATGACTCTCTCGTTCCTCTACCGGGCGTTCTGCCGTGTCCTCCAGCTCATCCGGCTCGTAGGTCGCAGTGACATGGATCTCGCCATCGAGGTCGTCCTGCCGCGCCATGAGGTGGCAGTCCGCCGACGCCAGGTACACGGGCGTCTGCGCTACCGCCAGGTTGATCGGGCGATCCTCGCCGCCCTGACGCGACTGCTCCCACGGTGTAGCTGGCGGTCGTTCCTCGTCACGCCTGAGATGCTCCTGCGCTCGCATCGCGAGCTGTCCGAGGGCAGGTGGCGACGCTCGCGACGCCAACCCGGTCGAGGTCGTCCGCCGCTTCCCGACGGGGTCGTCGAGCTCATCCTCCGTCTCGGTCGTGAGAACCGATCGTGGGGCTGCGTGCACATTCAAGGTGAGCTTCGAGGAATCGGGATCCGGGTCTTTGCAACGTCTATCCGTCGCATCCTGCGCCGCAACGGGCTCGGGCCGGCACCGCGGCGTGGTCCTACCTGGGCAGAGTTCCTCCGCTCCCAGGCCAAGGGCATCTTGGCGACGGACTTCTTCACCGTGGACACCGCCACGTTCCGCCAGCTCTACGTGCTATTCGTCATCGAGATCCGCAGCCGTGCCGTGCACGTCCTCGGCGTGACTGAGCATCCGACTGCCGCCTTTGTCACCCAGGTCGCTCGCCGCTCGGTAGCGAGTCCGGCAGCGAGTCCGGCAGCGAGTCCGGCCCGCGACCTCCGCTCGCCTGGCTGGCACGATCGGGGTTTTGGGGTCCTACAGGTCCTCAACCACGAAAAACTTGAGCTTTGGCTATCGAACAGATCGCCACGCGGCTTGCGGTCGTTCAGAGATCACGGGCAAGGCGAAGAAGGCCCTGAAACATCTACTTTGAGCGCCTGGCCCAGAGCGCGTCAGCGCGGCTCGATGAGGGAGATTATGGCCTCCAGTGGTGCCGCGGCTAGCGCGCTGCTGCGATCGCCGATACCAAAGCTCAACACGACGCCGTCTCCACGAGAGGCCATGCCGGCACAGACCTCGTACGCCTTCCCAGCGAAGGTGAAGGGGTCGGAGATCCCCGAAGGGCTCAGCGACCCGTCGACGGCCACGAAGCGATGCAGGTGCATCCACCTGCCCTCGAGATCGACGAGCTGGTGGGTGATGAAGAGAAAGCCGTCGTCGACGGCGAGACCCGGCGAGCCACCCCGAAGTCCCGCGAAGCGGCAGTCGGTCGGCATGCGCACGAGCTCCTCGAGGCAGGAGCGCGAGTCGTCGAAGCGAAGCACAGTAAAGGGACGGCAACTACTTACGACGCAGAGATCGCCAGCGAGAACAAATGGCATCCAGCTCTTCTGTTTTTCGTGACCGGAGGTGTCCGGGTCCTCGAGCATGCTGGTCAGCTCGTAACGACCGTCCTCGACCGAGAGGAGCACCTGCCGGTCCCGACCACCGGTGTCGAGGTTCCGGCGCTTGGCGAGAGCCCACAAGCGATCACGCCACAAAAAGAGGCGACAGTCCTCGAAGCCGAGCTCGCTGCTCGATTGGTGCCGTGGCAGGTCCACATCCTGCAGCACCGCCTCAGCGGTGACTACGAGACGCTCGTCGAGGGTGGCGAGCACGTCGCACGTCGACGCCGCGCCGTCGGTGGACCGGTCGCCGAACTTGCGGTCGACGCAGCGTACGACACAGGCGAGCGAGCCGTCGGCGGCTGCGGCGATGCTTGGGTGTGTCTGCGCCCACCCCGAGGCCGCCTGGAGGCTAGGAAGGCCGAGCACGTCGACGTCCCGACAGAGCTGCGCAAGCCGGGGCGGGCGGGAGGTCGATCGGCGCCGGACGGGGCGCGGGGTCCGGTCTTCGAGCCACGCTCGATTTGCGACCAGCGCAGCCACGACAGGCTCGGGCAGCGACTGCTCCTCAAGCAGCTCCTCGGTGATCGCTCGAGCCTCGGCGAGCTTGCCGCGCCGCGCACAGGCGATCGAGCGCTCGAGGCGCATTCCCCAGTCGTAGACGTAGCGATGGACGAAGTGAATGTCGTCCGGTTTGGCGGTACCGATGCCGAGATTGGTTGCCCAGTCGGCGATGGCGAGCTCACCGCTGTCGCGGGCTCGAACGGCGATCTCGTAGAGAGGCTCGACGCGCTGAGGGCGTCGTTCCCAGGCATTGGCCAGCAATTCCCGCCCAACCGTCCAGTCGGCGTCGGCGATGAGGAGCGCGTGCTGAAGCGCAGCATAGAACGCCTCCTCTTCGAAGCCCCCGAGTTGCGCGCGCAGACCGAAGAGAGCCGCCGCCCGATCCCGGTCGCCCAGGTCGCGACAGGTCTGTGCCAAATAAAAGATCGTTCTCGGATCGCTCGGCGTCGCTTCCAGCTGTTGCGTGAGGAGATCGAGATCACGCGTCAGCTTGTTGGCCCTCGACCGCCCGTCGCCGTGATGCACGACGCGCAGGCCCGGCAATGGCTCCAGAGTGAAGGCATCGTCACAGGCGAGGTACTCGTGCGTCGCACCGACGTAGTGCCACGGCAGGCTGCCATCCACGAGGCGCGGGATCGAGTAGGCGAGCTCCCCCTCGTGCTCGAGGAGGTAGCCATCGCCTTTGAGATCCGGCAACGGGCCGTCGCAAACTAACGTCATGTCGGCGTCGAGCAGGAGGAGGAAGTCGGCTTTCCCCCGGGCCAGCGCCAGGAGCTCACTGCGGTTGGTACCGAAGTCTTTCCACTCGGAGACGTGCAGCTCGCCCGGCAGATCCCCGAGCAGAGCCCGAACGATCTCCGGCGTCCCGTCCGTCGATCCCGTATCGACGATCACCCAGCTATCGACGAGGTC
>CAZAMA010000230.1:0-4411 GCA_964485645.1 uncultured Acidimicrobiaceae bacterium | reverse complement strand
CAGCTCGCTCAGCTCGAGCACGGTCATGCTCGAGATGCCGTCGAGGATCTCTTCCTTGGTTGCCATCTCTGCTCCCTATCGCTCTTTCTCGTGGTCGGTCATGCGGGCTGTTCTGGCTGTTCGGGCTGTTCGGGCTCTGCGGACGCGGCTTCGTCGGTCGCCTGCGGCTCGGCTTCGTCGGTCGCCTGCGGCTCGGCTTCGTCGGTCGCCTGCGGCTCCTCTTTCTCGGTCGCCTGCGGCTCGGCTTCGTCGCCCGCCTGCGGCTCGGCTTCGACGCCCGCCTGCGGCTCGGCTTTCTCGGTCGCCTGCGGCTCGGCTTCGATGCCCCCGCCGGCAGCAGACCGCTGGTCGATGAGGGCAGAGAGCCCGTAGGCGAAGCTCTGCGGCAGCGCCTTCAGCAGGCCGGCGAACTGACGCATCGGAGCAGCAAGAGCACCGGCGATCTGCGCCAGAAGCACCTCCCGAGACGGGAGGTCTGCGAGAGCGTTCGTGGTTCGGGCGTCGAGGACTCCGGCTCCGACGAAACTCCCCTTGACGACGAGGGCCGGGTGAGATTTCGCGAACTCGCGCAGCACCTTGGCAGCCGCCGCGACATCGCTGTCGACAAAGGCGATGGCCGTGGGACCGGACAGCATCTCGCTCATGGCAGCCTGCGGCGTACCAGTCGTCGCTCGCCTGACGAGGGTGTTCTTGTAGATCCTGTACTCGGTCCCGACGCCTCGAAGCTCCCGCCTGAGAGAAGCCAAGTCGGCGACCTTCAGGCCGCGGTATTCGGTCAGGATGGCGGCATCCGCCTGGTCTAGGTGGTCGCGAACCGCCTCGACCGCCGCGACCTTCTCGGCTCTTGGCCCAGCCACCTGTCTCCCTTCGTCCGTCTCGCTCGTATATGGCGCCGTCGTCCCATCTGAGAGTCGGGCACGGCTGTGCGAAGACGAACAGAAGCCTCGAGAGACTTCGCCTCGTCAGGCGGGCGCTTGCCCATTCAGCACGTTCGGTGCACCGGATGTCTCAGGCGACGGATAAGCAGGTTGCGGGAGAGATGTTAGCCGAAGTACCACCGGCCACGATCACTCGCCTCGCGAGGGCTCTAGGCCGAGGCGGCAAGCTCCTCGTCGGTGACGCGCGCCCGTATTGGGTCGATATGGACACCCGGGCCCTGGCTCGGCGACAACGTTATAGAGCGGATGTAACGGCCCTTGGCTGCCGCTGGCTTTACCCGGAGCAACTCGTCCACGACGGAACGGAAGTTCGCCATCAGCTGGTCGCGGCTGAACGAAGCCTTCCCTATCGGGACATGGATGTTGCCGACACGGTCGGTTCTGTACTCGACCCTACCTCCGCGGAACTCGGTGACCGCCCGGCCCACGTCGGTGGTAACTGTTCCTGTCTTCGGGTTCGGCATAAGGCCTCGAGGCCCGAGCACCCGCCCGAGTCGACCGACCTGAGCCATCATGTCCGGCGTCGCGATCGCCACGTCGAACTCGAGGAAACCCTCCTTCTCGATCCGCGCGACCAGGTCATCGGCTCCCACGACGTCTGCTCCGGCCTCGCGGGCCTCGGCGGCCGCATCGCCGGCTGCAAAGACGGCGACCCGCTTCGTGCGACCTGTCCCGGCGGGGAGAGCCAGCGATCCGCGGACGATCTGGTCGGCCCGCCTCGGGTCGACACCGAGGCGTATCGCCATCTCGATTGTCTCGTCGAACTTCGCGGAGGCGAGGCTCACGACGAGGTCGAGCGCCTCGATCGGTGAGTAGAAACGCGCTCGATCGAACCGCTTGAGCAGGTCCGCATAGCGCTTGCCAGTAGTCATTTCCAGTTCCTTTCGGTGCTCGGCCGCACGTTACTCAGCCGACCGCGATGCCCATTGACCGTGCCGTACCCGCGACCTGTCGCTTTGCAGCCTCGAGGTCGTTGGCGTTCAGGTCCGGCATCTTCTTTACCGCGATCTCGGTGAGCTGGTCGTCGCTCACGGAGCCGACGATCTCCTTTCCGATCAACTTCGCGCCCTTCTCGACACCGGCTGCCTCTCGCAAAAGCACCGTCGTCGGGGGCGTCTTCAGTACGAAGGTGAACGTCCTGTCCTCGTAGATCGTGATCTCAACCGGGATGATCGTCCCTCTTTGGCTCTCGGTCGCGGCGTTGTACTGCTTGCAGAACTCCATCGTCTGCACGCCATGGGGTCCAAGCGCCGTACCGACCGGGGGCGCGGGGGTCGCTGCCCCGGCGGGCAGCTGAATCTTCACTACTGCAGTTACGCGGCGACGCGCCATGGTGATACGCCTTCTCCTTTGTCTGCTGCTGCTCCGGCCTGGGGCTCAGAGTTTGGCGACCTGACTGAACTCGAGCTCGACCGGGGTCTCCCGGCCGAAGATATTGACGAGCACCTTGAGCTTCAGCTGGTCCTCGTTGATCTCGGCGATCTGGCCGGAGAAATCTGCAAACGGGCCTTCCTTCACTCGAACCGTCTCTCCGACCTCGTGCTCGAGGCGCGGCTTGGGGCGCTTCAAGCCCTCGATGCCCTCGGGGCGGACCTGCAGGATCGCCTCGATCTCTCCTCGCGGGAGCGGGGTCGGCTTGGTTCCAGGACCCACGAAGCTGGTAACCCCGGGGGTCTGACGGATGACAGACCATGAGTCGTCGTCTAGGTCACAGCGACACAGGAGGTAGCCGGGAAAGACCTTGCGCTGGACGGGCACGCGCTTGCCGTTCTTGACCTCGATGACCTCTTCCATCGGGATCACGACCTCGTAGATATGGTCCTCCATGTTCATGGAGGAGATACGGCTCTCGAGGTTGGACTTCACCTTGTTCTCATAGCCGGCGTAGGTGTGTACCACGTACCACCTGCCGGGACGGTCGTAAGGGCTGGGGGGTCGCTCGGCCGGCTCTGTCTCCTCGTCGGCGACATCCTCGTCGGCGAGCACCGCCGACAACGGGTCGGGATCGTCGGGTGGCTGGAGCGAAGCGGCATCACCGGGATCGTCCGCGGCAAGCTCAGCCAAGCCGGAGTGCTCGGGATCTGGGGAGAGGTTCTCGTCGCTCACAGTTCTCATCTCGATCATTTGCCGAACAGGACTAACACGACCTTGGCAAACAAGGCGTCCAGCCCGAACACGATGGCGGTAAGGACGACGATCGTGAAAAAGACGACGATCGTGTACTTGATCACTTCGGCCCGCCCAGGCCACGCAACCTTTACGAGCTCATTGCGGACCTCGCGCAGGTACTCGCCGACGCGCTTGGGAAAGCTCGGCCGGTCGACTTTCTCGGCGCCGGTCACCCGCGCAGCTGCAGTCGCCCGGTCGCGAGATGGCGCCGCTGGGGTACCGTCGGGCCCGAGTTGGCCCTGACGCTGCAGCAGACGCTTGGTTTCTCTGTTCACTCACTACCTCGGCTAGACACGGAGCAGGCTGGTTTCTTGACAACATCTCTTGGAGCAGGGCAGGAGGGACTCGAACCCCCAACCGCCGGTTTTGGAGACCGGTGCTCTGCCAGTTGAGCTACTGCCCTCGGCGCGGGCGTTCCAGCCCGCCACAGGGCTGAGCACCGAGCATCCCGGGCACCATCACGATAGCACCAGTGCCCGCTGGTCCTACATGGCGCGCGTGAGCGCGGGCAAGGGCGAACAATCCAGTCGCTGCGCCGGCGGCCGCTACCACCGCTCCGGCGTAGGCAAGGCTCCGGCCGGCAAGGGCGGAGCGGACCATTCTTCTCTGGGCCGCGCTGCCGACGACGGACAGGATGTCTGCCACCACAGAAGGCGGCGGCTCCACCTCGGCGACGGCGAGCTGGCGCAGCAGGCGCACAAGCCGTCTGTAGCGGGCAAGCTCCGCTTGGCACACCAGGCAGGCCTCCACATGGGCCACGAGGGGGGGGCTCGCGGGCAACCCGTCGTCAAGGATCCGGGGAAGCTGCGAGATCACCTCCGCGCATCCAAGCGGCGGCGGTCGACGCCTGGATCGCGCCAGCTGGGACCAGCTTCTTCGCGTGGGAGCTGCTGCCTCGGCTGCGGCCAACGCCTGCCTCATGCCGAGTGCTCCAGCGCGGAGTGCGAAGCTGCCAGCACCTCGATCTTCGCCGGAACATCCAGATCGGCCGCGACCGGGTTGGTATCGAAACGCCTGAGAGGAAAGAGGCGGTCCCGCAAGCGGCGCCGGGCGCGGTGGAGGCGCACCTTTGCAGCCGCCTGGCTGATGCCAAGCTCCCTTGCGATGTCGCGGTGGGAGAGGTCGTAGACGTCGCGCAGGACAACTACCAGCCGCAACGGGTCGGGCAGCTCCAAGAGCGCCTCAACCAGGCTCTCACGGTCCATCGCCGTGCTGGCTGCCGATTCTGGGTTGCCATCTGCCCTGTGCTCGATCAGCTCGACGGAATCGCCAAATTCGTCGAGGTGGTCACATACCGTCCTCTG
>CAZAMA010000229.1:0-4431 GCA_964485645.1 uncultured Acidimicrobiaceae bacterium | reverse complement strand
GGTTGGGTGGATACCCATGGCGTATGTGGACTACCTGACCGACTTGGCCGGGGTGTCGGACGTGGGGATGCGGGTGCTACATCGGCAGCGGTCGTTCGAACCACGCCTGCGGTGGATGCTCGCTGTGGCGCACGTAGCGGTAGGCCTTGTGGGCGGCTTGGACGCTGCAGCCGAGCGCCTGGGCGATCTCTGCCCAGGTCGCCCCACCTGCTCGCGCCCGGGAGACTGCGAGGTCTTGCTCCTTGAGGAGCTCGGAGATGTGGCTGTTCAGCTCTTGGATGCGACGCAATGGAGCTTCGGCCATCGCGGACCCTAGGTTGGTGTGCACCGAGTCATCAACTTTGGGTGATGACTGATCGGTGATCTGTTGCCCGCCGGCTGTACTCGGCAGCGTAGGCCGCCCAGTCACCACTGGCAGCGCGCTGCCACTGCACAGCGACCTTGATGTGGATGCCGAGCATCCGAGCGATCACTGCAGCAGGCAGCTCACTCGCGAGCTGCAAGAGCGCCGCGGAGCGAGCTTGCCCGGCGTGGATGCCGAGATCTCGCAGTCGCTCGCCGAGCCGGCTCGCGCTGATCGACCGACCAGGCTGGCCACCAGGGAATAGCCATGGTGATGCCCCGGGATCCCCGAGCGCTGCGTGGCCGTGACGATCGCCGACGAGATCGACGACGATGCCAGCGAGGGGCTCGACAAGCACGACAGGACGAGCCCCGAGGTGCAGGTGCACGCCGTCGTCGTCGATCTCGACGTGATCGAGGCGAAGCCTGCTGATCGTCGCCGTGCGCTGCGCGTAGAGCAGCACGAGCAGCCCAGCGACACGATCGGCGCGTTCGACGGTGTCATCGCAGAGCAGCCGGCGTGCCTGTGCGAAGCGCATGTCGAAGTCGACGGCTCCAGACGGCCCGGCCCAGCGGATTGCAGGCAGCTCGAGGCTCGTCAGCCGCTCCGCTGCCGCCCAACGGACGAAGTGGCCGACGTCGCGCTGTCGTGTCGCGCCATCGGCGGCAAGCCAGGTGTCGAGGTGACCTTGATTTGCAGAGCCAAGGTCGAGTCCGCAACTGCTCAGCCAGTCGAGCAGTGCGATGGCCGATCGGACTCGACGCTTGAGGACAGTGCCCTGGGCATAGGTCGTCTCCCCGGACTTGAGACGCCTGCGCAGGCGGCTCAGCAGGTGCCAGAAGCCATAGCGCCGGATCAGCTGGCGCTCGTCGGCATCGGAGCGCGCAGCGATGGTCGATCGCACCCACGATTCGAGCCGGGCCATCTGCTCGTCGCGGGGAGGCAGGGCCCCGGTCGCGACGAGGACGGCACGAAGGTGCTCGAGCGGCTTCGCGGCAGGAAGCTCATCGAGGGCGCTGTGGCTGAGCAGCAGTCGCCCGGCGCCAAGCTCGCCGAGGACGGCGACGGCCTGGCTGCGGGCGAGCCAGCCGAGCACGGTAGCTGGTCGCTCGACAGTCGCCAGGTTCTCGAACAGAGCTTGCAGCTCGGGGAGAATGGTCCCGTCACCCCCGGCGAGCAGCTTCTGCAGCCGCTCTCGGAGCGCGCAGCGGATGCACAGGCCATCGGTCAGCTTGGTCTGCTCGCCACAGCTCGGGCAGGCCTTGAAGAAGTCATCTGGTCGGGTGCAGGTGGCACACAGCGGCTGCTCGGTGCTGCCCCCTCTCACCTGGCGCATCTCACCGCAGCCAGCACATCGCGCCCAGCGGCTCTGGCACGCTCGGCACCAGGGCTGACCGGTCGCCGTGGCGATCTCACAGGGTGCGACGTGTCCGCAGATCGAGCAGGTCATCTCCGGGACAGGCCGACAGCTCGGGCACAGCGGTCCGTCTGAGGTCCGCACGCTCACAGGCCGGCGCCGCCCGCAAGCTGTGCACTGCTCGGTGTTTGCGGGATCGTTCATGAAACAGTTCGGGCACACCGCCCCGCCGTTCTCGTCACGGGTAACTGGGTCCCGCACGGCTCCACAGCGCACGCACGGGACAGCGCGCCGGCGCGCCTCACAGCCACGGCAGATGCGTAGCCCGTCGTGCAGCTTGGACAACTTGACCACTCGATGACACAGTGGGCAGGCCGGTCGGACGATGCCCGTTGCCCCTGACTGCAAGAGCACGTCGATGAGGCGCAGGACCGAAGGGACGGGGGCCATCGCTGCTGACCCGGTGAGCAGCTCGGGGTGGTCCTCGAGCGCCCACGCGAGCTGGCGGCGCTGGCCGGCCCGCGAGGTGACAGCCCCGAGCGCGGCACTGACCGTGCCAGCGTCGAGCAAAGGGTCGATCCCCCGGAGCACCTCGATGAGGATCTCCACCGGCTCTCGGCCCTCGTCGGGTGGACACGAGCAGCACCGGGGCCGGCCTGCACGGTCGCGGGAAGCGATCTTTGTCGTCCTTCCGCAGAGCGCGCAGGCAAGTTGCCTCGGCCCGCACACTGCGCAGTACCAGTCCTCGCCACGGCGCTGGAAGCTGCGCAGTGCCTTGTCGCAACGGGCACACCGTGGTGCCGAGATGCCTCCGTCGCCGAGCTCGCTCAGCGCGACGAGCAGATCGGCGACGACACGAGGCGCCGGCGAATGGCCATCTTCGAGCAGCGACGGCCGATCGACAAGCGCCTGGGCGAGACGACGTCGCACAGACCTTCCGGGCGCGACGGTCCTCACGAGCTCCTCGACCGCGTCGCGCTGAAGCGACCCGTCCGCCTCACACACGATGCTGACGACGGCACCGAGAGGATCGGCAAGGACCTCGGGCGAGAAGGCAAGCATCTACTGCTCGAGCGGTGCGACGCGGGCGCGCTTTGGGCGAAGCGTCCCGATCCCGGCTTCGGCACCGACGGCCTTCTTCTTGGCAGGAGCCGCCACCTCGACCCGCTCGATCAGCTCTTCGATGTCGCAGTCCAAGATATCAAGCAGGGCCATCAAGATCTGCAAGCTGAGCCGTTCCGGGCGCTCGACGACGAGGCGGTAGACCTGGCTCGTCGAGAGCGTGATGCCCCGTACCTTCAGCGGCTCGATCAAGTCGGTGGTGGCGAACATCTCCCGGCGAGCCATGACCTGGCGCAGGTGCCAGCGGTAGTCGAGCTTTCTCGCCATCAGCGTCGCCTTCTTTCGAGATCGTCCTCATCGATCAGAGGAGCGAGGGCCTTCCTGAGCGCCCGGTTCATGAAATCGTCGCTCACGTGGGTGTAGATCGCCGTCGAGGAGTCGCACTCGTGGCCGACCTGGACCTGGAGGAAGCGCCGGTCGACCCCGTCCTCGGTGAGGTGCGTAACGTAGGAATGTCGCAGGCTATGTGGCGTAAGAGCGGTTGGCAGGTGCAACGCGTCCCGGTAGGCGGCAAAGCGAGCGTTGATCTCGGGCGGCTGCAGGCGTCCCTTGCGCTCGGTGACAAAGAGCGCCGGGTGATCGACGACCTCGAAGCGCGGCCGGATGTTCTCGACGTAGTCGGCGACTGCCTCGACCGCCCAGACCATCACCGAGGCGACGCTTCGCCGCCGCGGCGGCTGGCCGCGCTTGGCCTTGCCGTAGCGCACAGCAAGCATCCCGTAGCGGCCGAGCTCAGGTGCGGCCGGGTTTGTGCCGAAGTCGACCAGGTCGAGCTTGGCGGCTTCGGTTCGGCGAAGCCCCCAGGCGTAGATCAACTTGAACAGCGTCGCATCGCGATAGGCGGCGAGCACGCCCTTTCGCTGAGACTTGGCCGCGCGCTCGACCTGGCTGTCTGCGTAGTCGAAGAAGGCCTGTAGCTCCTCGCGGCTGAACGGGCGGGCCTCGGGGCGTCCCTCGTAGTCGTTCAGGTGAGAGATCGTGTTCCACTCGTGACAGATCGCCACAGGAAAGACGCCGGTTCCAAACGAGCGCTCACACGCCACTGCCCAGCCATAGCGAGGATCGGTGAGGTACTCGCTAAACAGCCGCAGGTCCACCTGATAGCTCCGGATGGTCGAGGAGCAAAGATGCCGTTCGGCCGTGAGCGACAGCATCCACTCCTCGACATGCACCGGCCCCCAGTTCCAGGGGTAGTCGTTCGAGGCCTCGAGGAATCGGCGGACCAGCCGCTCGCGGCACTCGATCGTGTGCAAGCGCAGTCCACGTGCCACCTGCTGGGCGCGCCAACCGTGGAGCATCGCCTCGAACATCGCGTCTTCGGGGCGCAGCTGCGCCACCCCGGAGACGAGCTCGAGCTGTGCAGAACCTGCGAGCTCACGGTGACTCACGAGGCCTCCTGACATTCCGCTGGAAGCAGGGATCGTGCATCAGACGGGCGAGCTGCGCAAGTGAGCTGCTCAGAGCATGTGGACGACCGGGCCGTTGCCCCTCTTCCGTCGCGGCCGTACGCAGGTCACCTGGGACGTTGCCCGCGGGCGATGCAATTCCTGAGAGTTCGCGTACAAGGCCGTCACGCTCACGCTGTGATGGCGCAACAACTGAGCAATCT
>CAZAMA010000228.1:0-4475 GCA_964485645.1 uncultured Acidimicrobiaceae bacterium | reverse complement strand
AGCGCAGCACTGATAATGCTGAGGTCAGTGGTTCAAGTCCACTTAGCCCCACTCGAACTCCCTGGTCATGGCGCTCGGACTGGCCTCTCCCTCGTACCTGACGAAGCCCGTGCGTGCTCGGCCGCCCGAAGGGCTCCCATCCCAGGTCGACAACTCCTACCTCTCCCACATGCGCCGCTGCCATGTCCGAAGCCGCTCCGCGTCAATTGCCCCTCTCGATGCGGGATCCGGGCCGGGTTGAGGCGACATCGGTCGGGCCAATCGGTTCGTTCGAGGGTTCGGGGGCCGGCGAACCCTGAACATCGGTCGCTGCGTCTACATGGAACTCCTCCGGAGCGAATGTGGCGGGGCGATACTCGACCAGACTCGGTGTGCCTAGAATCTGCTCGCGGCTCGTCGCAGGCTGGCAATCAGAGGCGACGGCTCAGCCCAAGGAGCGGTGGATTGGAGGGGATCAATGAGCTTCGTGCGCGGGTTCTTGCCAAGGCCGGTTCGCCGAGCGATGCATCCGATTCGAAGCACCGCTGGTTCAATCAAGCGGAGGGCCACGCCGAAGCCCATCCGCTCGATCCAATACGCGCGGCACCCCATAGGCACGGCCACCACCCGCGCGGGGCGATCGGTTCGACGCTCCCTGTTCAAGTAGAGCGTGCGGGTTCAGCGGAGGCGTTCGGCGCATCCGACCATCAATAGAACGGCGAAGTCACCCATGATTCAGACTGGAAAGTCCGGGTTTCTTGGTCTGCTGTTGCCCAGCGTGGTGGCCGCCACTCTCGCCACTCTTTTAACGTGGGGAATGTGCTCTTTCGTGAGCACCGCGTCGGGCGCTTCGACCAACCCACAGGCAGCCAACTTAGGGACTGCGACCTGCGATGGCACCCTCGCCTCCGGGACCGTGGTCGGCATGACCGCAACGGTTGACGACGGTGGCTACTGGATCGCCAATGACCAGGGACTCGTCGTGTCGTGTGGAGATGCACCCGATTACGGGCAGTTGTCCGGCTCTCCGAACGCTCCGGTCGTTGGCATTGCCGCCACCGCAGACGGACATGGGTACTACCTCGTCGCATCCGACGGGGGCATGTTCGCGTTCGGCGATGCAGCGTTCGACGGATCGATGGGTGGCCAGGCCCTCAACGAGCCGGTAATCGCGATGGCGACGGATCCAACCACTGGCGGCTACTGGGAGGTCGCCCGTGATGGGGGCATCTTCGCATTCACAGCGCCCTTCTACGGTTCCATGGGCGGCAAGCCGCTCAACGCTCCGATCGTCGGAATGGCTCCAACGCCAAATGACAAGGGGTACTGGCTGGTCGCCTCCGATGGCGGCATCTTCGCCTTCGGCGACGCTCGGTTCTACGGTTCGATGGGGGGCAAGCCGCTGAATCAACCCGTCGTGGGTATGGCGCCCGACCAGGGAACCGGCGGCTATTGGCTAGTCGCCTCCGACGGCGGCGTCTTTTCCTTCGATGCTCCGTTCTACGGATCGACGGGCGCAATGGTGCTCAATAAGCCCATCGTGGGTATGGAATCCAATTCCCAGGGCACTGGCTATCGGTTTGTCGCCTCCGACGGCGGCATCTTCGATTTCGGCGCTTCGGGTTTCTTCGGCTCGGCTGTCGCACCACCCCCTCCGCCGCCTCCTCCACCCCCTCCGGCGCCTGTATCGCCCTACTGCACGGCGAGCGCAACGCCTGCGAACGACGGCTACCCCGGCGACTACTACGTGTCGATCAGCTCAAATCAACCGGACCGTGAGGCAACGGCGAGCGATGCGACCGACACCTGGAGCGACTACACGGATGCCTCCGGCTATACGAGGATTCTGCTCTACTACACTTCGCCTGGCGAACACATCAATGTGACCGTCGGGGCTGCTTCTTGCTCGACGACAGCGTAGATACATGGTCTTAGACAAGCGGGCAGGACAAGCGACCACCAAAATGGCTTCCAGGTGTCGCTTCGATCGGCGCCGTTGAGCTGCATAGTGTCGGCGGCCCACACAGGGCAGGATGCCGATCACGAACGCGCTCAGGTCAGTGAAGCTCGTGACTCACCCCAAGCTGTCGCATCTAACTAATCTGAACCGCCTGCGACATTCGCTAGAGGTATTTACCCTGTCCACTGGACGAAGTTGGAGCTAAAGCCACTCGTCGGCGACCACTGAACCCTCGCGACCGTCACGGTCGCTGGCACCTCGAAGACGACACATCCCGAGACAGACTCGCCGGGAGTAAGCTGGTATTCCCCGTTGTTGAAGTTCGTGCATCCGGCGACATTCGAGAAGATCGGCGAGTAGCTCTGGTTGTCGGATCCGATGATGGACGCATCGCTGTTTGCATCATCGGAAACCTGCTGCGTTCCCGTATCGGTGATCGTGAACACCGTAGCGACGTAACGATCACCTGTCTTCGGCGTTGTGAATGTCGGTGTCGCCGGTTGCGCTGGATCCAGAATCTGGGTGAGTTGGACCGAATAGGTTCCTGTGACGCTGTGAATGGTGTTCACAGACCCCACGCCATGTGACGGTACCGTCGTGGTCGTCGGTGCGGGTTTCTTCGTCGCATTGTGCGTCTTAATCGCGGCTGTGAGCTTCGCGAGGAGGGTCTTTCCGAGCGGCACCCCCTCGGCGGCCATGTATCCGATCATCCGACCGAAGGCGTTTCCAGCGCGCTCTGACGCGGCGAGCGTCGGCTTGGACAGCCGCTTTCCCCGCCCATTGACGCATCCCCGTGCGAAGGCGCTCAATCCGCTAAGGACGTGGTGCCATGTGCTGGCGGCGCCTGGCGGTGATGGAAGCTTACGGTCACGCGCGACTTCTCTTGTGAGACTTACGCAGATGACCATTACCTTGGTATTCGTTCCCCCGCCCATTAGCGCGATGAGCGAGTGCGCGAGGGTCGTCACCTTGGGGCCGTACTGCCGACTCCACTGCTTCAGGGTCAATCCCGAGGCGCCAGCCGACGCGGCAGACCACGACAACGTCAGGCTCATCGCAACGATCACCGCCAACTTACGCATTGGCTCCCACCGCCTTTGGAGTGCTTCTCCTCAAACCGTAATGCAGCCGCTAGCGGGTGGCGAGTAGGTGATTGTTAGCAGATGAGACCACCCCTTTGCAGAACTGGCCGCCCTGCCGAGCCTATGGCCGAGCCGGCGGAGCGTGAGGACGTGGCTTGGTCCTGGTCTCGACCCTCCCGCACTCGCATCTGCGGCGCTCGGACCGCTCCCAGGGCTGGGCACGTTGCCACGGCCCCCAGCGGTGGACGTGGGCGGTGGCTCCCTCCGGCGGCAGGTCCCCTGCCTCCTCCTGTCCGCACTTCGTGCAGCGTCGATCCCGGACGTTGGTCCCGGTTCGCCACGGCGTCCACTCGTGGCGACACAGCCGGAGTGACAGCATTGACGCGCCGGTTTGGCCTCGCTTTCCCCGTCCCACGATGACCCCCTATCCTGCCAGCCGTGCTGGGCGGCTGGCCGCTCTCGCCATCTCCTCCAGCCGGTCCGTCGTCTCCTGGCGGGCCTGGTCCAGCAGGTGGCCGTAGCGGTCGAGGACGAAGGCCGAGGAGGTGTGGCCCGCCCGCCGGGTGATCTCCAAGGCGTTCGCACCGGCGGCGATCCAGAGCCCGACGGCCGTGTGGCGAAGGTCGTGAACCCGCAGGGGCGCCAATCCTGCCTTCTCGACGGCGGGTCGGAAGAACCGGGCGGCCCACAGGGTGCGGCGCAGCGGGGAGCCGGTGGGCGAGGTGAAGACCAGATCCTCGGCGCCCTTGCCGGCGCAATGGGGACGGAGCTCGTCTACGACCAGGCGGGGCACGGGCACCGTCCGTCGACCAGCCGCGGTCTTGGGCGGTCCGGGGTGCTGGCGGCCGGCGACCTCGACGATCTGCTCGACCACCTGGATGCTGCCGGCGGTGAGGTCGACGCGGCCGACGCGGAGACCCGCCAGCTCGCCGATGCGAAGCCCCCCGTAGGCGGCGAGGTAGATCAGGCCCCGGTAGCGGCAGTCGATGGCGGCGGCGAGCGTGGCCACCTCGGCTGGCGTGAGGAACCGCTGCTCGTGGCGCTCGACCTGTGGCGGTCGAATGCCCCGGGCGGGGTTGGCGGCGATCAGCCCGTCATCGGCTGCCACCTGGAGGCAGGCGCCAAGGACGCGCAAACACCGGGTCACGGTCGCTGGGGCGAGGCCCTCGGCGATCAGCCGGGCCACCCACCGGCGCACGTCGGCGGCGTTGATCGCGTCGAGAGACCGGTCGCCGAAGGCAGGCACCAGCTGGCTGCGCACGGCCGAGGCGGCGCGGGCGTGGGTGGACGGTCGCAGGTGCGCCACCTCGGCCAACCAGGTGGTCGACCATTCGGCGACCGTTGGGAGCCCCGGCGGCTTCGTGCTGTCTGGCGCCATCGGCGCGAGCTCGGCGCGCAGCCAACGCTCGGCCTCGCGTTCAGTGGCAAAGGTGGCGGAGTGCTGGCGCCCGCTC
>CAZAMA010000227.1:0-4590 GCA_964485645.1 uncultured Acidimicrobiaceae bacterium | reverse complement strand
ACCGCCGTCGAGCCGGTCACCGTGGCCGGTCAGGTCTCCACCGTCTCCGCCGGGACCGTCACCGCCGCCGCTCTCACCGAAGAGCTTGTGGCGCAGCTTCGCACCGACGCCGAGTTCGTCGCGCTCGTCGCCGAGAAGCTCGGCCTGGTCGGCAAGCCCGAGCTGCGAACCATCGAGGAGCTGATCGAGAACGACGAGGACTATGCCGTCGAGTTCAAGTCCACCGCCCGCTGGGACCTCCGCGAGGACCAGCCCAGCGCGGCCATGGAGGACGCCATCGTCAAGACCGTCGCAGCGTTCCTGAACACCGACGGCGGGACCCTGCTGATCGGTATCGGCCCCGACCGCACCGTTGTGGGCCTCGACCACGACTACGAGCGGGTGAAGCCCAAGAACGGCGACGGCTTCGTCAACTGGCTCACCACCCACCTCATCCACGCCGTCGGCTACACCCCCGTCACGCGGACCCGCGCCCGCATCACCCTCCACGCCGGCCACGAGATCTGCCGCGTCGACGTCGCCGCCTCCCCGAGCCCGGTGTGGGCCAGGACCAGCAAGGACGAGCAGCTCTTCTTCGTCCGAATGAACAACTCCACCCGGGCACTCCCAGACGCCGAGATCGACGCCTACCGAGCCGAGCGCTGGCTCGAGGCATAGCGATCCACCGTCGCCGGCTCAGCCCGCCGCCGATGCTGCCTGCCCCCTATACTTGGTCAGCCCTCCAGCGAGGGTAGACGAACTGAGCCCTGGCACGTCGGACAAAGGATCTGCAGTCCTTGCGACGGTTGGGAACGTATACTGGTCGCGGTGTACGCGCATGAGATCTACTTTTCCGCTCAGCTCGTCGCGGAGGCGCGGTGCTGCTCGCTGATGAGGTTCTAAAGGAAGCCCAAAAGTTGATTCGCCGCCACGAGCGGTATGCCCAGGAGCTGGCGGATGAATTTCGCCGACGTAATCGTAGAACGGGGGCCACGACAGTACCCACCGTACTGAGGCCTGCGTACTGGGACCTAGATCCTGGTTTCAATCCCTATCTCGTCCGGGCCCGCAGCGAGCGTATCGGTTGGGCAATCCGCACAAGCATGCGCAGTCGTACCTACTCACCTCGAAGTGCAGTTTGCTATGAAGTGCCTAAGCCGGACGGTTCATTGCGCGAGGTGTCCGTTTTTCAGGTCGCTGACAGCGCTGTCTCTAGGGTTATATTCAGAAGCCTTCTCCGTAAGAACCGTCAGCGTTTGTCTGCATACTCCTTTGCATATCGATCGGACTTGACGGTCCATGACGCCATTCAGCACATCGCTGCTGACATCAGGGATAAGCCAAGAATATTCGTAGCGGAGTATGACTTCACTAAGTACTTCGATTCTATACTCCACGAGCATATCTGGCGAATTCTTGCGGAGCAGCGATTCCTCATCACCGAGGTCGAGGTACGGGTGCTGAGTCAGTTTCTAGAGACGCCCACCCTGTCGGCACACAACTATGTGCCAGTGGGAGCTCCGAGGCGAGCCCGAGGGGTACCCCAAGGCACGTCAGTATCACTATTTCTCGCGAACGTCGCGGCCTGGCCGCTCGATCGAGCGCTTGAACGACTAGGAGTCGGTTTTGCCCGTTACGCAGACGACACTCTGATTTGGTCTCCCGACTACGGCAGGCTGTGTGAAGCTGTAGATACTGTAAACGACGCCGCAGAGTCAATCGGAGCCAAGCTGAATCTGCGTAAGTCGGCAGGTATCAGCATCTTGGCACCAGCGGATGCTCCAGCTGAGTTCAAGCCGAAGAAATCCGTCGAGTTTGTGGGATACGCCTTTTCCAGTGGCGGAATTTCAATTCGCCAATCCTCTGTTACTCGGATAAAGGCACGCATTTCTTATCTTATCTATCGGAACCTCGTAGAGGCGCCAAAGCACGGACAAATCGTCGCCTTGCGGTTCGCCCCTCCCGTCGATCGAGACTATGTCGTACTAATATACCAATTACGACGCTATCTGTATGGCGATCTATCGGAAGAAAAACTGCGCAAGTATCTGAGGCGCACCGTTCCACGCGTACATTATAAGGGAGTTATGTCATTCTATCCACTTGTCGATGACTTGGACTTGCTGAGGAGTCTCGATGGATGGATGCTCCACACCGTTGGTACCTCTCTGAAGGTGCGCGCCAACCTGCTCGCGTCTGCTGGCTACTCTAAACTGCCACTCCCTCATACCGTTAATGAGGATGACCTCCCGACCTTGATGGGTGTTAGCAGCGACGGGACCAGACTAGACCTCCGACTTCCAAGCTTCGTACGCATGGGCACCCTGCTCCGTCGTGCTGCTCAAGTTCATGGCCCGAACGCCATCGGCAATGCGAAATCGAATATGTACTACCTGGGAGCATGAACGGCTCGGGCTCGATCGAACGTCGCTGGGTGCCCCCCCCCACGGGTGCGCTGAGACGATGTTGGCATTCAGAGAAGTGTCCTTGAGCCCCGCCGCCGTCGCTTACGCCTCGGCAGTGAGACTCTCACCTGGTCGGAAAGGCCAGCGTCTTCTTGAGTCGACCGAGCTGCGCCGGGCCGACATGTCGGTCCCGTTCGAGCCGGCCGGCGACGATACCGGGAGCGAGCGTCTGCTGCTCCGCGAAGGCGCGCACCGCAGTGACGCCGAAGTCGCCCACGGCCACGAACCGGCGGTAATCGTCCGGGGGCAACAATACGTCCCGGGCAAACTCGTTAGCGGCTTCTTCTTCGGTATCGCTGTCGGTGGCACCGTCAGCTGAGTCGACGAAGTCGCGACGCCGTCGCCCGGAGAGGATGTGGCCCGCCTCGTGAAAGAAGGTGAACCAGAACTGATCGTCCGACTTGTGCCGGAGGCTCAGCTGGATGAGTGCCCGCGAACCGATCCAACGAGCAGCACCGCTCAGGTGAGTCCCCTTTAGTTCGGGCGTCAAAACCACGATGACGCCTGCCTGCGCACAGAGGGTCTGGACACGGGTGAACACCTGTGCGAAGGGCTCCTTGCGAGTCATCGGTCGGATCTCGTCGAGACTTTCCCGGAAGCGTTGCGCGTCGAACGGCGACGCCTTGATGGTGGCGGCCTGCATCTCTCCCCAGCGCAGCCATGCCGTGACGGCTTCAGGGGACGCCGTGAATGCCGGAGAGGCGCGGTACGCGGCGGCGGTGGTCACGCGGTCGAAGGCGTCGGGGCTGCTGAGGCCGAGCCATGAGAGCAAGTTGGCGAGCGTCGCCGCCTTGGTGGGACCGCGCTCGATGAGCCGATGGCGGATGAGGTCAGCGACGGGAAAGCGGTCAACCCAGGACGCTTGAGTCTCCAGCTCGGCCTGTGCATGTTGGCGGGCCAGGGTGTCGTGGTACTGGGTCTCCAGGTTCGTCCAGAAGCTGGCAGAGATCCCGATGGCGCGCTCCAACTGGATTGCCGTCTCGGCAGTGATAGCCGCCTTGCCCTTGATGATCTCGTTGACGGTCTTCAGCGGCCGGCCGAGGCGCTGAGCGAGCTCGGACTGGGTCATGTCGCGGTCCTGGAGAGCCTCAAGGAGGATCTCGCCCGGCGGAACTGCCCAGTCCGGCTGCCAGCCGGGTTGTGCGCTAGTTGCCATGGTAGTCATCCACCTCCTTGATCCTGATGTTGGTCACTTTGCTGGTGTCGATGCCCCCATCGTCCAGGCGTGGCACGGGATTGTGGTCCGGCTCGAAGATGAGCCGGTACGGACCGCGGAGATCCACGGCGAACTCGCCTGTTCGGTCGGCACTGAGCCCGTGGCAGTTGCCGGGGACCCCACGCGTGTCGGCGAGCGCCGGGGCGGCTCGCAGCGACACGAGGCGCCGGCTGAGGACCTTCCACTGCTCGGTCCCGAAGTCCTTCGCGCCGCGGCGGTCGTCGGAGCATGACTTCTCCAACTTCCGGTTCGCCCACTTGATCCTGATGACGTTCTCCTTGACACTTTCACCCCAAGGGTTAAGACTACTCTAGTTCGAAGGAGGATGCGGTGACCAGTGCGCTCCAGCTCACGCTGAGCAACCCGGCGGCCATCGAGCCGCTGCCCAGGGGCACGGGTCACTACGTCGCGGCCTTGCAGACCAAGGCCGGCGAGCTGACGGCGCTCCGCGAGGCATCGGCAAAGACGTGGGCGGCGCTGACCCCCCTGATGGAGGTGCTGGGGCCGAGGACGCCGGGGACCAAGCCCTTCACCCGCAACCGCATCGACGGTTGGGCGAAGCGGCTGGCGGCGGCGGTCGGCGGCCACACCATCTATCTGGACCGACTGCGGCTGTCGCCGAACCATCCCGCCGATGGCCCCAGTGGATCGGTGCCGGCGCTGACGGCCGTTTATGACGCCGCTCGACGCCGGGGCATCATCTTCGTTCCCGTGCTGCAGCTGTCCGACGTCCCGGCAACCGTCCGTCAGGTGGCCGACTGCGCCGGCCGAGACGGGCGAGGTCTCGCCATCCGGGTGCCCCTCCTGGGCACCGCCTCCCCCGACGGTCGAACTATGGCCACGATCGTCAAGGAGGCGCTCGACGAGGTCCAGGTCGACATAGCCGGAGCCGACCTCCTCCTCGACCTGCGCCAGATCTCCGAGGACGCC
>CAZAMA010000226.1:0-4595 GCA_964485645.1 uncultured Acidimicrobiaceae bacterium | reverse complement strand
TTTTAATCCCAAGGTGCCGGGATCGAGACCCGGGCGGCCCACTCCAAAGACCCAGTTCAAAGCGGTTCTGGACACCGACACCTGTGGTCGCTATCCTCACGCGAGCATCTGGAAGGTACACGTCAAGGACTCCATCGGTTCTCGCCAGATCGCGAAGCTCGGCCCCTACGACGTCGAGCGCTATCTCCGGGACTTGAAGGCCCAGGGACTCTCCGAGGCAACGGTGCGCCAGGTGCGTGCCGTGTTGCGCCGCTCCTGTCGGCTCGCTCGACGCTGAAGTGGCAGCGTCTGCTCAACCCCGTCGGCGAGACAGAGATGCCCGAGTGGTTGCGGCGCTATCAGTCGGCCGAGCTCGACACGTGGCTTCGCCGAGTGCGCTCGACATGATCCTGCTCTCCACATAAGGCGTTCGACGGGACCGCCAGGAGCTCTCCACGAGCTCCGTTGTAATGGTCGCCTTGATCCCCCGTGGGCGTCGGAAGTCACGAGCTCGACTCCCGACGACCGTCGCGCGCCTTCTCGGTGAGCACGTCGATCCACAGCTACCGGTACGGTGCGTCGTCGAGGGGGCACTGCTCGAGCTGGGCGACCTTGCCGTCGAGCTCGGCGACCATGCGTGAGACCTCGGACTTTGAGATCCCGTCGATCCCCGTCGCTCTCACGAGATCGTCGACGCGCCACCTCGAACTCGAACTGGATCCTGCCAGATGCAGCACGGCGTCCTAGGGTCGAGCGAGCAGCCCTGCACCGCCTCGGGTTCCAGCTCCGAGCGCGCGGTGCGGCCACGAAACGACGGAGCACAAGCCCTGCGACCCTCCCTCCACCTCGGACCCCACCTGTTCACGAGAACGCTACTGGTGATTGTCGGGTCGATGCACCGGGACCGTCGGATCCGAAACCCACGTGAGCCATCGCGCTCGCGAGGCCCGACGACGCGAGGCGACGCGAGGCGACGCAACGTGCCCGTGTCGGGAGCAGGTGACGCTGCTCCAGTCTCGAGGCGATCGCATCGCTGGACGACGCGGACGGGGAGCACTGCTTCAATCGGAGCCTCGCACTCACGAGACGGTGAGCGACTCGACGTGCCCGACCGACTCCCGGTAGCGAACCGGCATCTCGACGCGGTGAACCGTACCGGGCACCGAGTCAACGTCGAGAGCGAGGAGCACCTCGATCGCCTTGCGGCCAAGTTCGTAGTGAGGAAGTGCGACGCTCGTCAGTCCCGGCCGGAGCCACGACGCTACCGGCTCGTCGTCGAACGAGACGACCGAGACGTCGCGAGCAACCTTGAGGCCCGCATCCTCGAGTGCTTGGTACGCTCCAAACGACACCCGGTCGTTGAAGCAGATCAGTGCACGTGCAGACGGCTTGCGGGTGAGGATCTGCTTCGTTGCGTCGTAGCCACCGGTCGGCTGCCAGTCTCCGAGGAAGACGCCACCCGAGAGCGCGATGCCCGCCGAGGCGAGCTCGCCCTCGATTCCGAGCAGGCGCTGCGATGCGGCGACGCTGCCCTTCGGTGTGCGTACGGGGTCGACACCGACACCCACGACGTAGATACCTTCCTGGTGCCCGGCTTCGAGAAGCAGGCGAGCCGCAGCGCGCCCTGCTTCCGCCTCGTCTGGGATCACGGACGGCACCACGCTGCTCTTGGCAGGAAGGACGTTGAGCATGACGCTCGGTCCACCGAGGAGCGGGCGAGGGACGTTCGCTCGGCGCGTGTACATCGACGCGACGACAATACCCTCGACCTGGCGGTCGAGCATGGTCTCTATCATCTGCGTCTCGAGCGCGGGATCACCCTCGGTCTCGGCGATCAGGAGCAAGCGGTCCTGTTCGCGCGCCGCGTCGAGCGCGCCCCAGATGAGGTGGCCGGCGAATGGTGTCGTCGCGACGGTGTCCGAGACGAAGCCGATCGTGTGTGTCGCACCGGTGCGCAGGCTCCGAGAGACGACATTGGGCCGGTAGCCGGTCTCCTGGACGGCACGCAGGATCTTCGCCTCCACCTGAGCGGAGATGCGCATCTCCTCGCGCCGACCCGAGAGGACGAACGACGCCGTCGTCTGCGAGACACCCGCCAAGCGCGCGACATCGGCGAGCGTCACCCTCCGTACCGCACCCGCCGGATCGCCTCCCGCAAGATCCCGGCCCACGTGGCCGGCAGAGCCTCCGGCAGGCGGCCGCGACTTGCTCGCGCCGCTCGGGGTCATTGCGTGATCATAGGCCAGAGGAGCGATGCGGGACTGTGCCCGACCGGCAGCGCCACGACGCTCACTCTTGACGTCCCGGCGTGCTTGTAGCATGCTCGCAAAGCGCTAATGCGATTTAGCGTGTTGGGGGGGGCGGGGTCGATGACCGTGCATCGGTGTGCAGCCGCGATGGTTGAATCCGATGCCCGGGCGCGTGGCGCCGTGATCGCCCACGAGTCGATCTAGCAAAGGAGGATTGCGTTGAAGGCTCACGTTGGCACACGGAGGCGCCGCCGGCTCTTGTCGGCATGCTCTTGCGCTGTCGCTCTCACTACCACCGGACTGTTCGCCGGCTCTGCCGTCGCGTCCGGAAAGGCACGCACACGAGCGACCCGGCTGACCGCTGCGAAGGCGACGTCCGGAGCAGCCAGCTTCGCGACGAACTGCGGGACGAAACCAGTTACGCTCCAAGGATACTTCGAGACCGGCTTCCCTGACGTCGTCGACTTGACCAAGCTGTTCACGAAGCAGCATCCGAGCGTCAAGTGGTCGATACGCGAAGACCCGTTCGCCGTGATCACTCAGGATGCGCCGCTCGTCATGTCCGGTCCGAATCCGCCCGACCTGATGCGGGCGCCGCAGATCAGCGGTTTGGTCAAGGACCACCTCGTGAAGAACCTGGACGGCTACTACAAGACTTTCGGCTGGAGCAAGTTCCCGAAATCCGACCTCGCGCAGCTCCGGGTCGCTCCGAGTGGCAGCCCTCAGGGTGTCGGACCGCTCTGGGCAATGGGGATCAACTACTCGATGACGGGCGTCTTCTACAACAAGGCAGACGCCGCCAAGATCGGCATGACCAAGGCGCCGGCGACGCTCGCCCAGCTCGATGCCGACCTCGCCAAGGCGAAGTCGAAGGGTCTGCTTCCCGTCGAGCAATTCGACAGCTCCGGCAACGGCGGCCTGATCTTCCCGTTGCAGGACCTCATGGGTGACTACAACATCAGCCAGTACGGCTCGATCAACAAGATCAACGCCTGGGTCTTCGACCAGAAGGGCGCGACGTTCCAGACGGCGGCGAACCTCGCGGCGACGGAGCACCTCGACACCTGGATCAAGGCCGGGTACTTCAACTCCGACGCGAACGCGACGTCGTACTCGACCATGATGGGGCGCTTCGAGCACGGACAAGGTATGTTCATCTTCGACGGAGACTGGGAGTCGGGCAACCTCGACTCAGGCTTCGCCGGGAAGTACGGCTTCTTCCTCTTCCCGCCGATGACCGCGGGTGGCAAGCAGGCCGCCATGTCCGCTCCGCTCACCTACCTCATTCCGGCAGGGGCCAAGCATGCGAGCTGTGCGGCCTACTTCCTCAACTGGGTAGAGACAAACCCAGCTGCACGGTCCCTCAACGTCAAGGAAGGCGGTTCGAACCCAGGTGGCCCACCGAACCTACCAATTCCGGCCGTGAAGCCCGGCACGGTGACGTCCCAGACGCTCGCAGCCGGTCGGGTGATCGCCGCGGACGACGGCGCGATGGGCTTCATCGCCAACGCCACGGGATCGATCGACGCGGAGGGGCTGACTCCGGCGGTGCAGGAGCTGTTCGGTGGCCAGAAGACTCCGTCGGAGGTCCTTGCCAGCGTGCAGGCGGCCTACACGCAGGAGCTCTCGGCTCCCTGATCGGTCTGGCACGGAATTGACTACTCGTCACACCTCCGCTCGCCCCGCGGAGCAGCTGCAGGCGGAGTCACCGCGGACCCTTCGGGTCCGCGGTGACTCCAGCCGCTACTGGCTCTTCGTCGCGCCTGCGCTCGTCGCGTACGGCACGTTCGTGCTGTGGCCGATCGTCCAGACCTTCCGGTACTCGTTCACCAACTGGGATGGGGTGACGAAGCCCACCTGGGCGGGTACGTCCAACTTCCGCACGGTGTTCACGAACGGCCAGCTGCTTGGTGTCCTCGGGCACTCGTTCGAGCTCATCGCCTACTTCAGCGTGATCCCGATCGTGCTCGGGCTGGCGGTCGCGACAGTGATGCGCCGAGTCGTGAGCGCAAAGGTCAGCGCGATCGCACGCGTCGTGCTTTTCCTCCCGCAGATCGTCCCTCTTGTCGCCGCGGGCATCGCCTGGAACTGGATGCTCTCCACCACGGGCGCCGTCGATCAGATCCTGCAGAAGATCGGCCTCGGCGGCTTGGCGCACTCGTGGCTGGGCGATTTCAGCACTGCGCTCCCAGCGGTCGGCGTCATCGGCGCCTGGGTCCTACTCGGCCTATGCATCGTCCTCATGCTCGCGGGAATGACCAAGATCGATACGTCGCTCTACGAGGCGGCGCAGCTCGACGGCGCCGGACCGGTCCGTGAGTTCGTCTCGGTGACCCTCCCCGGGATACGCCAGGAGATCGGCGTCTG
>CAZAMA010000225.1:2988-4617 GCA_964485645.1 uncultured Acidimicrobiaceae bacterium | reverse complement strand
GCTGCCTCTACATCAAGGGCCATCTCTCCGCCGATGAGCTGTGGTGGCAGGTAGCCGAGGACGACATTTGCGTCTGTGACTGTGGGCTCCTCGCCTCCCCGCCCATATGCAGCTGGTCCCGGCTCGGCACCAGCTGACTGCGGGCCGACGCGCAACGCCCTTGTGAGCTCGGGCACGTGGGCAATCGACCCCCCGCCGGCGCCGACGGTGCGCACGTCGACCGAGGAGGCGCGAACCGTCAGATCCCCAACGAGGGTGTCACGCCCGATCCGGGGCACCCCGGGCTCGACGAGCGCGACATCGGTCGAAGTGCCGCCCATATCAAGAGTAAGCAGGTTCTCGTAGCCTGCCTGCTTGGCAGCCCAGACAGCACCAGAGACGCCCCCGGCAGGGCCGGACATCAGGAGGGTCACCGGAACAGCCTCGGCCGTGGCGATGCTCTGCAGACCGCCGTCAGAGCGAAGCACGTGCAGCTTCGCAGGAACGCCAGCACCGCGAAGCTGTGTGTCGAGGCTCGCGAGGTACCTGCCGACGATCGGGCGGACGTAGCTGTTGAGCACCGTGGTGATGGTTCGCTCGTACTCGCGGATCTCGGGCAGCACCTGCGAGCTGAGCGACACAGGCACTCCAGGGAGCACGTCGGCGGCGATGGCGGCGATCGCCTGCTCGTGAATCGGGTTCGCGAAAGAGTTGATGAGCGACACGGTGAGAGCCTCGATGCCCGCCTCACCAAGGGCTGCGAGCTTGGCGGAGAGGTCGTCCTCGTCGAGCTCGCGCAGCACCGCGCCACGTGTGTCGACACGCTCGAGCGCCTCGACGGTGTGCTCGAGTCGGGCGAGGGGGGTGGGCTTGGGCCAGACGATCCAGCCGCCAAGGCCCCCAGGTACATACGAGCGAGCAATCTGCAGCACCTGACGGTAGCCCTGTGTCGTCACAAGGCCGACTAGGGCGCCTTTGCCCTCCAGCACGGCGTTGGTGGCGACGGTCGTGCCGTGCAGCAGCTGGCCGATCTCCCGCGGCTCGATCCCGGCCAGCTTGCAGATACGGTCAATCCCTGTGAGCACTGCCTTCGACTGATCGTCGGAGGTCGACGGCGTCTTTGCCCGGAAGGTGTGACCCGTCTCTTCGTCGATCAGCAACAGGTCGGTAAAGGTCCCTCCGACATCGACACCTAACCGGTAAGCCATCGCTCCCCCTCCTCGCTCGGCACTAGACAACCTTCTCGTTCTTAAGAATTGAAAGCTCTTCGTCATCGAGGCCGAGCAACCCGCGGTAGACCTCGTCGTTATGCTCCCCGAGCTCTGGTCCCGGCCAGCGGATCCGACCTGGGGTGTCGGAGAGCCGCGGGAAGACGTTCTGCATCGGCAGCTCGCCAAAGGCAGCATGCGCCACGCGCACGATCGCCTGCCTGGCGGCAAAATGTGGGTCCGCGAACATGTCCTCCGCCCGGTAGATGCGGCCTGCGGGCACTCCGGCCTTGTGCAGGTCCTCGAGGAGCAAGTCAGACTCTTGTCCGCGAGTCCATTTCGAGATGTGGTCGTCGAGCTCCTCTTGGTGTAATCCCCGGGCTCCGTGGGTCGAGTACCGCTCGTCGTTGGCGAGCTCAGGCTCGCCCATTGCACGTTCATG
>CAZAMA010000225.1:0-2978 GCA_964485645.1 uncultured Acidimicrobiaceae bacterium | reverse complement strand
CCGTGTCGCGGTTCGCGGCGATGAGCACGCCGGCGCCATCCGCGCTCGGATAGACGTTGCTCGGAGCCACGTTCGGAAGTATCGGGCCCGTGCGCCCGCGCTCGTAGCCGGCGATCTCCCATTCAGGCAGCAGAGACTCCATGAGGGCGAGCACCGCCTCGTATATGGCAGAGTCGACTACTTGGCCCCGCCCGGTGCGTTCGCGTGCATGCAGCGCCACGAGCGCCCCGATAGCGGCAAATGTCCCGGCGAGCGAGTCACCGAGCGACACCCCGACGCGACTTGGCGGCCGATCAGGGTCACCAGTGACGTAGCGAATGCCACCCATTGCCTCGCCGATCGAGCCGAAGCCAGCACGCTTTGCGTACGGGCCGCTCTGGCCGTAGCCGGTCACACGCACTAGGACAAGCCCGGGGTTCTCCTTCGATAGCGTCTCGTAGTCGAGTCCCCAGGCTTCCAAGGTGCCGGGCCGGAAGTTCTCGAGCAGCACATCTGCCGAGGAGATGAGGCGCCGAGCGAGATCCTGGCCTTTGCTGGTTCGAAGATCACAGGTAACTGACTTCTTGTTGCGCGCGATGATCGGCCACCAAAGCGAGAGGCCGTGCGGCTTCTCCCTTCCCCACTCCCGCATCGGGTCGCCAGCTCTCGGATCCTCGAGCTTGTTCACCACGGCACCGAAGTCGCCGAGGATCTCGCCGCAGAATGGGCCGGCGAGAAGCTGGCCCATCTCGACCACGCGGATGTCAGAGAGGGGGGCCAGAGGCGCCGTCGTTGCCACTGTCTCAGGCCTCTCCGGCTGTCGCGCGAGCGACATCCCTAGCCGCAAGCGCACTGCGGGCGGCGACCGCACCCCTAGCCGCAAGCGCACTGCGGGCCGCGCTCACATGCGCGTGCATGACGGCCTCGGCCCAAGCTGGGTCACGAGCGCCGACGGCGGCGACGAGCTCCCTGTGATGGGCAAAGCTGCGAGCAAGCTCTTCGGAGGAATACCGCTTGAAGGTGTGGCGCACGAGAGGAATGACCATCAGGTTGGACAACAGCGGCACGAGACGTGGGTTCCCACCTGCCTCGTGAAGCGCCCGGTGGAAGTCCAGATTCAATTGGGAGATCTCATCAAAGCGGCGGCGGCTCGATCGCTTGAGACGTTCCTCCATCTCGTCGCAGAGGCCGCCGAGCATCGCCAGCTGGGCTTGAGTCGCTCGAGTCGCCGCGCGGCGGGCGCCGTAACCCTCGAGCAAGACCCGAAGCTCGAAGATGTCATCAAGGTCGTCGTCGTTGAGGTCGACCACGACGGCCCCGCGGTTGGGAAGGACCTCGACCAGCCCCTCGGCATGGAGCCGACGCAGTGCCTCGCGCACCGGTGTACGGCTGATGCCGATCGAGGCCGCTAGCTCTTCCTCGCGCAGGCGCCCGCCGACCGGGTGCACGCCGGACAAGATGTCACCGAGCAAGCTCTCGTAAGCCCGCTCTACCGCGTTCGGCACGGAACCCTCCCCTCGGCGCTACCTCAACCAGCCGCTAGCAGTAATTGTATTCAATCTAACTCCATGAAGAGCTGCCTGACAAGCTGGAACGGGCATTTTGAGATTCCCGCAGCTCCGGGCCGTAGTAGATTGTGTACCACACAGCAGAAGGGAGCCCCAATGACTGAACGAGCATCGCCTGCCCGTATCCAGATCGTGGAAGTGGGCCCGCGCGATGGACTGCAGAACGAGCATGCCGTCCTTCCTACCTCCACCAAGGCCGAGTATGTTCGCCGATGCGTCGCGGCCGGCATCGCACGGGTCGAGGCGACGTCGTTCGTGAACCCCGAGCGCGTTCCCCAGATGGCCGACGCCGAGGCACTCCTCGATGAGCTCGGCGAGCTCCCGGGTGTGTCGATCTCGGCACTCGTCCTGAACGCGCGGGGTTTCGAGCGCGCCCTTCGGGCCGGCGTCCGCGAGGTCAACGCCGTCGTCGTCGCATCGGACACCTTCGGCCGGCGCAACCAAGGACAGACCACCGACGACGCGATCGCTTTCTTCGAGCAACTCGCCCCCCTCGCCGCCAGCGAGAACGTGAGGGCCACAGTCACGATCTCGGCCGCATTCGGCTGTCCCTTCGAAGGTGAGGTCCCGGTCGAGCGTGTCGCAAGTATCGCTCGGCGCCTCGCGCCGAGCGGGCCGGTAGAGATCGTCATTGCCGACACGATCGGCGTCGGTGTGCCCACGCAGGTGACCGAGATCGTCGGTGCCGTGCGAGCAGAGGTGCCCGGCGTGCCGTTGCGCCTCCACCTTCACAACACGCGTAACACCGGCTATGCGAACGTCTTTGCCGCACTACAAACAGGCGTCACGGCCTTCGACGCAAGCACCGGCGGCATTGGCGGGTGTCCCTTTGCCCCCAACGCGACCGGCAACATCGCAAGCGAAGACCTTGACTACCTCTTGGACCGAATGGGTTACGACACTGGCGCTGACCTCGAGGCGCTCGCCGCCACGGGCGAGTGGATCGCTGCCGAGCTTGGAGTGACCGCGCCCGCCCTGCTCGGACGTGCCGGCGGATTCCCCCCTCCTCGCCGGGACTGACACGCCGGGTGCTGGCCGGGCGGTGGTCCGAGCTGAGCTGTGCCGTTTGCCCGACCCTCTAGGACCGAACGGGCACTACGCGATCGCCGCGACCGCTGTCACGAGCAAGTCGGTGGGGCTTCGAAGGCGAACCTGACTCCCATCGTGCAGGATCTCCCCTCGGTTGGCGACACGCAGCCTGCTCTGGGTACGCACGAGCGCCGGGCTAGCCGCCATCGCCAGCCTTGCAGGAGCAACCATACCACCAACTGGTAGTATTTTTAGTATGGCAAAGGAGAAGGCGACGATCACCGTCGATAGGGCCAAGCTTTCCGAGGCGCGGGCCCTGCTGGGAGTGTCCTCGGCCTCCGCCGCCATCGACGTCGCGCTCTCCCAGTTGATACGTCGTTACCGCGTCCTCCACGACGTCAA
>CAZAMA010000224.1:0-4621 GCA_964485645.1 uncultured Acidimicrobiaceae bacterium | reverse complement strand
TCGGCGACATGAACGCCGTGCTCGTCGCGAACTGGAACGCCGTCGTCGGCCCACACGACACCGTCCACGTCCTCGGCGACGTCGCCGCAAGTACCGCCTGTCATAGGGGCCGAGCAGGTCGTCCGCCAAGAGCAGGCCGTAGCCTCCCGAGATACTGACGATGGGCCGCTTCGTAGAGCGTCCCCGTGTAGCGCTGCCAGGCTGGGAGGAGCCGCGACTCGTCGAGGCTCGACGCGTCGGCAAGGCGGCGCCGTGCAGCAGCGAGTCGATTTGCCAGGTCGTCCGGGAGCAGGTCGAGAATCGAGGAAGTGGGCTTGGCGCCAGAGACTCCTTCAAGGGACTTTCTGCCAGAACACGGAATCACGAATGCAGCCCGGTCAGTCTGGAGCGGCGTTCTGCTCTCAAGGGCGGTTGGCGAGCTCACTCTTCGCGGCGCCGCTCGAAAGGGTGCTCCGCGCGACTCGCGAAGCCCTTCGCCTGCCGCATCATCCACCAGCACGTTGAGGAGCCGTCCATCGCCGCCGGGAACGCGCCTCAGCACCCCCCTGGGACTGAAGGCGGCGGCATATCTGGTTCACCTACTGAGGCGGCTCGACACCCGTCTCGCGGCACAGATCCCGGTCGCTCAGAGGGCCGCGTGAGCGCAACGCCGTAAGGATGCGATCCGTGTTCGTCACTTTGCCGGCACGCCCTCCTCCTCTACACACTCTATGGTCGGCACCGGGTGCCCGCCTGTCAAGGTTTGTAAAGGCTGCCTACGTGCGGTAATCGGCCCGTGGCTCCTCCTGGCACCAGAGAAGAACCTCGAGCATGCGCAGAGGACCCACCGGCCGCGCTTGCTGCTCGGCACGATCAGCCAGCAAGCGGAGTTCCTCGTAAGCACCGACCAAGTCATCGCGGAACGCGCGGAGCACGGTCACCCCCACGTCGGCAGCCAGGGCCTTGTCTTGTGACCGGCCGAGCAGCTCCGGCCGCCCGAGTGCCTCGAAATAGTAGGCGAGAACCACGTTGCCAAGCATCGGGATGAGCCCGCGCCGCTTGCGAAACAGCACCTTCGTGGCGACGGGAAGGAGCACCTGCTTGAGCGTCACCGCTGCATGAAGCAGACGCCGGACGAGCATGAGCTCCGGATCGAAGGTGCGCAGATCTGCGTCCACCGGTGTCTTCTCCAGCAGCGGATCGCATGCCGACGCCAGTCCCAGATGAATCTGTCGGAAGTTCGCCGCTCCGCCCCGGAAGGCGTCCGGTCGGCGCTCGAGTCGGCGCTCGACGTCATCGAGCTTCTCACCACTGCCGAGCGTCAGCGTCGCCATGGCAGTTTGGTCTACACCGTATCTGCGCGGTGTGCGCCCCCGTGACTATTCGAAGGCCCCGCTCCCGTGGCTTCACGGGAGGGATTGACCCCTTAAGCACACGAGCTGTGCTCATCGGTGAAGTCACGGGTGCTTCGAGGGGCACAGGCGTGCACTCGCCGCGTCTCGGTCAGGGACCGTCTCGGGCCGCGGTGAGCAGGGCAAGCAACTCTTCGCCATAGGCCTCGAGCTTTGCCGGGCCGACTCCCTTCACCGTCGCAAGGGCCGTCATGGACGTAGGTGCAACACTTGCAAGCGCCTCGAGGGTCCGGTCATGAAGGAAAATGAAGGCTGGCTTACCTTCAGCTGCCGCACACCGTGAACGCCAAGCCCGCAGCGTCTCGCGTGCCCGCTCCACAACCTCGGCCGACGGTGGCTCGGCTACAAGCCGCGCGAGCCGACCATTCACCTTGACCAACTCCCCGTAGGCAACGTGCATCCGAGCCCGACCGGTTACCGCGACGACTCCCTCGCCCTCGATCGCCTCGATCCGGACTCGGTGGCCCCCGTGCTCGAGCTCGAGACCGACTCTGGGAACCAGCTCAGGGTCCTCCTCCGGGCGCCGCGGCTTGGCGGTGGTCGTGGCTCTCGTCCGCCCTTGGTCGCTTCGTAGCCGCGGGCGTGTGCCCTGCTGTCGATCCGCGCGAACCGACGGACGGGCGGGGGCCCACTCCTGGGTCAGCTCGGCGAGGAAGGGCGAGGGAGCATCACCGGCCACGACATGAACAGAGACGCAGGCCCGGGTCAGCCCGACGTGAAGGATCCTACGTTCCTCCTCCAAGTCGACTGCAAGCCGATGCGGTATAAGGCCAGCGGAAACGTCGTGCACGACAACGTGCGGCCACTCGCGCCCTTTGACGCTGTGGATCGTTGCGAGCATTACCCCGTCAGGCGTGCCGGGGTAGGTGAGTGACTTGCGGAGCCAGCTCTCAAACCCGCCCGGGTCTGGATGCAGAGCTGCGAGCGCCACGAGCGCGTCGAGGTCGTCGGTCTGGGCGGAGCGGTCCAGCCACCTGCGCGACGTCTCCAACAGCTGCATGGCACGGTCAAGCCCGATGGCATCGCGCACCACCCTGAGGATGGCGGCCGTCGTGCCAGATACGGCACTGCGACGAACGGTGTGCAAATCACGAAGGAAGCCGCGGACCTTCTCGCTGTCTCGAGCGCCAAGGCGAGCGGCCAAGCGCTCCAGGCCGGCTGTGGTTGCTTGCTCGCTCATCCACTCGACCACCTTGGGTGATAGCGAGCGCGCCGGACGGCGAGCGGCCGCGGCGAGGTCGCTACCCGTAACCGTCCCCGACGTCGCGACCGCGAGGCGGAGCCACGCGAGGGCAGCCTGCACGCCGCCTCGTAACAGATAGGACTGGTCGAGAGCGGGGCGAACGGGGATCTCGCGGTGTACGAGCGCGACTTGGACTGGCGCCAGCGACGCGTTGACACGGGTCAACACAGCCACCTGGCTCGGCGACGCCCCCCGAGCGACGAGCTCCGCCACCGCGTCGGTGGTCGCCGCGAGGGCATCCACGCCTGATCTCAGCTGTAACTCGGTCCCGGACTCCTGCCGGCCCGGTGCCGGCACGATCATCTTCTCTACCCGGCGGCGGTTGTGCGTGAGCAGCGTCCTGGCGGCCGCGACGATGGGCGGCGGGCATCGATAGTTGACCTCAAGTGCGTGCTCACCCGCGCTCGGGAAGAAGCGACCGTAGTCGATCAGCCACTCCGGCGAAGCCCCCGAATAGCCGTAGATCGTCTGATCGTCGTCGCCCACTCCGAACACGGCACCGTCAGGACCCGCGAGCAAGCGGATAAGGAGAAGGTGTGCCGGCGTGAGATCCTGGAACTCGTCGACGAGGAGTACCCGGCACCCGGCGCGAGCTCGCCAGCGTGCCTCTGAGTCAGTAAGAAGAATCTCGATCGCGCGGTAGACCTGCTCGTCGAAGTCGACGAGACGACGTTCGGCCAAAAGGCGCCGATACCGCGGCAATACGTCAGGTAAGCCATCCACGTCGCCGTCGAACTCCGCCTCCACCTCAGCCGGAGTTCTCAAACCCAGTCGGACCGCAGAGAGAGCCTCGATCCACGGCGCAGCCGCGTCGACGTTGGCACGTCGAGGCAGGTCGACGAGGGTGTCAAGGATCGAGCGCACCTCGCGCTCTTCGATGGTGGCGGCAGGTTCTGACCTGGCCACGAGGGAAAGCCCGAGGGCATTCAACGTTCTGACTTGAAGATCGGGCAGATCGAGCGTGCGCGCCTTCATCTCGTCGGCCGCTCTCTTGTTGAAGGCCACCAGCGTGACGCTCCGCCCGGGCAGGTTCCAGTTTCGCAGCAGGTGGCGAGCACGCTCGGTGAGCACTCGTGTCTTGCCAGATCCTGCGGGGGCAATAATGCGTGCCGCCCCGCCGCGATGAGTAACCGCCGCCAGCTGGTCAGGTGCCAAGGAGGCGTTACTGTGATTCGCTCCAAAGGGGAGGAGTGATCCTGCCAACAGCGCCACCCGCGGGATGACGACCGCCCCGTTGACGGCGTCCTGCCAATGAAGTGGTCCGCCGTCACAGTAGGCCGGCCGCCCATCGGGCAGCCACACATCGGCCGGACCGGTCGCCCTCGCACCCAACCGCACGGCCTCCTCCGTCCAGCGCCACCGGAGCATGCCTCCGCGGGCGTCGAAGGCGTTGGCGAAGGTCGCGTGCGCGCGGCGTTCGCCGGGGAATGCGAACAGCGGCGACAGCGACCACACCGGCCGCTGTTCGATCTCGTCAAGTCGTATCTCGTCCCCTGCCTCGATCACGAGCGGAGTTCGCTCCCGCCAGGCGCTCTCGAGCTCGTCAATCCCGCCACGGGCGCGCTCGCATCGGGCCCATTCGGCAGGTGGCACCTGGCCAGGTTCCACAACAACGCTTCGACCCAGCAAGGGCCTCGCCGACGCTCGCTCCTCGGCAACCGCGCCGCTGGGTCCAGAGAGAGGGGCGCTCCCAGGCTGCTGGAAACGCTCCCAGCAAGCGCGCACTTCTGCGGCTCGGTCGTGCCGACCACCGCAGTACACGCATGCGAAGCTCCCCCGGGTCTCCTTCACCTAGCTAACCGTATCTGTCGGTTTTCTCGGTCGGACCGAGCCGCCCAGAGTGGCCCGCATTGACCGCGATCGCGACGGAGATGGCGCCCCTTTTTGGCGAGGTCAACTTGGGAACGGTCTGGTCATGGTGCGGTCGAGACCACGCAATGCGCCGATCATTCGTTCCAGACCCCAGTTAGGGCCCGGAAGGGAATTA
>CAZAMA010000223.1:0-4633 GCA_964485645.1 uncultured Acidimicrobiaceae bacterium | reverse complement strand
GGCTTCGGATGCGGTCTTCGCGGTGGTGGTAGACGGGCCGAAGCCGCAGCGAGCCTTTGAGGTCGCGCCATCCCGCGAAGGCCGAAAGTTCACGATTACTGAAGGGCGATTCACGTCGAACTGGGCACGATCTCTGTCATCGGAGCAGCGATGCGCCGGCAGTTCGTCCGGACTGGAAGCCTCCGTCCGGTCATTGAGGGTGCTCGTCGTCCCGATCGCTCTTCGCGAACGCGAGTGCGGCACCGAGGAAGCGGAAGGTCCACTCCTCTGCCAAGGGGCGCGTCTCGGTGAAGACGATCGGCACGGAGGGATAGCGGACCTGGACCGCCGCGAGCAGCTCGGCGACGAAGCCCGGGGTGACGTGCTCGAGCTTGAAGATGGCCGCGTAGCGGTCCTCGACGACGACCGCTGCCCGGGGAAGACTGGCGAGCTCGGCGAGCACGTAGGTGAGGGAGCCGTCGACGAGCGAGCCGGCGAGGTCCGCGAGGCTCTTGCGCTCGACGCTCGCGACCACGCTGTCGCCGAGTGCGACGCCGTAGTCGCCCGCCGGTAGGGCGAGACGCCGGACGGTCGCCTGCTGGTGGGCGAAGCGGTAGGAATAGCGCTCCCGGGTGTCGACGAGGACCTGGAGCTCGTCGTGGCCCGACGCCCGCCTCCTCGGCACCCGCACGCCGGGCCGGGAGACCCGTGCGGTGCGGGCCGACTGCCAAAAGATCGCCTCGCGGCCGTTGCGCAGCTGGGTGAAGACGAACTGCGAGCGGTTCTCCCGGCCCCGGGCGAGCACGAGGTCGATCGCCACCCCACGGCGCTGGCAGGAGCGCACCGCCACCTCCTCGAGGACCTCGGCGCCCTCGGGCCAGAGCTCTGCCCGGTGGCAGTAGAGCGCCTGGGTCCGTGGCCAGCTGTCGCGGGACTTGAGCACGAGGGGCGTGGTGGTGACCGGGATCGACAGCAAGAAGGGCAGCTTCGAGTCGGGATCGGGGTTGCGGGCGACGAGGAAGGCCTTGATCACGAGAGTGTCACCAGCCCGTCGAGCTCCGAGCCCGTGGCGTAGCGGAGGGCGGTCGCGGGGCTCAGCCCGAAGAGCCGGACGAGGCGCAGCGGGTCGCCACCGCCATGATCGACCTCGGCCAGCAGCCGGTCGGCCCGAAGGCCGGCCGCCGTGGTCGAAAGCTCCGCGAAGACCCCTTTGAAGTAGCCGGTCGAGACCGGGCCTATCCCGTAGGCGGACTTGTAGGTGACGAGCAGATAGGGGTTCGCGCTGTTCGGCCAGCGCTCCCGGCGGACATCGAGCCACGAGACGACGTGATCGGACACGACCCGGTCGAGGGGGCGCCTGCGTCCCCGCACGAGAAGGCTCCCCGCGTCGAGATCCACGTCGTCGAGGAAGAGCCTGGTGATGTCGGCGCGGCTCATGGCGTGCACGCCCGCGAGCAGTACCACGAGGCGGTGGTCGGCCCGGGTGACACTCGCAAGCAACCTCGACCTCGAGCGATCGTCGAGGCCGAGCACCGGCCGCTGCGGGAAGCGCCCAGGACTGACGGCGCGGGCGGGATCGAGGAAGACCTGCCTCTTGGATTTCAGCGCGCGAAACAGCGACCGCAGCGCAACCGCGGTCATCGTGCGTCGGGATCCTTCCAGCAAGGCGAGCTCGGCCTCGACCTGCTCAGTGGTGATCTCCCGGAGTGTCGTCGAGGTGCCCGACCAGTGCTCGAGCACCGGTCGGGCAGCCGACAGGTAGTGACGGACCGTGCTGGGGCAGCGGACCGGGCCACGACCCGCGCGTCCCTCGAGCACCTCCACCCAGCAGGCCACCTCGGCGCGCATCGCAGCGGGCAGTCGAGCGGTCTGCACGTCGATCCAGCCAGGAAGCCTCGAGGGCGTCGCCGGTAGCGCCCCCTGCGAAGCGAGGAACTCACAGACCCTGCTCACCGGCAGCCGGAGCCGTCGAAGCTCCGCGAAGCTCTCGGGACTCGGGTCTCCCGGGCCCACCTCGACGAGCAGCGCCAAGGCGGTGCTCACCGCTGCTGTCGTCGGCACCGTCCACCCACGCGCCTCGCCGAAGCCTTCGACGAGCGCCGCGATTGCTGGTGCGAGCTTTCTCGTCACCGCGGTGAGGCTCTCCACCCGGGAGAGATCGATCGGCACCGAAAAGAGCCTCTCGGTCACGGCCGTGGTCGAAGCGCCCGTCACGGGCGCCGGGCCGGCGGGGAGATGACGCCGAGCGAGGCGCCTGGTGTCCGAGTCGCGAAGGCCTCCGGCAACCTGCAGATCGCCGAAGAACAGCTGGATCCCGCCGCGAAGACCCGGCTCGTCCGACCATTGCGGGTCCAAGCCCGCATGAGCGTTGCGGCGGGCCACCGTGCACAGCCGGCAGCGCCGGTAACAGTTGAGACTGAGCCGACGCCGACACGACCGGCACGTGTCGACAGTCGTGTTGTGACGGTCGAACTCGCGACACGCCCGACATCGCGTGTTCTCGATGCTCACCGACCACGAGAGACAGCTCGCACACGACGCTGTCCTCCAGTGCGACTTCGCGCAGCGTGAGCAGCGGCGTCCCCAGAGACGCGCCACGACCCGGTGGCAGGCCTCGCAGGCCCCCGGGACCGAGGAGGCGGCGAGCCGGCAGGCTCGACAGATCGGTCCCCACGTCGGTCGGTCCTTGCCGCAGGTCTGACAGGTCCTCACCACCAGGTGCGCGAGGCGATAGCACCGGGCACAGCGCCCGCCGCGGTGCTGGCGCCGCAGCAGGCCGCAGTCGACGCAGACCGCCTCGCGGATCCTGCTCCTCGCGTAGCAGCGGGGGCAGAGCCCTTTGACCTGTGGGACCGAGCCCTCGCCGCAGGACGCGCAGGGGCCCTTGCCCGCGACGTTCACGCCGGTGGCGTAGAGCGCTGCCCGCGGCCCCGTCGTGCCGGACGGATGCTCGGGGCCGCCGCGGCGCTCGTCGCGGCGACGGCCAGGTTCGGTGCCGCCTTCTCGGTGGGGACGAGCAGGTCCCCCGGGACACAGCCGAGGACCGAGCAGATCACGTCGAGGTCGTCGAGGCGGACCGAGATCGGCGTCGAGGTCCACAGGTGGCTCATCTTGCCGGCCGAGATCTCGAGTCCCGCCTCGCCGAGCGCCCGGCGCAGGTCGGTCGACTTCCAGATCCCCCGCTCGGCTGCCACCATCCGCAGGTTCCAGCGCATCGTTGTCCTCCTTGGCTCAGCTCGGCGCGACGAAGCGAGCCGCCGCGCGGCTCGCCGCTGCCGCGTACTCGGCTTCGATCGACTCGGTGGCGACGTGAACGTAGACCATCGTCGTCGTGAGCCAGCGATGGCCGAGCAGCGCCTGGATGGCGACGAGGCTGAGTCCCTCGGCGTAGAGGTTCGAGGCGCACGCATGACGAAGCACGTGGGGCGTGAGCTCGCGAACCGGTCCCGACAGGTAGGCCTCGGCGGCGACCTTGAGCGGCAGGCGGAAGGCCTCGGGCGTGATCGTGCCACCCCGCTCGGAGGGGAACAGCACGGCGCGTGGAGCCTCGAAGTCATCGTCGAAGCAGCCCCGCACCTCGGTCACCCACCAGGACAGGATCTGGCGGGCCACACCGAGCATCGGCACCAGCCGCTCCCTCGGTCCCGAGCCTCTCGCCCCCTTGCCGAGACGGACGTGGATCTTGCCGAGCGGCCCGTGGTCGAAGTGACAGTCGTCGAGGCGCAGCCCGCACAGCTCAGCGGCCCGCAGCCCGACCTCGCCGGCGATGCGCGCCATCGCGTACGTGCGAGCCGCGGTGCGCCACTTGCGGGCGTTCACGAGCTCGGCCCGCCACGCGGAGAAGAAGTGGGCGAGCTCTCTCGGCGACGGCGGGACGCGCACCGAGAACTCGCCGGTGTGCACCGGCCGGTTGATCGAGTCGATCGGGGAGGTCACCACGGTCCCGGTGAGCTCGGCGATCTCTCCCTGGTAGCGGGTCTCGACGAAGCGGTAGAAGGTGGCGATCCGAGCGGCCTTGATCTGGCGGGTGCGAACAGCCTTGTCGCGCTGGTCGCCCGAGAGGAAGCGATCGGCGTGGACGGCCTCGACCTGCCAGGCCCACACCCCCGCGAAGGCGAGGAACTCCTCGACAACAGCGAGATCGCCGCGCACCGTCGCGTCGACCACGCCGTGGGCGGAACGGGCGAGCACGAACTCGGCCAGCAGGTTCTCCTGGTAGGCGGCGGCGTCCTCCGCGAGCTCGAGCGAGCGCGGCGAACGGATGTCCCGGATCACTGCCAGCTGAGCCACGGCCACCCTTCGGTTCAGCTTCTGCGAGTGAAGCCGATGATTACCGATGAGTCTTCAGGAAATATGAGTAACTGTCAAGAATCCTTCGCGGACCGGATCAAGCCACTGGCGCCTTTCTGAGCAGCGCCGACAGATCCGGAAAGCTCTCCACGGCTGGGAGGAACTGCCGGGAGAACCAGTACTCGGCCTCGTAGAGCGACTTGTAGCCGAGCGCGATGTCCTCGGCAGAGAGGCTCTCGTCGTCGGTGCGGAGCAGGAACTTGCCGTCGAGATGCGCCTCGGCGGCGAGGGCGGCCTTGTCGATGCGCAGCTTGCCCGTGGCGGTGCGGCGCAGGAAGCGCTTGAAGACCGCCTTGGTCCCGAG
>CAZAMA010000222.1:0-4641 GCA_964485645.1 uncultured Acidimicrobiaceae bacterium | reverse complement strand
TGCAGACGAGTGGTCGAGCGCAGGGCGCCCGAACCTGTGGGGCGATGTCCCGACGGTGGTGGAGATGCAGAGTGAGGGCGGTGCCGCCGGCGCGCTGCACGGCGCGCTCCAAGGTGGGGCAATGGCGACGACCTTCACGGCATCTCAGGGGCTCTTGCTGATGATCCCGAACATGTACAAGATCGCCGGTGAGTTGACGCCGATGGTGATGCACGTAGCGGCTCGATCGCTCGCCGCGCAGGCGCTCTCGATCTTCGGCGACCACTCCGATGTGATGGCCGTTCGCCAGACAGGCTTCGCCCTTCTGTCCGCGGCATCGGTCCAGGAGGCGCACGACTTCGCTCTTGTGGCTCAGGCTGCCAGCATGCGGACGCGGGTGCCGTTTGTCCACTTCTTCGACGGGTTTCGCACCTCTCATGAGTTGAACACGATCGACCTGCTGGAAGACGACGTACTGCGACAGCTGGTGCCCGAGACCCTTGTCCGGGCTCACCGCGGACGCGCCCTGTCGCCCGAGCGGCCCTTCATCAGAGGCACTGCGCAGAATCCTGACGTCTACTTCCAGGCCCGAGAGACCGTAAACCCCTTCTATGCGGCGGTACCTGGAGCCGTCGAGGAGGCGATGGCTCTCCTCGAACGACACAGCGGACGTGGCTACCACACCGTCGAGTACAGCGGAGACCCCGAGGCCGAGCACGTCGTGGTCGTAATGGGGTCAGGGGGCGAGACAGTCCGAGAGACCGTGGCATACCTAAATGGCCGCGGCAGGCGCCTGGGCGTGGTGCAGGTTCGGCTCTACAGACCCTTTCCCGCTCAGGCCCTCGTGGCTTCGATGCCGACAAGCGTGCGGCGCGTCGCCGTGCTCGACAGGACCAAGGAGCCGGGATCGGTGGGCGAGCCCCTCTTTCTCGACACCGTTGCCGCGCTCGCGGGGGCGGCTGCGGCCGGAGAGCGGGCGGTGATGCCGCTTGTCGTAGGCGGTCGTTACGGTCTCGCCTCGAAGGAGTTCACGCCCGGCATGGCCGCGGGCGTGTTCGATGAGCTCGCTGGCGACCGGCCGCGGCACGGCTTTACAGTCGGCATCAACGACGACGTCTCTTCTACGAGTCTTGCCTACGACGCTTCGCTCGACATCGAACCGGCCGCGACCGTGAGGGCGCTGTTCTTCGGCCTGGGATCGGACGGTACGGTAGGAGCGAACAAGAACACGATCAAGATCCTCGGGGAGCTGCCGGAGGTTTACGCACAGGGCTACTTCGTCTACGACTCGACGAAGTCCGGCTCCAAGACCGTGTCGCACCTGCGCTTCGGGCCGGTCCCGGTCAAGGCCCCCTTCCTGTGTCGCCGAGCAAGCTTCATCGGCTGCCACGCGTTCGGACTCCTCGATCGGATAGATGTCCTCGGCCCGGCCGCAGCGCACGCGACGGTTCTGCTCAATTGCCCGAGCGCCCCCGACGAGGTGTGGGACTCTCTCTCACGCCCGGTGCAGAGCCAAATTCTTGCAAAGGAAATCGAGCTGTACGTGGTCGATGCCAGCCGAATCGCGCGCGAGGTGGGACTGGCCGGGCGGGTCAACACGGTGCTGCAGACTTGCTTCTTTGCGATCTCCGGAGTCTTGCCGCTCGAGCGGGCTGTCGAGCAGGTCAAGGCTTCGCTAGTCAAGACCTACGCCCGCCGCGGCTCCGCGGTCGTGGATCGGAACCTTGCCGCGGTCGACCGGGCTCTCGAGGGTCTCCATCGGGTCGACATCCCCCGAACCGCGACTTCGGAGCGTGAGCTGCGCCCTGTGGTCCCTGCCGGCGCGCCAGAGTTCGTCCGCCGCGTCACCGGCGAGATGATGGCCGGCCGTGGCGACGATCTGCCCGTGAGCGCCCTGCCGGCAGACGGTACTTATCCGAGTGGCACTGCCGCCTATGAGAAACGCAACATCTCTGAGCTTGTAGCCACCTGGGACGCGCAACTTTGTATCCAATGCGGTAACTGCAGCCTCGTCTGCCCACACAGCGTGATCCGTTCGAAGTTCTACGAAGAGTCCCGCCTTGAGGGGGCGCCCGAGCACTTCCGCTCGTCACCGCTCGATGCCGTCGGCCTGCCCGCCAGTCGCTACACCCTCCAGGTCTACGTGGAGGACTGTACGGGTTGTGCTCTGTGCGTAGAGGCATGCCCGATCTCCGCACCCGCAGATCCCTCGCGCAAGGCGATAAACCTCTCCCAGCGTGAACCGACCGCGGCGCGCGAACGCACGAACATCGCTTTCTTCGAGCAGCTGCCTGTCCCCGACCGCACGCGTGTGGACTTTGGGACGGTACGGGGCAGCCAGTTCCTCCAGCCACTCTTCGAGTTCTCCGGTGCCTGCGCGGGCTGCGGCGAGACGCCTTATCTCAAGCTCCTTTCGCAGCTGTTCGGCGACCGCCTGATGGTTGCGAACGCCACCGGTTGCTCGTCGATCTATGGCGGCAATCTCCCGACGACACCGTGGACGACGGACTCAGACGGGCGGGGTCCTGCCTGGTCGAACTCGCTGTTCGAGGACAACGCTGAGTTCGGGCTCGGTTTCCGCCTTGCCACCGACCAGCACATTGCGCTGGCACGCCGGCGCCTGTCAGAGCTTCGCGAGGCCGTCGGTCCGGAGCTCGTGGACCAGATCCTCGAGGCAAGGCAGGACCGGGAATCAGCGCTTCGGACACAACGCCTGAGGGTGGCTGAGCTGCAACGGCGCCTGGAGGCTCTCGAGGGTCCGGTCGTCGCAGACCTGCGCAGTGTCGCCGAACTGCTCGTCCGCAGAAGCATCTGGCTCGTCGGCGGTGACGGCTGGGCATATGACATCGGCGCTGGAGGGCTCGACCACGTGCTTGCGAGCGGGCGAGATGTCAACGTCCTCGTGCTCGACACCGAGGTCTACTCCAACACCGGTGGGCAGATGTCCAAGGCGACGCCACTCGGAGCGGTAGCCAAGTTCGCCGCAGGGGGCAAGACGGTACCGAAGAAGGATCTCGCGTTGCAGGCGATCGCGTACGGGAGCGTCTACGTCGCCCGCGTGGCTATGGGCGCCGACCCGCAGCAGACGCTCAGGGCTCTGCGCGAGGCAGAAGCCTACGACGGGCCATCCCTGGTGCTCGCGTACAGCCACTGCATCGCGCACGGGATAGACATGCGCAAAGGTCTCGACCAGCAGTATCGCGCCGTCGCGAGCGGCTACTGGCCGCTCGTCCGCTATGACCCTATGCGGCGAGCAGCCGGTGGGAACCCGTTCCTCCTCGACTCACCGCGTCCGCGCGCCTCACTCGCTTCCTACACCGATGGGGAGCTCCGCTACCGTGCGCTGAGCAGCGTCGACCCCGCGGAGGCCGAGCGACTCCATCGTCTCGCCGAAGAGGCCGTATCGCGGCAGTGGGACGTCTACGAAGAAATGGCGACTCGAGGTGCATGGCACTTTGCCGCCGATGCCCGCAAGGAGCAGAGGTGACCGACCTCTCGTCGCACTATATGGGGCTCTCGTTGCGCAATCCGCTGGTCGCCTCGGCGTCGCCGCTCTCGCGGACCGTAGACGGAGTCCGCCGCCTGGCCGACGCCGGTGTCGGCGCGGTGGTTCTCTACTCGCTGTTCGAGGAGCAGATCCGGGAAGAGGCGGCGGTCGACGCGATGCTCGTCGATGCTGGCACGGAAAGCTTCGCCGAGTCGCTGTCCTACTTCCCTTCCGCAACGGCCGAAGACTCAGGGCCACACCAGTACCTGAGTCTGCTGGAGCGAGCCGCGGCGGCCGTCTCGATCCCGGTGATTGCCAGCCTGAATGGGGTAACTCCGGGAGGCTGGGTCGATTACGCGCGCAGGGCAGAAGAATCCGGTGCCGCGGCGATAGAGCTGAACATCTACTTCCTCCCCGAAGGAGATGGCCGTGAGGTCGAACAACGGCACCTCGAGGTCCTTGGGGCGGTGCGAGAGGCGGTCGACATCCCGGTCGCGCTCAAGCTGAGCCCGCACTTCAGCTCGACATCGGAGATGGCAAGGCGCCTGGACGAAGCGGGCGTGGACGCCCTCGTTCTTTTCAATCGTGTCCCCGTGCCCGATATCGATCCCGAGGCGCTGGCCGTGGTCCATCGAGTCGATCTTTCGAGCCCGGCAGAGGGACGCCTCGCGCGGATGTGGATCGCGCTGCTCCACAGGAGAGTGAGGGCGTCTCTCGCTGCCACCACCGGAGTCGAAACCTCGGACGATGTGGTCCGGTATCTGCTTGCGGGCGCTGACGTCGTGATGACGGCCTCTGCGCTGCTGCGCCACGGTCCGGAGTATGCCGGGGTGCTGCTCGACGGCTTGTCGCAGTGGATGGAGCGGAAGGGTTTCACGACGGTGGGGGAGTTTCGTGGCCTTCTTGCGGTGCCCGCCGATGTGGACGGGTCTGTTTACGCTCGCGAGGGCTATGTAGCGGCGCTTCGTGTGGCCAATATGAGCTCTCTTTCCTATTGGGCGCGCTGATCGTATGCGCTCAGTGCTCCGTGCATCCCCACTGTCCGGCATCGACCGCAATTTCAATCGACCCGATCGAGCAGCGCGTAATGCTCGGCGAGCCTGAGAGGAGGTCGGACCGGGCCGAGTCACGCTTTCGGCACTCCTATGTCCGGGGCGCGCCTTATGCCGAAGACG
>CAZAMA010000221.1:0-4648 GCA_964485645.1 uncultured Acidimicrobiaceae bacterium | reverse complement strand
CGTTGCGTGACCGTGCTCCGCCCGGACCGCACCTTGATGTTCAAGAGAGCGTCGAGGATGGCGAGGACTGTTCGGTCGTCGATGACGACGGGTCGTCCGGGTCCGGTCGCTGCGTCTTCACCAGGGCCGAGGTCGATCCCGCCAGCCACGATGTGGTCTGGTGAGCGGCGTCCTTCGAGGAAGGGAAAGCGCTCGGGGTCGAAGAGGCTGCCGCCATAGGCGGGGAGGGTGAGCCGATCATGATTGGCGCCGGCGTTGACAGCCCGGCAGGTGGCGAGGAGCCGATACCAGGCGGTGGAGCGCCGTTCGAGTGCGTCCTCGCCGTCACGCGTCGAGACTGCACGCAGTTCGTCCCGTAGCGTAAGGACCGAGTACGACTCGGCCCAGAGCGGATCTTCGGCGGGCAAGAGCTGGCGTTCCTCGGCAAAAAGCAGGAAAACCAGTCGCATCAGCACCGTCACCGCTGACTCGTAGACCTCTGTTGGGGTCACACCGGCGAGCACACGATGGTCGTTGGCAACGTCGTCGCGGGAGATGGCGGCGACAAGCAGTTCGACGGAGCGGCGTACCGAGGAGCCGAGGCCCTTGGTGATCTCTGCTTCGGCGTCCGCTGCTCGTTCGAACAGCTTTTCGAGCGTCTCGTCTCCCTCGACCGCGAAGAACCGGCGGGCACCGAGCAGCGACACGAACCCGGCCTGGAGGATGCGTTCGTCGGCGAGTTCCGCGAGTCGCCATCGACACGATGCGGCTGGGGCGCCGCGAGGAGCCCATACGAGCGTCCACTGGTCGTCGTCGGTCACCAGGGCGAGTGGCACGCCGCTCTCTCGGCACCAGGTCTCGGCTCGCTGGATTGGGCTAGCTGGCCACGAGTCGCCCGATGTGGTGATGTCGGTCCGGCGCTCGAGTCGCGTGCCGAGCGGCCACGCGAAAATGCCGACTCGGATCTTGTTGGGGTTGTCGACGTCGAGGAGAGCCTGACTGGGCCGGATGGTGACGCCTTGCTCGGAGACTCGGACCAGAGAGGCGGCGGGAAGGCGCTGTTCCTCAGCTAGCAGGTCGTCCCAATCGAGAACGGTTGCCAGCAGCCAACGGCGAAACTCGCTTCGCTCCGCAGAATCGTCGGCGAGGTCGGCGACACGCGAACGCAGCTCGGTGCGTTGCTCTGCCGCCATTGGCTCGAAACCGTGAGGAAACACCACCGTCAGTTCGGTGACTGTCAGGAACGCACCGTCGGGGTCGACGAGGTTCAGCCAGTCGTCGATGGCGGCCTTAGGGTTGGCCAGCGGCCGTCGACCCTGTCTGGAGGAAGGTGAAGCCATCAGGCCTCGACCTCTGCAATCAGGATCGTTACCGCTGCTGGGAACAGGTGGCACTCGGGATCAGTGAAACGGCGGCGGACCGCTTCGACTTCGCGTTCGATCTCCTCGGGGATCTCGTCGAGTCGTCGCCGGAGCGCATCGAGGTCGCGCTGGGACTGTTCCCGCTCGGGTTCGGTAAAGAGGCTGAGCTGCTCGGTCCGCTCTGTCGCCAGCTTGTCGAGGTCAGTGGTGATCTGCTGACGCAGGTCGCTGAGCACGCTACGCACGGCGTCGGCCTCAGCTGCGGCGCGCTCGGTCAGCTCGCGGCGCTTCGAGTCCTGGACGGTCTCCGAGCGGCGGTCCAGTGCCCTGGTGAGCCCGGGCGCGACCACACTGTCCCACCAGCGAATGACCTCTTCGAGCCCCTCTGGCTCGACGGGTGAATCTGCGGCCGAGCGGAGCAGGGCGTCGAGGTCGCGAAGGGTGTCGATTCGAGCAAAGCGCCCGCCTCGCAGCCGGCCCCCGGCAACGACCAACTCCTCGTGAAGGCGGTGGCCGTCCACGCCAGTGATGACGAGACGGGCGTGGCAAACCACGCCGACATCGCCGACCTCGAGGACATCAGCAACCGGTGCAACCGTTCGGGCCGTGACACGTGCCAGGTTTTGGTGTTGACCAGTCGCCCATACCTCGGCGCGCAACAGGCGCAGGGATTGGGCGACCAAGCGGTGACCGAGGTGGCAGAAGACGATGTCGTCGCGGGTGCCGGCGAGGTTCGTGTCGAAGGTGAACGGCAGTTCTTCTCCCGAGAGTCGGTCGATCATCCCCTCCGAGGTCCGCTGCCAGGAACCGCTGAGAGGGGGGAGTCGGAACTCTCCATCGACGCCAGTCGCAAGGATGCCTGGTTGGTTGGCCACATCGAGTGCGGTGGCAACGACCCGCTCGACTCGGTCGGGAGTGAGATTGAGCTCGTCCATCGACTCCTGAAGGCGCTCGTGGCAGCGAGCCAAGCCCTCGCGGAGTTTGCGCTCGACCTGGAGCACCTTGGTGGCGGGCTTGCTGCGTGCACGGTCGATGGCGTCGTCATCGATGGTCGTGCGGCGTCCCAACATGGCATCGCCGACCTGGTCGGCAAGCACGGAACCGACCGAGCCGAGATCGTCGCGGATCTGTTCAACCTTGTACGCAACCCGTGAGAGGAATCCCAGCTCCGTGGCAAACCCGGACGTGTCGTCCTCCCAGCCTTCGGGGACGAAATGGCGGATCTCCACGAAAGGATGGGACTGGCCGTGGCGGTCCACCCGGCCATTGCGTTGTTCAAGGCGTGACGGGTTCCACGGAATCTCCCAGTGCAGCATCCGCCAGCAGTGACGCTGCAGGTCAATACCCTCCGAGGCCGCGTCAGTAGCCACCAGGATCCGTACCGGCGACCGTGAGGGATGTGCCTGGAACTCGGCTTTCGTGCGTTCACGATCATCGGTATCCATGCCGCCGTAGAGGGTTGCGATCCGGTCGCCACCGTCTCCGCCGAAGTCGTGGGTGAGCAGCAGGTCGACCAGCCACTTCTGGGTGTCGCGGTACTCCGTGAAGATGATGACTCGCTCGTCGGTCCAACCACCGTCTGCGGTACGGCAGATGTCGGTGAGCCAACGGAGCACTGCCTCGGCCCGGGCGTCGGGGCGGTTGCGCCGCTCCTCGACCCAGCCGCCGAGCCGATTCAACAACTCCCGCTCCTCGGCGGTCAACGGCGCTTGGCCGCGCGACGCAGTCGCGAGCACCTCGGCCACGACCTCGCCGGACTCGTCGTCAGCCACCTCGTCATCGCTACGGTCCCAGGCGGCCTGCATCTGCGCTTCGCTGGCGGCAGTCTGCGCGGTGCCTCTCTTGGCGAGCGTCACCCGGTGCTGGGCCAGAGTGTTGGCGAACGCCGAGGGTGAGGACAGCAGCCGCTTCTTGAGGAGCAACGTCACGAAATCAGCCGCCGAACGCTTCGAACCGGTTGCGTGGTGGGACCGGCGCAGCTCGGCGTATCGCTCCAACAGCTCGTGGGCCTCGCGCTCGTCTTCGGGGTAGTCGACGGGCATCGCATCTACTCGCCGTTCGGCGAACCGGGGTGTGCCGTCTGGATTCGGGGGCAGCTCCTCACGCAACTCACGCTTGAGCCGCCGCACCAGCACCCTCGCCAGCTGCTCTGGGTTGGGGTCGACTCCCCGAGCGAACCTCTGAGGGTCAAGAAGCTCCAACAGGGCAGTGAAGCTCTCCCGGTAGCCGTTGTGCGGCGTGGCCGAAAGGAACAGGCGGTGCTCACAGTGCGGAGCGATCCGCTGGACGGCCTTCGTGCGAAGCGAGTCGATCGCGTACTTGCCACGGCCCGACGGGGCCGCCGAATGCACCTCGTCCACGATCAACAGGTCGAACTTGCGGGGTGTCCTCCGGTAGTCGACGCCCGAGAGCACTTCATCGAGCAGCGACTGGGCCCGACGATCCTTCAACCAGTCGATCGACACGATCAGCCGGGGGAACGACGTGAACACATTGGCGCCCACGCCGCGGTCGCGACGGAGCTGGCGAACGGCGTCGGTGTTGACGATCCGGAACTCCAGCCCGAATCGATCACGCATCTCCTCCTGCCACTTCACGCACAATCCGGCCGGACACACGACGATCACGGTGCGGGCTCGGTGCCGTAATAGGAGTTCTTGGACGACAAGACCTGCCTCGATCGTCTTGCCCAGACCGACGTCATCGGCGATCAGCAGGTTGGCCCTGGGCATGCTCAACGCACGGACGACCGGGTCGAGCTGGTAGTCCTCGATCGTGATGCCGGAACGAAACGGCGCTTGCAGCGCACGAGAATCCGCAGTGGCCACGGCACCCCACCGAACCGCATCCAGGAACGCCTCGAGCCGCTCCGGGGGATCCAGTCGGCCCAGCTCCGGACGAGGGAGTTCCTGGTGAGGGATGACTTGGGTGCCCGACTCGAGCTCCCAGATGACGGTCAGCTCGTCGCCGAATCCATCGTCTTCGAGCGACGACATCCGCACCAAGTGCTGCGACCGGGTGCCGGAAATGGGATCTTCTGGGAGCGACGACGGCGTGACCTCATTGACGGCCCACACCCGGTCGCGGCAGCGAACGACCTGACCAAGTTCAGGGACCACCTCTGTGTAAGTAGCTGTGGTCCCGCCCATGGCTAGCGTCCTGTTCCCTTTCGCCCGGTTCGGCCTGCTGGAGAGTACGTCGCAGGTGTGACATGGATCGTAGGTGGGGTGAAGGGGTCTCACGGGGCCGGCGACTACGAGCGAGCTGTGACCGCCGATGGTCGCTAACGGGGACCGGCGCTCCCGACG
>CAZAMA010000220.1:0-4686 GCA_964485645.1 uncultured Acidimicrobiaceae bacterium | reverse complement strand
GAAGACGACGCTGGCGTAGGACACGCAGCTGACAACGACTGCAGCATGTCCACCGGGGCGGAGAACCCGAGCGAGCTCCCGAAGCACGAGGAAGAGGTCGAGGCTGTAGCCGGAGACGAGAATCGGGATGAACCGCCTCGTGCTCCGGTCTACAGCGTGGACAGCGACCTCGTCAGCGACGCGGCGAACGACACGCGGCTCTGTGTATCCGTCCGCCAGAGGTCGCACCGGCCGTGACTCGGGGTGGGATTCGAGAGATTGGCGGCGCAGTGCAAGCACGCCAGCGCTGTCTCGGAAGCCCACGGCGAGCTCGAGACCGTACGCACGGGTGTAGTCATGGCGATTCGGGTACGGCGGGGACGTGATGACGGCGTCGACCACACCACTCGCGAAGGGCAGATGCCGGGCGTCCCCCGCCATAGCGATCGCCGGTGACGCGCCGACCGGTGAGACGCCGCTGCGCACATCGGCTTCCATCATTTCGAGGTGCCGAGCGACAGCAGGCCGCAGCTCTGTCGCTGCCTGCTGGTCGTCGACCGATGAGAGCCACCCGCCACGGCGCACGAGTCGGGAGAAGCGTGGCACGACGGCGAGTAGCGCAAGGAGTGTCGCCGATGAGGCACGAGGCGAGAGACGGCCAGACGAGACCAACCCAAGCAGCGCCTCGACCTCATGGAGCGTCTCGGGAGGAAAGGCCCGTTCGCACAGCACCGGGTCTGCAACGCTCGCTGTGGCTCGGCGGGGCCGCACCACCTCGCGGGCCGCAAGCGCCAGCTCGCTACCGGTCACAGCGCTCAGCTTGACCGAGCTGACAAAGCTCGCCAGGGGCAGGTGGTCGATCCCCACGCTCGTCAGGCCGAGCCCCCGCCCGGCCACGACGCAGGTACCGGCTCCCATGAACGGATCAGCCAGCACTGCGCCCGGCCGTAGTCCGAAGCGCGTCACGAGGTTGGCGACCAGCTCGGGCGAGAACCCGTGGGCGAAGCGGTACCACCGGTGGATCGGAGCACGCCGGCTTCCGAGCGGCGTGACAGCGCGGCCCAGATCCGGACGATCGACGATGAGCCGCAGGTAGTCTTTGCTCACCGTGCTCCGAATCTATCGCCTCTACTGATCCGACACCGTTCCTGCTGGCCGCCAGACAGCTGCGGGTAAAGGACAGGCACTGCGTGCGCCCTGTAATACACCCCTACCACCACCCCGTCCGTTACGCGACCTCGAACGCTCCCTCCGTGCTCCAGATGATCTCGATCCCGCCGACGCCCGATCGGCTGGCGATCCGCCCGACACGTCAACCGCTTGTCACGCGTCACAACCGCTGACCTCTCGCTCGCCCCCCGTGCGCGTAGCAGGACAGTCTCGCCGGCACCTCCGTGCACGGGGGGAACGACGCCGTAGCCCCCACTTCCTCGCCCCTCAGAGCCACGCCGTGGCATCGACCGCGTCACCTGCCACGTTGGGAGCCCGGCTCGGTTGCATCGGACCCATCGGACCCATCGGGCCCGGAACGGCCTGGCCCGCGCAAGGGCGGCTGGCAGCGATGGCGCAGACAGCCCCGCCAGCGTTTCCTGCTCGCTTTCCCCGCAGGGTCGTCACAGCCCTGCGGGTCCCGGTCGCCTGGGCGTTGCCAGCCGCCTCTCGGACCTCACCGAACACCGCCACCCGAGCCGTGTCGTAGACCGTCACCCGGACCTCGCCGAACGCCGTCACCCGAACGCTGTCGCAAGCCACCACCGAGGCCTTGCCGGTGACGACGAAATGGGTGTGGCTCCCTGAGAGGGACTGATCACGCCGCCTCGGGGATGATCCCGTCGGCATAGCGGGACGCGTGAACACGCTGCTTCTCCTTGGCGAGGTGATGGCACCAGTACGCTGCCCAGTCGCCGTTCGCGCGCACCGCTCGGAGCTTCAGCACCGCTTCCGCGCCATCGAGGGACCACCGTGCCCCGGTGATGTCGAATCGATCACGAACGATGTACCTGCACGAGCCCTCGATCACTCCCGTGGCGATCGGCCATCCTTGTTCCAGCGCCTTCGGGTAGTCGAGGTAGGGCCGCTTGTGCTCGAGGTAGCTCGCGCACTCGTCGGCCTTCTTCCGGCGCTGCGGGTCGAGCCCGAGCGTGGTCGCCTTGCGGCGGATCGCACCCGCGACGATGCCGGCTTTCCCCTCCAAGATGGCGAGACCCTTCTCGGCGACCCATGCCTCCGCAGCCGGGTCGCCTTCGTCGAAGAAGCTCCACGCAGCGGCCCACAGGTACTCCAGCACGTGAATAAAATCGCAAGTGATGTGAATCGTGAGGCCGCGAGCCTTCGCCTCGGCGGTGATCACCTCGATCTGGTGGACCGCCCCGTCGACAAGCGCGACCCATGGCCGGAGGTGATCGGGGTCTCGGCGCTCGGACTCGTCGAAGGCGCTCATGATGACCGTCTTGGCATCCTCGACGACGCTCGCGGTGAGCCACTTGGCCTTCGCGACTGGACCTGGTGCCTTCGGGGCGTCCTCACCTCGGGCGAGGATATCGGCCGCCGAGCGCGTGACTGGCGCGGCGTCGTAGACGACGGCGAGCTCAGCCATGCGTTTGCGATCCCTCTTCTCTCCCTTCGAGAGCCTCGTCTTCAGCTTGTGGGTCGCGATCGCGGCTGCCTTCCTTGTGGCGGGACGAAGCGCGTCTGGGCGCATGACGATCCCCTTGCCGTCAGCCGAGATCACAAGGGCGTCCAGCTTGTCGGCACCGGGGCGCTCTGACCCCTCGTAGAACGCGATGACGTCGACCGCGGCGCGGCGCACGAGCCCTTCCACCTGGCGCTTGCCGAGCGCGACGCCACAATGGCGCTCGATCGCTGACTGGGCCTCCTCGTAGCTGCCACGGGTCGCCTCGATCGCTGCGAGCTCTCGAAGCCCGTGGGAGTGACGCTCGACCGGCAGGTTCAGCGTCGCGTCTTGGAGATGGAGGTTCTCCGCCCCTTTGGCTCGGTAGGCGAGACGGGTGACGGTGACCTCGCCGAAGACCGTCTCGAGGGGACGGTGGTGGCCCTCCTCGACGGCGCTGTGCGCGACGTCTTCGGCATCTGTGACCGCGTCGGAGCGCACCTCGCGCGCGGCGCGCAGGTCAAGGTGGTCCTGAAGCAGCTGGCGGGTGAGATCACGCGCGTCTGCGGCGAGGCGGACCTCGAGCTCCTCGTGGGCGAGGGAGCCGGCCCCCTCAGCCCGCAGGAACCCGACAAGGCCGCGAAAGAGCGCGTCGGAGCGCTCGAAGCCACTCGCTGCCTCCGCGGCTGGGCTCAGGCCCGGCGGCTCCGTCGCGAGACCAGCGCCGCGAGACCCTCGTTTGCGCGTGTCTCGAGCTGCGCCTTCGCCGCCCGGAAGCGCTCCGTCGCCTGGCGCACCGCGTGCACCTCGTCGGCTCGGAGCATGACGAACTTCGTTCTGCTCGCGCTCGAGTAGCTCAAGACGACCGACTCGTGGAGCACCTCGCCGCCCGCGCACCGGCAGTTCGGCTTCCCGCAGCGGCGCCGGTGGGTGATCACGGTTCCCCGCAGCATCTCCGGCACCGGGGCCAATGGCGCCACTGCCTCGTTTCGAGCAGGCACGGTCCATACTCTACACCTCCACTCTGCTAGCGGATTCGCTGGCAGATTCTCGCCCACGAGCGATGGAAGGTGGTGGATTTCATGGGGTTCAGAGTGCCGAGTCAGTCAACGCAACGCCGCTACCTGGGAGAATGGCCTCAACGTGGCTCCCTCTCAGGGAGCCACACCCATCCTATTACGCGCTCGATACGATCCCTGTCCGTCGTCGACATCACACCGATCTCCCGATCGACGAGGTGGTAGAACGGGCCGCCCACGAAGACAGATGCGATCCGGCTGCCACCAGCGTTGTTCGAGCGGTCTAACATCATTAAGCCCTTTCTCCTGATCGTAGACGCGAGACATCTGCACTGGGTATAGGTTGGCGGAGTGGTAGCAGCCCTCGTTGAGAGCGGTGCATCACTGAAGTGGTCAAGCCCATTTGCCCTCGTCAAGGACGAGATTGTGTGCTGACCCGAGCGGAACCAGGAGTACACCGGTAGCGAGTTTGATCAGCACCTCGTGCGTTACCAGGACGAGATCCATTTCACCGAGGTGACGACGGACGACACGGACTATCCGGGCGTGCATCTCCTCGTCGCTTTCCCAAGTCCGGGTAGTTCCCGGATCGCTGCAAGCCTGGTAACGCTCGAACACTCGGAGCCACTCGTCGTAGGTGTACCCCGTGGCACCGTCGAGGTACGGCAGCCAATCATGCAACTCTAAGTCGATGGTGAACTGCGTACCGAACCGCTGTGCCACAATGGCCGCTGTCTGAACCGTTCGAGTGAACGGCGAGCAGACGATCCGCGGGTTGCGGACGTCGAGGGAAGCGGCCGTCGTCGTTACCTGCGCGACCCCACTATCCGTCAAAGGGGCGAAGTCTCCACGAGCGCCCCGGTAGACGGGCGCATATGCGTCGACACCCGCGTAGTCGACTTCACCGTGCCGCACGAGAACGCAGCGCGCGCTCGTCACACCCGCCCCCCTATCTGGTGCGTCTCGGTCGGCCGTCGGGAGTGACCGGTGAAGAAAGGTCTCACGTTCCACGACTCACATCGATATACTAAGGCGCGATATTAATAATGGACATATCGCGGGGAAGATGATATCTTC
>CAZAMA010000219.1:0-4691 GCA_964485645.1 uncultured Acidimicrobiaceae bacterium | reverse complement strand
TGCCCAGATCACGTGCCCAGTTCAGCTCCCGAAGTACCGCCGGAGCCGGAGACGGCGGTAGTGCGGCGTGAGCCACGGCGCGGCCTCGAGGGACTCTCCGAGGCGTGCGACGCCGAAGTCGACCTCGCCACCACGCCACGCTGGAGGACGTGCGACCTCGCCGATCACCTCCGCGAAGGCTGACCCGCGTGCCTTGAACACGAAGGAGACCTCGATGCCACAGTTCTCCCGCTGGGAGAGAAAGACCGCGTAGCGCGCGTGGGTCGTTGCGTAGGAGAGGTCGTGCGCGGTCGCGCCGCTCTGGATCTCGACCCAGCGCGTCGGCAGCAGTGGCGGCGAGCTCTCGAGCCAGATCCCGAGATCCGGCCGTGTGCTCGCCCGAGGATTGGCTGACGGGGGCTCTGGTTGGAAGCCGCCGGTGAGGAGACCAGGCGCGAGCGAGATCGACCACTCCTGCGCGATGGCCGTGATCTCACGAGGCGCGGCGCTCTTTAAGATCGCGATCGCGATCTGCTGCTCGACAAAGTACGACCAGCGGTGGCCTTCCCGGCTCTGTGCTGCGAGCGGAGCCGGCTTGGCTCTCCTCAGAAGTGCCCGACCGAGCGGGGTCATCGTGACCTTTCGCTCGAGCTCGAACATCTGTCGCCGTCGTGTCCGTACGAGCTCGAGGCAGCGCTCGGGAAGCTCTGGGACAAGGCGCGCCTCGGCGATGAAGTTGAGGCGGGCCTGGTTGCCGACCACAGCGCGCACCGATGAGAGCCGACTCGGTGCGTCACCGTAGAGAAGAGGTGCGAGTGGTCCGGTTCGCGACGTCGGGTCACCCGCCGCGCCAAACAGGGATCCGACCCATTCCTCGAGCTTCGCGACGGTGCAGCCACGTTCGTTGACTAGCTGGGCGTAGCGGTGCAGGTGGGGGCGCAGCTCCTCGGGAAACACCGCAAGGCGCGCCTCGCGTGTCACATAGCCCCGTTCGGACCTCGTCACGCAGCCGTGGAGCCACAGCGCGACGAGCACGGCTCGAGACGTCGTCGCGATGGTGGAGCAGTCCGGATCCCTCGCGAGCTCGACGACACGTCGTGCACCTGCCGCGCTCAGCCGGTAGTGGGGGGTAAGCGGTGGGAGCACGCGCTCGTCATACAGCCGGAGGATCCCGGCAGGGTCGTCCCAGGGGGGCTCGGTCACGAGCTCGGGCCACGAGCGTGTCACGTAGGCCCGCGCCGCATCGAGGTAGGCGGTGGTCGGGCGACCGATACCAAAGGTGAAGCGAGCGAACGCGTCGAGTCCGGAGGTCGGGGTGTTCGGTGGCTGATGGCTCAACATGGAGGTCACCTCGTGATTAGCAAGACCAATCGCCGGATTGGCGAAGGACTGTGGCGGGGGGCTGCATGGCGGGGGGCTGCATGGCGCTGGGTTGAGCGACAGCCCCACCCCGCTATCGGCTGCTCGACCGTGCACGGGAGGCGAGAGGCTCGAGCGTGCTCGCGGTCCGGTCTGCCGATCGAGGTCGTTTCTCTTGGCACCCCGGCATATTCGTGGTGGCAGACGACAAGACGCGGCCCCCGCGAGTGTCGATTGCTCCGCGGCACTCGAGGCGGTCACGACCACCTCAATCGACCCAACTGCCTTCTACACGCCCGTAGACGCCATCGTTAGACCCATAGAAAGAGGTTCCACCATGACGTTCGACCCGAACTGCACCTACCACGCCGTTGACCTCGAGCACATCTTCTCCGGGAGCCGAACCTGGGTGAAGCTCTGCGCAGAGCTGCTCGAGCAGTCGATCCACGACCACCAGCCGGTCCTCGACAGAGCCGATCCGACATGCTCGGGATGTGCGCACCTACGCCGAGCCTACGAAGACCTCCTCGCCCAGTCCGTCGCCATGCTCGAGCGCTCGTCACGTAGCGAGGCGGAACGGACGCGCATCAACGGGGAGTTCCTCCGCTCGGTTCGCCATTCACACCCCGAGCGTGCACGCCAGTACGAGACGAACCCGCGCGTCGGGCGCCCTCTCACCTCCCTCTCGCCAGAGCTCCTCGCAGATCTCATGGTGAGGTGGTCAGAGCTCACGAGGGCCGAGGCCGCTGACGCGACGGCAGCCAAGGTCGCCGAGGTAAGGGCAGGAGCGAACGCAGTTGTCGACGAGCTTGGCTCGAAGATTCGCGCTCTTGGCGCCGAGCGGGATCGGCTTGTTTCGCTCCGGGACTCGATGGGACTCGACGAGCTCGGCCTACCCTCGATGATCGTCGACAAGCTCGCCTCGGGCGCGATGACCTTGCACGAGTTCCTCCGCCAAGCCGCCGGCGCAGGAGGGTCGCGCACGTTCACCGTCGGCGGGAGAGAGGTCGTCGTGAGCCTCGGACCTGTCGCGAGACCTGGCAGCACGGCCGCGACGCGGTCCGATGTTTGCCAGCACATCGACGTTGCACCCGAGGAGACGGCACGTCGAGCCGACATGCTGCTGGCCGATCTCACACCGAGCGAGACACGCGCAGCGCACCATGGCGCGCGGCACAGCGGCTACGACGTGCCCGACGCCATCTCGATCGCGCCGCCACCCCCACCTGCTGCGCCAGAAGACCGTATTCCGACACCCACGGAGCACCTTGGCGCCGACGACGTGCTGCGTGACGCGGCGATCCGGACGATCGTGACTGCGAACGCCTGGTCCGAGAAGCGCTTCGTGCGGGAGATGGAGGTGATCGGGTTCGATCCAGGCGCTGCACTCTCGAGCCTCGCGAGAGCCCGTCTCGTGAAGCTCCTCCACGCAGGCTCGGACGGGCTCATCTTCCCGACCGCGAACTTTCATGCCGCCTCCGCGAACGTCGTCGCGTCCGAGATCATGAGTGCCTCGGCACGTGGGTGGAGCTCGGTCCTCGGCTGGCTTACCGCCGAGCAGGATCGCATCGCGTTCGCGAACGTCCTCGCCCCGTTCCTCACCTGCGGATGGGACCTGCAGTTCGTCAATCGGGCGAAGGATGCGCAGGTGTTCTGGTTGACGTTGCGGCGCTCGACAGGCGACGACACGAACGACACAAACGCGTCGAGCCCCCGCTATCGCTCGGGCATCCTCGGCGTGCTCCTCTCCCCTCCGCCCTACGAGCTGCCAGAGGCGCGACGGCTAAGAGAGCAGCAGGTCATCTGGCTCGCAGGTGCGAAAGAGCACACTGCCGGGCTGCGAGCGCTCCCCACGGGCGTCGATGTCTGGAGCGCTGAGCTGATAGCGTGCGCGGACACCGACTGGGTGGCGGTCCGGAGTTCCCCCGGCCACCCAGTCCGCTGAGCTGGTGCGCGTGGCCCAATGTGTTCCCGGGAACACATTGGGCTGGAGGACATCGGGCGGCCCCTGCAACACGCGTGAGCACCGCGACCTCGAGCGAACCAATAGAGCCCCTGTTCGGATCGTCGCCGGCTGCTCCGGGTGATCGACCCGGACCACGAGATCACTGCGCCGGTGGGCTTGACGATCGGTCTGCGAGGCGCCGATCGCCGAGGTCGTCGCGGGCGCCCACTTGGCCTGTGTCGGTGACGACGAGATTGCTGACGCGATCTCCACCGGGCGCTCCACCTCGCTGTCCTACACGTCGCTCGTCGCGTCCATCGCGCGCCCGATCGCGTCGCGCCTGTTCCCGACATATTTGCGAAGCGTGAAGGAGGGATCCGCGTGGCCGAGCAGGTAGGCGACGAGGCTGAGGTCCATCTCCCGCTCGAAGAGCATCGTCGTCGCCGCGAGGTGGCGCAGCGAGTGCCAGTCGTGGCGCGGCGTCCGGCAGCTCAGAAACTCCCAGTTCGCCTCGCGCATCGCTGGGAGCAGGCGGTCGGATCGAAAGCGAAGCCTGCTCGCGAAGCCGCCGTCTGGTGCGGGGAACAGCAACGCCTCGGGGCCATGCTCTGTGGTGACACGTCGAACGAGCTCGGCGAGGGGAGCCGCGAGGCTCGCGTAGTAGACGGTCGTCCGCCGGCGGCCGCTCTTGGTCGGCTTCGCGTAGAGCGCCTCGTGTCGCCCCGGCTCGCAGATCGTCGCGACGACCTCCACCGTCCGTCGCCCCGGCGGGAGCGAGATGTCGATCGGGCGGAGCGCGACGAGCTCACCCCAGCGGAGCCCCGCCTCTGCTGCAAGGCGGCACGCGACCCCCCAGTGCGGCTCGAACATGTTCTCGAGCGCCTTTGCAAGGAGCTCTGCTGCTTCGCTGCTCGGGATGTCCTCGCCGGGAACGAAGTCTGCAGACTCGCCCTCGACGACCGATCCGACCGAATAGCAGACGTCGGCCATCGGGTCCTCGCTGCGAGGCAGCCAGCGTCGGAGCTGTGCGTGGGTCACGAGGCCACGAAGCGTCGCGCCGATGGACTGGATCGTCGCCGGCGCGCGCCCTTTCGCGCGCGCGTTGCCGAGGACCTGCTCGGACTCGTACGGTCCCCACTCGGTGACCGAGACGTCGCCGATCGCCGGCAGGATCCAGCAGCGCAGGATGTCACCCTGGCGGTCCTGGTAGCGCTGCGCGCGCCCTTTTGTGGCAAGGAGCTCGAGGTAGCTCGCTGCGACGTCAGCGACGGTCCGTCCGGTGCGGGGCGAGACACGAGCTGCGAGGTAGGACTCGGCCCGCCGGGCGATCTCGAGCGCCTCCTCTACGCTTTGTGCCGTCCGCTCGGACCGACCTTGCGCGTCGGTGAAGACCACGCGCCAGACAGCC
>CAZAMA010000218.1:0-4751 GCA_964485645.1 uncultured Acidimicrobiaceae bacterium | reverse complement strand
CCCCTGCCCTGCTCCCTTGGAACGGGCGGTACGGACGTAGTCCTCCGTCAACGCGTCCATCATCGAGGAGCGCATGTATCGGCTGAACGCCGCCACCGTGAGCGCCGCGAGCGTGAGCACGACCGGTGTGATCTGGCGCCAGTCGAAGGCGATCTGGGAGATCGACTCCGACTCCGATATCGGCGTGAAGATATGCCAGTGGTCTTCGAATATGAGGAGCATGAGCGAACCGAGAAGGAAAGCCGGCATCGCATAGAAAATGAACGAGAGCGCAGTGAGGATGTAGTCGGATGGCTTGTTACGGCGAACGACCTGGAAGATGCCAAGGGGTATTGCCACGAGTATGGCGAACACGATTGACATCCCGACGAGGAGCAATGAGCGAGGGAGGGCCGTTTGTATCTCCGCGAGGACGCTCTGGTTCGTAGCAGGGGCACGGCCGAAGTTGAGCTGCAGGTAGTTAAGGATCTGGTGCCAGAACTGATCCCAGGGCGGCAGGTTGTAGCCATACTCTTTGATAACGATGCTGAGTTGGGCAGGTGTCGCCTTGGGCGACTGCAGGACAGAGCGAGCGAGCGCGACAGGTCCCTCCAGGCGGAACAGCAGGAAGACAATCAGCATCGTGCCGAGCACGACGAGGACGGACTGCAGCAGCCGCCGGATGATGTACCCGATCGTGGCCTTTTCCTCCTTGCGACGCCACAGCATCGTTGCTGCTGGCCGAAGCGGTGGTGCAGATGCTCCGTGTCGTGTTCGGTTAATGATACTTCACGTGAGCTCGGGTCCACCTGGAGCACCCCACGTCGAGCTAGCCCGAAATGCGGCACGTCCTGGAGGCCATATGAGCCTCGCGGCTCGACGCGGTCGGCTGCTCGGAATGAGTCATTCGGCCCATATTTGGTCTGAGCCAGGTGGGCACAGGCCCGGCCCACAATGGCGATCGCCATTATGGGCCGGGCCTGTGGTGGAACCCGTCTCCTGCTCGCTACGGGCTCCCTGGAGAGGAACCGCTGCCGGGATCTAGGCCAGCGGGGTTCCCCCTCACCTGCGAGCTCACTTGAAGTACCAGTACTCGGGAGTGAGGTTCTCTAGGGCGTTTACCGGCAGGACACCACCGATGTTGTGGGAGATCTCCGACTCCCCCGTCGCGCCCGCGTTCACCACTGGCTGCCAGATCACGGGCAGCTGGTTGGCCAGGTAGTTCTCGTACTGGTAGAACGCCGACAGGCTCGAGCTCTTGTGCGTCTCCACGATCAAGTGGTTGTTCGTCGCGCTGTTGTAGTCGCCACTGTTCGAGCCGGCACCGGTCGCGAAGATCTCGCCTCCTGTCGGCATGAAGTCGGGGTCATAGCTCCAGCCGCCGGCCCAGTTCGCCATGTCCCACGAATGGCAGGCAGGGGTGGACTTCGGGACACACGGGAGGGCCGTCTTTAGCACGCTGTCGAACGGCTCGGCTTTGAGGCTTACCTGAATGCCCGCCTTGGCCCACTCGGACACCTCGTAGTCGACCTCCTGGGTGAGGTAGTTGGCACCGCTCGCGTAGACCTCTTGGAACGTGAGAGGCGTACCTTTCGGGATTCCCGCGCCGCACTCGTGCGCGCCCGTCCCGGGTTTCGCGCACCGGCTGGTGCCGCCGGAAACGACATGCCACCCGTGCGACTTCAGCGCCGCGATTCCTTTGCCTGGGTCGAAGGGGTACGGGCCGCCCGACTTGAGCTCGGCTCCGTGAGCGAAGCTGTTCTTCGGGTAGACGGGAGCCGGACCGTAGGTCGGGATCCCGTAGCCCTTGAGGTACGTGAGGATGATCCCCGGCTGGTTCACCATGTCCTGCAGCGCCTGGCGGATGTACAGCTGTCTGAACACCATGCCTGCATGACCGCCTGCTCCGAGCGTGGAGTCGTAATTCTCCGGGAAGTAGTTGATGGACCAGCTGCCCCATTCGTTCAGCGTGTAATTCGCGCTGAGCTGGGGGGCGTTCGGACCCGCGGTGGTGGGGCCGAGACCCGCGGGCTTCTGCGGGGTGTTCTGCGGGTACAGGTACCCCACCTGCGGAGCAGTCGCGCCGCCGGCGGCGAGGGCGTTGTACGCGGCGCTGTCGGAGGTGTAGGGGACCTCGACGAACTTCGAGAGGATCGGCTTCTGCGGCCCGCTGTACGCGGTGTTCGGCACGAACGTGGACTGCCCGGTCGATGCGACGAAGCCGGAGAGCTTCCATGGCCCGTCGACGCCCTTGGCCCAGAGCTTGTTCGTCGCGTAGGTGGCGAGGTCCCCGGACATCTGCGGCGATTTGGCGGTCCCGTTGTTGTCCGTGTCGAAGGTCCACACTGCCGTACACGCCTTCGTGGTGGCGGCGCCCGTCATCTCACCTCTCGACACGGCGCCGCAACCGCCCGAACCGGGCGCACCAGTAAGTGATGTCACGTCCCACGCCTCGGCCATCGGTATGAGCTGGGAGAGCTCGTTGTAGAGGTACCAGTACGTGCTGAAGGATTGGTCAAGGTTGATGACGACGGTGTCGCCGCCTGCACCTCCCGGTGCCGAGTAGCTCTTGATGTTGCCGGGGAACGTGCCAGGCCCCGGGACAGTTCCGGCCCAGTTGCCCGCCTCGGCTTTCATCATGTTCAGCCAGAAGACGAGACTTTGGGCATCGACTCTTTGACCGTCGGCGAAGCGCCAGCCCTTCAAGTGGACCGTGATCGTCCTATTGCCGTTCGACCACACCGGCGCGCTCGCGAGAGACAGGCTGAAGTCGACGTTCGGCGAAGCGCTTGTCGGCGAGCCGAACCAGTAGAGCGGGCGGTACATGAGGTACTGGAACTGATCTATGTTCGCCACGGAGAAGAACTGAATAGCTTCGAACGGGAAGATCCAGTCAGGCGTAGTCGCCGGTGCCATCGCCCAAGAGGCCGTACCTCCCCGCTTCACATGGAATGCCTGGGTCCTCGCTACCGCCCTCGGCGTCGTGGACGCGGTCGAACTGGTCACGAACATCGCCAGCACGAGGGCACTCACGGCCAGGCCCGCTCCCAATCTCCCGCCCCAGGCGGCGCGCCGCTTAAGTTTCCGTTCCATTGGCTCAGCTACCTCCCGATCTCAACGACACTGTTGACACCACCGCGTTCGGTCCCCCCTTTGGCGGGAACGACAGCACGCGGAACTGTAGAGCATCTGTAACCTTTAGGGCACCCCTTTTTTACCTGGGGCCTGGGTTCGGCTCGCGATGGGCGAGCTCGGCGGCGACGGTCGAGCCCACGACCGCCGGTCCGGGCCAGCGCGTCAGCATCCTCGGGGCGGGCCGGAAAGAGACCCGGGGCGGGCCGGAAAGAGACTCGGGGCGGGCCGGAAAGAGACCCGGGGTCAGCCGGAGTCTCAGTGCTTTGTCGTCAGCCTTGATCGGTGTTGACGATCAGGAGGCTGCAGGGGCAGTGGTGCGACACCTTGTTGGGGACGCTCCCGAGCACGAGGCGCTTCACGCCGCTCATACCCAAGTTGCCGACCACGACCAAGTCAGCCTGGACGTCCCGCGCGGTGCTGATCAGGGCGTTCGCCACGTCAGCACTGCCGAGCGTGTGCATCTCGACCGCCACGCCTTCGCGCTCGGCTTCGGCGAGCAGCTGCGCACTGATGCGATCGGCCATCTCGTGCTCCGCGTCGACCTCCGATTCGAACTGCGCCCTCGGCCCGTCAACGAAGCTCACCTTCACAGCGGGGTAAACCACATAGACGGCATGCACCTTGGCGCCGGTCATCTTCGCCAAGGCGAGCGCCTCTTTCACCGCGACCGTCGCCCGAGCCGAGCCATCGGTGCCAACGACGATCACCTTGTAGGAGGCGCCCACCGTCACTTGGGCCTAGACCTTCGCGCTGTCAAAATGGCGTAGGAGGCTCGGCATGTATAGAGCCTATCGGTACCGGAGCGGGGATTTCAAGACACATGGGCCACTCTCCTTAGGGCCCGCTGCCTTTCACGTCATGTGAGGGCGGTCTCAGAGCGGTCCTCGAGGTCACCACCGCTGCCTCGCTCGCCCTGCTTCAAGGCTCCGTCGGCCTCGCTCCGACACCTCGGTGTACTCGAACGAACACGGTGACGAGGACGAGCCAGAGAAGCACAACTACCGCCAGCAACACCGCGACGACGACCCTTCCGATCGACCCGTCGGGTCGCACCGCTTCGGTGGCAAGAGCCAATCCGTGGGTGGCATGCGGGGCCGAGATGCTGGTGGCGCCGGAGGCAAGTGTCGTGCCGGCCGCGTCGGTGGCGCTCGCGACGAGCTCCTGGCGGCCTGTCCAAGTCGGCTCGTAGGTAAAGGTGGCGTCGCCCTTCGCGTCGGTCGTAGCCGAACCGAGCACGAGTAGCGGGGAGCCGACGAACTCGGTCACGTGCAGCGAGAAGCTGATCGTCACGCCACCGAGGGAGGTGACCCTCGAGCTCATCGCGGCGCCAGCCGGGTAGGCGAGGTGAGCGACGAGCTCGATCGCTGGGGCGCGGCGAGGGGCCGGCCGGGCGCTCAGGTGGAGGGTCGGCGGGGTGCCGGCCGCGGCGGCGACTCCTTGCCAGCCAAGAATCGCAAGAGTGGCGAGCAAGCCGACGAGCACGGGCGCGCAGAGCCCGCCTACAATCGAGCGCCAGCTCTGGCGCGGGGCCTCGATCATCGCGCGGACCCAGCTCCGCCAAGACCAGCTCCGCCCAGACCAGCTCCGCCAAGACCAGCTCCGCCCAGACCAGCTCCGCCCAGACCAGCTCCGCCCAG
>CAZAMA010000217.1:0-4759 GCA_964485645.1 uncultured Acidimicrobiaceae bacterium | reverse complement strand
CAAAGGACCGCCTGGTTCCCTGCTCTTCTCGCCGGACGAGATCATGGCGCAACGGAAAGCCAATGTCAAGAGGAGCTTCCTGCGCCTCGAAGTGGTCCGGCTCGAAGGTCGGCTGCTCGCCCGTATCAACGGCGGGAAAGCGCTTAGCGGGTGATGTTCTGATCCACCCGGTTGTGGCTCAGCTTCGTGGGCTTGTCTGAGCTGGGGCTTCGCGAAAAAGCCCTATGCGCACGGCTCTCTACTCGGGGGGCTGGACAGCGCCATCGCCGATGGATGATGGCCGAGCACGTGTCCGTCGTCGCCTCACTTCGACTGCGAGCGAGACGGCGAGCACGACTAGGAAGAGACCCGCAACCAGAAGTAGGTCGCTCCGTCCCGCTGGAGAGTGCACCCAGACTGCCGGATAGCCCAGCAGTGGCAAGGTGAAGCGGGCGACGTAGGCGAAGCGGCCCCGAGGGTGCAGCTTCCAGGGATCCGGGTACAGGTTGTCGTCGCCCTTCGTCTGCACGACGATCCCGCTTGGGGTATGTGCAAGAGAGATGACGCGGTGCACGTAGGTGATTCCCGGATCGTTGGGCGGGTGGAAGACCGCGACATCGCCGACTTGCAGCGAGCTAAGAGGCACACGCTCTGTGACCACCACGCCGCCGATCGGGAAGCCCGGACGCATGCTGCCGGACAAGATCGGACGAATCTGCCATCCTCCAGTCCCGACAGCGACGACGACGACGCCCAGACCTCCGAGAAGGAGAAGCAGAACTAAGCCTTGGATGACTCCCCACAAATGTCGCCCTGTCCGCGGGTGCGGAGAATGCTCCCCGGTTCGCCGCTTCCGACGCGCATGTCTCACTCGCTCAATCGTACGGTCTCGTTTCGCGACGGCGGCAACTGGTGAACGCCTACCGGCGGGTGAGGGATCACCCGTCGGTAGGCCATCTATTTCGCCCCAGTTTTGGATTGGCTGCGTCAGAGTCAGGGGGTGTTGGTCCCGTTCACCGAGATCGTCGGCGCAGCTGTTCCGCCGTTGCTACCTTCGACGGAGTTCTGGCTGCCGCTCGCATCGAGGAACGAGAACACGACTTGATATGTCGCCGACGCTTCTTCGCCGGCATATGACGCGACGCCGTTCGTGATCGTATTCGGCTGCAGGAAGCTTGGTCCGAAGTTGTAGTCGAGCTTGTAGGTATACGAACCATTCGCGGGCAGCGCACTTCCACTGCAGCCGCCGCAGGCAGTTTCTTCGGACACGGTATGCACATCGGTCCACGTCCCGTTGATGTCTTCCTGCACGGCGACCGTCATCTGACCTTCGAGCGCCGATCCGGTGCTACCTGGGCTGTAGGTGATGGTGTTGACCTGACCCTGGAGACTCCCGACGTCGTAGACGCTGAAGGCGTAGGTGTAGGTATCGCCAGGGTTTGCATTCGCCAGGCTGTAGGCGAGGGTGTTGCCTTGACCCACGACGCTGGGTTCGGCCGACTGGGTGAGCGACTGGTTGGGCTGCCCCCCATTTATAGCGTCACCGATCAACGGACCGGTGACGGTCGGGGAGCCACTCGGCAGCGCCTCCAGCTGGAATGTGCCCGATGTTATGCTGTTGCTACCCGTGACAGTGCTCGTGAAGCTGGCGAAGCTGCCAGGTCCTACGAGGGCCAGGGTGAGCGCACCTACGCCCAAGGCGCCGGCTGCCAATGAGACGCGCGATATCAACGTATACCTCCTGTTGTTTGGGAGATCTCGACCACTGCCCTCGATCTCATCCCGCCATCGTGGGCTCTTGCGCTGATTGGCGCATCGTCAAGATTGGGTATTTCGTCGGCGACATTGCCGCGGTCGAGCCGAAGCCGTCGATCTAGACGTCTTCTGGGTCGACCGGTCCGGGTGTCTGCTTGTTCAGGTTGGCAACTTGAGGGCGGCGACTACTGCCTCGGGGTCCGGACAGCCCACGATCCACTCGTCGTAGGAGCTCCCGGCCAGTAGGACGCGGACACCTCGCGGCGTAGTCCGGTGCACGGCGGCGAAGATCTTACGGTCGGCAGTTCGGATCGATGCGACCTCGACTATCCCTGGCAGCCTCGTTCCCGCCTTGAAGCCGGGATGGTCGGCGGCTTCGTGCGCATCGTCGATTACCTGAATGCCTACCACCGCGGAAAGCGGGACGCGCAGATCGCGGTGCAAGCTCTCTGCCTTCTCGGCTCCGGAGAGATGAAGGACAAGCTCGTCGTTCTCGACACCGAGCTCTGCCATCCGGGCCTCCTCGGATCAGATTGTCCTGGGCTCTTGCCCCCAAGCCTACCAGGCGCTTGGATGATCGGGCATCGACCGCAAGCGCCTTTTGCTATATCATGACCACGCTGCGATGGGGCGTCGCCGCCCGCCGCAATGTCTCACTCAAATGGGAGGTACTTAGGTGCGATACCTGGGCAAGAGTCTGGCCGCGGCCGTGGTAGCAGCCTCCGTCGCGTGCCTGTCGGTGGTACCGGCTCTCGCGAGCCCCCCGAAGGGCAACGCGGCGGCCATCGCTTTCGAGCGCTCGACCATCAGGGCCTACACCCACGTGCCTGGAGAGAAGATTGTCGGCCAGGGCGGTGAGTGGCTGAAGGAGACACCGAGCGGTGGTTTTTCGATCCGCTCCGGGGAGGCCTGGGCTCCGAAAGGCTACTCCTACGTCAGCTATACCTCCATAGCAGCGATGCAAGACGGCCGGGTCCTCTGGGAGAGCGAGACACTCTCGCCGTCCTGTCCACCTAGCTCAACGGGCTCCACTGGTACTGGCGTGTGTATATCGACAGGGCCCTCTGCCGAGCTCGTCTATACAAAGTCTGGGAAGTACTGGCGGTGGAACCTCCCTGGTACCGCGCTTAGGTGCTTTTATTCCGGCCTCACTGGATCCGACCCCGTCGGGCACACCACCTGGACGATCAGTGGCGAGCACTTCACCTCGATCGCGGACAGCGGGCGCATGGTGATCGTCACCGGCACCTGGAGGTGGAACAAGTACCAGACCGGCACGGAGACAGACACGATCTTTGCGCACTCTCGGCTCGTGTCGTCGGAGAAGATGTCGGTGTCGAAGGGCAAGGGTGCTCATGAGCCTGCCTTTACGGAGACGGACACCTATACGAACCTCAACTACACGCCGACTGCGCCCAAGGTGACCGTGTGCGGGTGATCCGGCGACTGCTCACGTCGGACCCGCTCGAGCCAATTCTCTAGCCCGGTTTCGCTAACGGTTGCTCACAAGCGATCTCCTTCTGACTGGGACCGCCGGCTGGGACAGGAGTTCTTGCGGGCAGCCTCGACCAAAGGCGGACTTGGGGCCGGGCACCGTTGCGACTGCCTTGCGGCGCATCCCCGGCCGGATACGTCCAGTCGCCGCAGATCTGCCAGTCGCCGCAGATCTGCCAGTCGTTGCAGAGCGGAGGTTGAGCAGTCAGTGGATGCGCCACGGCTGCAGAGAGGTCACCCGTCGTCGACGCCAACGACAACGACGGTTGGCGCGAGCGTCATCTCGCAGTTGAGGCTGTTCGCGATGAAGCATTCCCTGTGGGCGATGTCGACGAGACCGCGCACGCGTCCCTCGGTGGCTGGGACTCGGACCGTAATGCGCGGATGCAGGCAGATCTCGGTGATGCCGATCGCGGAGCTCGACTCAGGCATGACGGCTTCAGCGCTGTCCTCGTAGGCGATGACATCTATCCGGGCGCGAGCGGCCACAGCGAGAAAGGAGAGGAGCTGACACGAGGCTGCGGCCACGAGCAGAAGCTGTTCGGGATTGAGGTGCTTCGGGTTGCCGAGGAAGGACGGATCAGAGCTCATCTTGAGGCGAACCGGGCTTGGAAGCGCCCGCGCCTCGTGCGTGCGGTCGTAGTGGTCATAGCCCGCGCCGGTGGAGCCCTTCCACGAGCACGAGGCTCGGTAGCGATGAGTCGGGCCGCCGGTCATGAGGTCACTCCTGGCTTGTCGGTCGTCATCGCAGCGCTCCTTCTCGGTCGGTGTAGCCATAGGACACGTGCATGCGGTCGCGCACTCGTCATGGTCCCATGCGCGACCTCGCGCGCCCGCTGGTTGCCGATCACGAGGATGCTGCGCAGGTATGCGAAGTTGCTCCCGAGCTCGCGACGCCCGATCCTGATCGGTCGGAGCCGCTCGTTGATCGCCTCCACTTGGTCGGCGACATCGACAGTATCCGTCTCGGAGCCGCTCTCGCTGCCGCTGCCGCTGCCGCAGCCCGCAGCCCGCAGATCAGGCCAACTGTGTACCTAAAGTCACAGCAGACCCCCCTGCGCAGTCACTTTCGGCACGATGTTGCCCCAAAGCTCGCCGGTGGCTGGCGGTCGTTGCCTTTGCTCAACCGGCGACCCCGAACCACCCTCTCCGCACACGGGCTCCGCACTGGCTCGCAACCGTGCAGCTTCGGCGTCGAGGTCGTAACCTCTCGGCAGACAAGGGGGTGAACAGTGCGCTGCCCGAGCTGTGGAGTCGAGAACAGACAAGGCGGGAAGTTCTGCCTGGGGTGCGGCAGCGCTCTTGCCCGCGCGTGCCCGAACTGTGGGACGGCGGTCCCCCCTCATGCCAGCTTCTGTGATGAGTGCGGGGCCGCGCACACCTCGTCCGGACAGCCGAAACCCATCGCAGTTGACCCTGCCCCCGTGTCGACCCCTTCCGAGGTTGTCCGCCCCACTCACCAAGGTCTCGCCTTTGCAACAGAGCTGCGCCACGTCTCGGTGCTGTTCTGCGACCTCGTCGGCTTCACGCC
>CAZAMA010000216.1:0-4765 GCA_964485645.1 uncultured Acidimicrobiaceae bacterium | reverse complement strand
TAGATATTCGGCAATTGCCTATTGACAGGTTCCGTAGTCCTTTGCGAAGGCAGGCCCCGCTTCGGGGCAAGCTTGGACCGCGACCTTTGGCCAACACGATGGACCCATGGCCAGAATCCCTTTGTACCTGAGGAACTCGTCGGCGTAGACGAGCTTCTTGCCGCGGCGCGAAGAGATTGCCGGCTCCCCGTCATAGGCGCCCATCTTGAGCGCCTTGCGGAGATCGACGATGAGGTCCAGGTGGCCGCCGAGCACGTCCTCCTTCTACCCGCGGATGCTCATGCTCTTTCGGTGGCCATCTTGGCTCGGGGCTCGCGCTGGCCGTAGCTCGTCGGTTCGAGCTGCTCGCCGCTGCGAGGACAAGGCGGCTAAGGGCGCTCCGGTTGAGCGGGAACCGACTGGCTGGCGCAGGCACTGCAACCTCGTATCTTGGACGACCAGCAGCCTTCAGACGGAAGAGGGATAGACAAATGGTAGTCACCGAAGCGTCCCCTCCTTTGTGCGACGAAGTCGAGCGTGTCCAGCTGGAAGGCAGCCTCGCCGAGTGCTGCACCGACCTCGACGAACAGGTCGCTGCCGGCCGGCCCTTTGGGAGGTATACGACAGGCGCCGACGCGCGGGGCGCCCGGTGAGCACGGACACGTGGTCGGGTAAGGGCTGGACGATCACTGTCACCGAAACAGAGATGACCATCGCTCAGGCGTCGGGTTCTATCAGCATCCCGCGCGCGGACGCCTCTTTACTCGAGGTACGGCGCCGGTGGTTCCGCTGGAGCCTCCACGACGACGAAGCGTCGCTCGTTCGCCTTCGAGGCATCACGAATCCCGACGCGTCCGGCCTCACACGGGCGCTCCGGCGTCTCGTTCTGGTTCCGGCGATCGCGGAGGCGGTCACGTGGCACGCCGCGGTCACGCACCTCCTCGCCGAGGCGAGCACCGCGCAGCGGTGGATCCCGACCGAGACCGTCGACGCGCTGCTTGCGACCCGTCCCGGACCGCGGCTAACCGACCGGGTTCGTACTGCCGGACTCGAGCCGTCCCTCACCGAAGCTCAGCTCGAGGCGGTGGGTTTCCTGGACGCCGACCTCGAGACGCTGGTCGCTGAGGCCAACGAACAGATCATGGCCGCCGAGCTCTCGTCGCGGCGGGGGTTCTTCGACACGATCGAGAAGAGCCCGCTCACCGAGGAGCAAGCGCGAGCGGTCGTGTGCTTCGACAACCGGGTCCAGGTGCTGGCCGCCGCCGGATCCGGCAAGACCTCGGTGATGGTCGCCCGGGCCGCCTACGCCGTCAGCCGCGGCTTCGTCACCCCTGACCGGATCCTGCTGCTGGCGTTCAACAAGGCTGCAGCGACCGAGCTGCAGGAACGCGTGTCGGCGCGCTTTGCTGTAGCCGGGATCGACTCGTCCGGACTGCGGACCTCCACGTTCCACTCGTTCGGACTCGACGTCATCGGCCGGGCCACCGGTGCAAAGCCCCGCCTGGCCCAGTGGCTCGAGCAGGGGGACGACGTCCAGATGGTCGTGCGCATTGTCGACGAGCTGCGGGACGCCTCAGGGGCCTTTGGCTACCAATGGGATCTGTACCGGATGCTGTTCGCGAACGCCCCGACAGATCTCGGCGCGAACGAACCGGACGGCTACGACAGCGCGACCAGACAGACCGGCTACCGCACATTTGCCGGCGAGGTCGTCAAGAGCCACGGCGAACGACTTATCGCCAACTTCTTGTACCTGAACGGGGTCGAGTACGTCTACGAGCGGCCCTACGACGCCAGTGTCGCAGACGCCGGCCACTCCCGGTACCGTCCGGACTTCTACTACCCAGACATTGGTGTCTGGCACGAGCATTGGGCACTTGACCGCGACGGCAAGCCTCCCGCCGCGTTCGAGGGCTACGCCGAGGCGATGGAGTGGAAGCGCCGCCTGCACGCTGCGCAGGGGACGACGCTCGTCGAGTCAAACTGGGCCGACGTCATGTTCGCTGACGGCCTCACCAAGCTCAAGGACGAGCTCACCCGGCTCGGGTTGTCCTTCGACTGGAATCCAGACCGTCCCCTCAAGGACAAGTGGGTGAAGCCCATGAAGCCCGAGGATTTCGCGCGTCTCGTGAGGACGTTCATGACCCACGTCAAGTCGAGCTCGTGGACGGCGGAGGACCTCGAGCGTCGCCTCGCATCTGAAGTGGCGTACCTCGCCGGCTTTCGAAGCCGCCTGTTCCTCAACATGTACTGGAAGATCCACGCCAGATGGGAACAAGAGCTCGCCGCCGATCGAAGCGTCGACTTCGAGGACATGCTGGTCCAGGCCGCAGACCACCTCGAAGCCGGGAACTCTAACGGCGCCTACGACCTCATCATGGTCGACGAGTTCCAGGACGCCAGTCGGGCCCGTGCCCGAGTCGTCCGCGGCCTTGTGAGCACGCCCGGCCGATTCCTGCTTGCGGTAGGCGACGACTGGCAGTCGATCAACCGCTTCGCCGGAGCCGACCTCTCGCTCATGACGGACTTCGAGGCCTGGTTCGGCCGGGGACAACAGCTGGCCTTGACCACCACGTTCCGATGCACCCAGACGATCTGCGACGTCGCCCGCACCTTCGTGTCGAAGAACCCGAGCCAGTTCAACAAGGCGATGCGGTCCGCGCACCAAGATCCGGGCGCGGACGTCATGGTCATCCAAGCCGATGACGCCGCCGGCGCACTAGCCGACTACCTCGGCCATCTGTCGGCTTCCGTCGCCGATGGCAGCGTTTCGAGCGAACGCTCCGGAACCGTCAGCGTAGATGTACTTGGGCGCTACGGGTTCGAGAGGGACCTCCTCCCCAGTCGCCCCCCGCGAAACCTGCACGTCTCGTTCCGAACCGTTCATGGGTCAAAGGGGCTTGAAGCCGACTACATCGTGATTCCCGGCATGACGACCGGCGCATACGGGTTCCCGAGCATTATCGCCGACGACCCCGTGCTCGCCCTGGCCATGCCTGCGCCCGAGTCCTTTGCGCACGCCGAGGAGCGCCGTCTCTTCTACGTGGCGTTGACCCGGGCCCGCCGACAGGTCACGCTCATCACCTCGTCGCAACAGATGTCCCCATTTGTCGTCGAGCTCCTTGCCGACCCCCACGTGGCTATCACCGAGGACAGCGCTGCCCCTGTCGAGATCTGTTCAAAGTGTGGTCAGGGGACAATGGGCAGGCGCGAGAGCAAGTTCGGCCCGTTCCTCACCTGCTCCACCTTCCCGAGGTGCGATAACAAGCGCGATCTTTGCCAGGGGCCAGCGCGGACCAGTTCGACATCTCGGCGACGACGCTGACATCGCTGTCGTCACATCGTGGGCGCGTGCTCGACAGCGCGCTACGTCAGATCCAGCGTCTTATCGTCGAGTTGGAGCGTGACCTGTATGCCGCGGTCGTGCGCCACCTGTCGTCGATTCACAGACCACCGGCGTAGAATTGACTCGTGACGTCGCAACCAGTTCCGGGGTCCGCGTTGATGGACGACCAGCGCACAGAGCTGAGCGTGCCCACCGGCGACTTCGGCACGCGGTCGAGGCGTATGAGAAGTACCTCGGTGACCCTATTGAACACGGCCAGAGGTTTCCGATCATCTACGCGGCTCAAGTCGCCGACGTCCAGCGCCGTGTCGAGGAAGCCGAAAAGGAACTTTCGCGGCTCCGCGAGAATTACCTCGGTTGGGTGCGGCCGGCCTGGGCCCCGAGTGCCGCCTTCGAAGCTGATTGGTTCTCGCCTGAGGATCCGATCTACGACGAGGTGGACGCGGCCCCGATCCCATAGCCGATGGATCGCGGTCAAATCGTTCTCGCGCCATTTCTCTATTCGGCGCTCCTCGGGATGAAACGCCGTCCAGCTTGTGTCGTCTCATCAGCTGCGTACAACAGCGGGCCGACGTGATCCTGGCCATGGTGACGAGCCGAAGGACGCGTCGCCTGGCACCGACTCCCGGTGATGTCGAGGTAGCGGACTGGCAGGCCGCTGGCCTCAGCGACGCGTAGTCAGGAGTTGGATTCCCGACCGAACTTCGCTACCTACGAGTTTGGTGGGTGGTCAGCGGCCGGGTAGCTCGTGCTGCACCCGCCCCGGATTGCGACACATTTTGCGTGGATCGCGGCATAGGTCACCCGGGCACGCAGTCAGACCTTCCTCCTCCGCCATGATTCGCGCTGTGGCTCCACCCGAGGATGTGTACTGGGCGGTCGAGGGGCGGGAGAGCAACGAGGCCACCGTCAGCTTAGGCGCCGCCGCCCGTGCCTCCACCGTCATCTGGGGAGGGCCGTTCCTGCGCAGCCTCGCGCGTGGGGTCAAGCGCAGCTCTGTCGTCCGCCCCAGTCACTGCCAGCCCCGCTCGCGGCGGGAGGCCTCACGACGGATCGGACCCGCGAGCGATCGCAGCCATCCTGTCGGCGACCGCCTCGAGAAGGGGTGCATAATGATGCCTGGGGAGGAGGGGGTCATGGCACATCGCGAGCCCACGTCCACGCGGCGACGACGACGTACGCCCCACCTCTCCGTGGCCATACCGGCTCTCGCCGTGGCCACGCCCGCGGTCGCAATGACCGCACAGAGCGCCGCAATGGCATCGGAGCACAAGCCCGCCGTGGCCGCGCGTGTGGTCCGCGAGACCCGACTTCAAGGTCACCCCTTCGGCAACCCGCCCAAATTCACCGCCGAGGCCCGTCGGGTGCCCGAGGCCCACGGCGCCAACAGACTCACTGTCACCGTGCACCGGTCTTCCCTCGCCGCCTCCGCCACCTCCA
>CAZAMA010000215.1:4495-4824 GCA_964485645.1 uncultured Acidimicrobiaceae bacterium | reverse complement strand
TGGCCGCCCTCGATGCCGGAGTGCCCTTGCGCGACGTCCAGCTGGCCGCCCGCCATGCCGATCCGAGGACGATGACCATCTACGACCGGCGGCGGGAGAACTTCGACCGCCCATGCGGCCTACGTCGTGGTGGCATTCGTGGCCGGCGGTTAGACAACCCGAGATCGATGCCTCGCCGCTCGGCGATGGCTAACGCGATGGACTCGGGCGATCGGTCCGTCCGTTCCGCGGCCACGCGGGCGTAGAGCACGAGGGCGTAAAACGCGTACTCCCACATGTCTTCGAGGCCCAGCCGGAGGCCTCGTCGAGGAGGTCGGGGTAGACGCCTG
>CAZAMA010000215.1:0-4485 GCA_964485645.1 uncultured Acidimicrobiaceae bacterium | reverse complement strand
CTCAGTCCCGTCGACTACGAAGCCGCTCACGCGGCATGATCCACACCTCACAGCAACTGTCCGCTGCAGCGGGGGAAGCTCAGCAGGTGCGCCAGTGGCTCCATGGCTGGCTGACGCCGCATCCTCTTCATTCGGGGGACGAGAGCCACTATCTCTTCGCCTCAGTTGGCGTTGACAAATCGGTGTGGGCCTCCCTATGCTTGTCCTATGACAATAGGACAATGGCTAATACGAGAGTGAGTAAGCAGAGCTCACCGATCGAGTTCCGGCTCGACCCCGCTTCAGGGGTGCCGACTTATCTCCAACTCGTCCATCAGGTCGAGCACGCGCTGCGACTCGGCTACCTCAAGCCCGGCGACCAGCTGCCCAAGGTCAGGGACGTGGTCGCGTCGTTGGCCATCAACCCGAACACGGTTTCCAAGGCCTACCGCGAACTCGAGACCAAGGGCCTCATCGCTGGACGGCCAGGCCAAGGCACATTCGTCTTGGCCGCTCTCAGTCAGGTTGCGCTCCCCGAGTTGACGGGGCTTCGCCGTTCGCTGCACTCATGGCTGACCAAGGCCGACGAAGCGGGCCTCGACGAGAGTGGGATCTCGGCGCTCGTCGCAAGCGAGCTGCGGGATTTTTATGAGCGTCGCAGCGGGTCGCGCGCTCCCGCGTCAAGCACCGAAACGGAGGGCGTCGCATGAACGTCATCGAGACCCACGGCCTCAGCAAGTCATACGGAGCGACCAAAGCGTTGCACGACTGCAGCCTTGCGATTCCCGAGGGACACGTGGCCGCGCTGGTCGGACCTAATGGTGCCGGAAAGTCGACGTTGTTGAATCTCGCGGTCGGGCTGGCAACGCCGACGAGCGGTGATTTGAGCGTTCTGGGCGGTTGCCACGCCGGCTCGTTGCCAGCGCTCGACGGCATCGCCTTTGTGGCCCAAGACACGCCCTTGTACAAGAACCTGTCGGCTGCCGACATGCTGCATCTCACCCGCAATCTCAACCGGCAGTTCGACCGGGTCTACGCCGAGGCTCGGTTGGCCGAGCTGGGCATCCCTCAAAAGCGCAAGGCGGGCAAGCTGTCGGGTGGGCAGCAGGCCCAGCTCGCGTTGACATTGGCACTCGCCCGTCGACCGCGCCTCCTCGTGCTCGATGAGCCGGTGGCGATGCTCGACCCGATCGCGCGCCACGATTTCATGGCCACGGTGCTGACGGCGGCGGCCGACGACGGCGTGTCCGTGCTCCTGTCCTCCCACGTGCTCGCCGAGCTCGAGCGGGTGGCCGACTATCTGATCATGATGTCCTTGGGCCGCGTCCAGGTGGCCGGCGAGGTCGACGACTTGCTGGTCGGTCACCGCGTGCTGATCGGTCCAACCGTCGAGACCAGTCGATACGATGAACGGCCGGTTGTGCATGCCCGCCGCGGCGATGCCCAGACACACCTGCTGGTTCGCTCCACCGCGGACGATCCGGTCCCTCCCGGTTGGGAATCGCACCCGGTCGGCCTCGAAGAGCTCGCTCTGGCCTATCTGCGCGAGCCCGACGCTGGCGCACTGCCCGGCCCGATCCGCAATCGGAATACCCAGCCTTCGGAGATGGCGAGATGACGGCGCTGAGCACGATGCCCGAAACGACCCCCGTGACGAAGACCGCGGACCTGCGGCCGTTGCGCTGGCGACGGATGGCGTGGGTCACGTGGCGGCAGCACCGCACGGCCTTGATAGGCACGTTCGCGTTTGTCGGCGCCTTGGCCCTCTGTTTGCTGATCGTCGGACTTCAGTTACACAGCGCCTACACCGCCGCGACCGCGTGCCGACCGGCGAGATCGGCGGCGTGCACAGCCACGGTCGCCCACTTCAATGGCATCGGCAATTTTCTGTCCAATGGCGGTCTCTTCCTGGTCGTCCCGCCCCTGATCGGAGCGTTCGTCGGGGCGCCGGTGCTTGCTCGTGAGTTCGAGGCCGGCACGTTCCGCTATGCCTGGACCCAGGGCTTCGGGCGGTGGCGCTGGACCCTCGCCAAACTGGTGGGACTCGGGATCGTCGTCACCGCGGCCAGCGGTGCCCTCAGTGTTCTGGCCTCGTGGTACTACCAGCCGTATTTCGCCGCGGGCAATCAGTCCTTGTCCCTCACCACGCTCAATCCGCTCAGTCCCGGATTGTTCGAGCAGCGTGGTCTCGCTCTCGCTGCATGGACGCTGGCCGCCTTCTCGATCGGTGCCCTGGCCGGCGTGCTCATCCGCAGGGTCGTCCCTTCCATCGTGGCCACTCTCGCCGCGTGCGGAGCACTCGCCTTCGCGACGGGAGGCTGGCTGCGCATGCACTATCTGACGCCGCTGGTCATCAAGGGACTCAACGTGCCGGACTCCGCGCGGATCGTCAGCCAGTGGGGAAGCAGAGGCGGCCGGGTCGTCTTCACCGGTCCGCCGTCGTTTCCGATCTATCAGCAGTACTGCCCCGTTCAGGCCGGCCTCGGAAAGGGCAGCGGGTCGGGGTCGGGCAATCCCCTAGAGTGCCTGGCTCAGCATGGCTTCACGTTCTGGACCAGCTACCAGCCCGCGAGCCGATTCTGGGCGTTTCAGTGGATCGAAGGCGGATGGCTGCTCGCACTGTCGATCCTGCTCATCGCCATGACCGTCTGGCTCGTCCGACGCCGCGCAGCCTGAAGGTTGCTATCCGCCGCATACCGGTCCCAGTATGTTCAATCGTCACGGTGTCAACGAGTCGCTCCGTTGACCATCTCGGGGGCACTTCTCGTTGCTCACTCTTGAATCGCTGCTTGTCCGTGATCCTGTCCGTAAACGCGAATGAATCTTCCTGGCCGCAACTGGATCGGTGGGGCGCTCCTGGTCGAACCGAATCCGATGGATGAGTGAGGAGCAACTGGACCGGCCGATTCGGGTTGGGACTGGGTTGCGTCCTTCGACGTGTGCTCGGTGCGAGCGCGATCCGCACCTCGATCCAACACTGATCCGATTGTCTGGGCCGCGTCTCGATCGGACTCCACGACGAAGTGTGCATACACCCCGAGGGTGGTCGCAGCATTGGAGTGGCCCAAACGGCCACTAACCGTTCTGACCGGAACACCTTCGGCGAGCAATCGCGTCGCAGTGAAGTGGCGGAGGTCGTGGAGACGGACGGCATTCAGGCCAACGGTTGTTCGAATGCGAATGAACCGCTTCGTGACTTCGTTCGGGACCCACGGGCGACGGCCCTCGGGATCCGATGAAAAAACGAAAGCGGCGTCACTCAGCGAACTCCCACACGCTCTGGCCCGCTGGCGGCACCGATCCCTCTGCTTTCGAAGCTCGACGCTGGAACCTTCGTCGACTGCGATCCGCCGAGCCGAGTGCGTCTTGGTGTCCTTCTCGATGAGCTCTGAGGCGCTGTTCTCGACTAGTGCCCGCGCAATCAGCAAGGAACCGACCTCGAAATCAATATCGGACCACCGCAGCGCGCAGAGTACACCGCGTCGAGCTCCCGTCGTCGCCGCCAAGAACAGGAAGCAACCCAGATCGGGGTCGGTCCTTTCGGCCTCGGCGACGAGCGCCAACACGTCCTGGGGCTCAGGTGGCCGCACTTGTTGGGACCGCACGGACGGCGGCGATGCAAGCGCAGCGGGATTGGAAGGAATCCATCCCCAGCGTTGGGCCTGGTTCAACGCACGCCGGATGATGGCGTGTGTCTGACGAACGGTGGCCGGCGAGAGCGGAGCACCCTGTTCTCCACCCTTCTCCCGCAGCTGCGAATAGAAGCGATCCAGCTGGTCGGTCCTGAGTTTGTTCAACGAGATCTTGCCAATCGTCGGACGGATGTAACTCCGAATGATCCGCTCGTACCCACGGAGCGTCGACGGGGACAGGTCGTCGCGAGCGAGTTCGAGCCATCGGTCGATGAGCTCGGCCAAGGTCGTATCGGCTGGTCCCTGGCCGCCCCCGGCCATTTGTGTCACGAAGCGGGCGAGTTCCGCCTCGGCGTCACGCTTGCCCCCGCGAAATGTCCTCGTCCGATAGCTCTGCCGCCCGGTCACCGGATCTCGGCCGACATAGGCGCGGAGCTCCCAGGCGCCGCCACGCTGACGCATGTGACCTCTCACCGCCTACCTCCAGCGAGCGCCGAAGCGATCCGCACCCGCTGAAACAGTAGCATCCAGTAGCATCAGCGCTGGCCTTGGGCCAGCGCCAGCCCTCATTTATGGCTCTGTGCTGGACTTTTGTAAGTGGGCCGCCCGGGTCTCGATCCCGGCACCTTGGGATTAAAAGCGCCCGCAACGGTGTCGCGGGCGGTTGCACCGTGTCGCAGGACGTCCTGTTATTGCAGGTCGAAGGCCGCGAGACGACGGCATCAAGAGACGTGCTGCTCCGTTCTGAAGCGAGCTGCAACCGAATTGTTGGGATGAAAGTTGGGAATTTTGGAGCAAGTCAGGACCCTGAATTTAAGTGGGCCCCAAGCTGTCATTGCGCGACGTCCCCTGACGTTCGGCTGATCCCTTGCGT
>CAZAMA010000214.1:0-4840 GCA_964485645.1 uncultured Acidimicrobiaceae bacterium | reverse complement strand
CGCTCCGGGGGAGAGACTCGAACTCTCAACCACACGGTTAACAGCCGCGTGCTCTGCCATTGAGCTACCCCGGAATGCCCTTGCAGCCGACAGGAGCAGGAGCAGTCGTCATCCTATATCGGGCGTCGGGAGCCTGACGCCCGCTAGCGCCTCAGTCGCCGTCGACGTAGTCCCGGAGCGGTCTCGATACCTGGGGGTGACGGAGCTTTGCCAGCGTCTTCATCTCGATCTGGCGGATGCGCTCCCGCGTGACGCCGAATATCTGCCCGACCTCCTCCAGCGTTCGTATGCGGCCGTCGTCGAGCCCGAAGCGAAGGCGCACCACTTCCTGCTCTCGTTCGCTCAGCTCGCCGAGAGCACGCTTGACCGCCTCGTTCAACAGGATCCGGGTGGCTGCATCCGAGGGAACCTCGGCTGTCTGGTCCTCGAGAAGATCCGACAGGCTGAAGTCTTCCTCGTCACCAAGAGGCTGCGAGAGCGAGATCGTGTCCTGATTGATCCGCTGCAGCTCGCGTACCCGGTCGACCGGGTACTCGATCCGGGCGGCGATCTCCTCGACAGTCGGCTCTCGTCCCAGCTCCTGCGATAGCTGGCGCTGGGAGCGAGTGACCTTGTTGATCGTCTCGACCAGGTGAACAGGGATTCTGATCGTGCGAGCCTGGTCGGCGACCGCGCGCGTGATCGCCTGGCGGATCCACCAGGTCGCATAAGTGGAGAACTTGAAACCTCGCGTGTGGTCGAACTTCTCGACCGCGCGCATGAGGCCGAGGTTGCCCTCCTGGATGAGGTCGAGGAACGGCATCCCGCGATTGCGGTAGCGCTTGGCGATCGAGACGACAAGGCGGAGGTTGGCTTCGATCAGGAGGTCCTTGGCATCTTGGCCCTGGTGGATCGCTCGCTCGATCTTGCGGCGCTCGGCAAATGGCACTTCGTCGAGCCGATGCTCCGCCTGCCAGGACTCATAGATGGCGGAGGCCTCCAGTCCCGCTTCCATCTGCTGGGCGCACAGGACCTCCAGAGCCGGAGTCAAAAGCGATACGCGGCCGATCTCCTTCAGGTACGCCCGCACCGGGTCGGTGCCAGCGCTCGAGGGCCCCCCATAGTCGCGAAGGCTCATCGCGGACGCGACTCTGGCGCGCCGTTCCTCCCCTGATTCGCCTCCCTGGGGGCTGCTGAAGTCTTCTCCGCCCAGGCCGCTTGCTCCACTAGGACTGCTCAAAGGCTCTCCCCTCGGCGATGCCGGAGCCACCCTAACAACCGCTCGGCGGCCTCGACCACCGGCCGCGGCGGGTTTTCGTTCACTCCCGGCTCCAGCATCACCTCGAGCTCGGTTTTCAGCTGAGCGATGTCGGCGGCAGCCGCCAAGAGGCGCGCCTGGTCACCGGCGGCCTCGGCAGTTCGACCCTCTGCCTCGATCTCACCGAGGGTGCGCATGGCCGTCGCCCTCACGAGCTGGACGATCGTAGGATCGGCGTCGGCCTCCGGCTCGCTCACCGCCAGCTGTAGCAGCAGGTCTGCCACGGCGTCGTCAGAGCTTTCGATGGCTTCGTGGAGGCTCGTCGCGCTCGCCAGCGCGTTGTATGCGGCTCGTTGCAAGGGGTCGGCGAAAAGGGACTCGTCCAGCCGTCCGGCCATCGTCTCTGGCGCGTGGATCGCCAGCGTCAGACCGTCCCGAGCGGCACGCTGGCCCGGCGCGCTTGCACGCCCACGTGCGCCCTGCTGCCCGGGGGCAGCCCGGAGTCCCGTCCTAGTGGCAGATGTGGGTCCCGCCGGCGTGCCGCGCACCTGCCTCGGCTCCGGACCATAGCCGGCACCTGCCGGCTCCTCGAGATAGGGCCGCAGGGCTTCGACATCGATCCGCGTCCGGTCTGCGATCGTGACGAGGTACTGGTCCCGCACGAGCTCGTTTGGGTGCTCGGCGATCATCGCGACGGCTGCCTGGGCAGTTCTTGCCCGTCCCTCCGGCGACCTGAGGTCACCTGAGGCGAGCGCTCTCTCTACTCTGAAGCCGAGATACGGAACGGCTCCCTCGACGGCTCTTCGCAGGGCCTCGGGATCTCTCTGGGACAGCTCGCCGGGGTCGCTGCCCGGCGGCAAGGGCGCGACTGCCACCTCCAGGCTATGGAGTCGCTCCCACTCATAAAAGCGCGACGCGGCAGACTGCCCGGCCGCGTCGGCATCGAACGCGAGCACGACACGCTTTGCAAACCGGGCGATCACCTGGAAGTGCTCGTCGGTGAGGGCCGTGCCGCACGTTGCCACCGCCCGCGGAACGCCTGCGACGAAAAGCCCGATCACATCGGTGTAACCCTCGCATATGACGATCTCGTCGGCCTGGACTATGCCTTGGCGCGCCCAGTTGAGTCCGTAGAGAGTGCGGCGCTTGGAGTAGATCGGGGTTTCTTTGGAGTTGCGGTACTTGGGTCCGGTACCTGCGTCGCGCTGGCTGTCGGGGCTCTGAGGGAGGATCCTTCCCCCGAGCGCGATGGGAGCGCCAGAGGGGTCGAAGATGGGGAATATCACCCGTCCCCGGAAGCTGCTCTGCAGGCCGTAGCTTCCCTCGTGAGCAAGGCCGGCAGCGACGAGCACGCCTGGTGGGGTGTCGATGTCTCCGACGAGCCCGCCGCCACGCTCTGGTGACCAGCCGAGGCGGAACCGCCGCACGACCTCTCCGTCGTATCCGCGCGAGCGCAGGTACTGCCGGGCCTGGCTGGCGTCTTTGTGACTGAGAAGGCGCTCGTGGTAGAGCTCGACTGCCCGGCGCATCGCCTCCTTCAGGACCTCTTGCTGGTCGCGGTCCTGCCTTCCTCTTGCCGACGACTCCTGGCGCACCGATATGCCGGCGCGCGCACCGAGACGCTCGACCGCCTCGACGAAGCTGCAGCCCTCGATCGAGCGTAGGAAGCTGATCGCATCACCGCGTGCCTGGCATCCAAAGCAGTAGTAGAGACCCTCTTCGCCATTTACGCTGAAAGAGCTCGTCTTCTCGGCGTGAAACGGGCAGAGGCCGACGAATCGCCGACCTACTCGTTTCAACGGCGTGTACTCGCCAATGAGCGCCACGAGGTCCGTCGCCGCCCGCACCTGTGCGACGTCTTCGTCGGGGATCGCCATCGAGGGCGGGCCTACTGCTGGCCGGCCAGCACCGCCTGTGCCGCGGCAAGACGTGCGATCGGTACCCGGTACGGAGAGCAGCTCACGTAGTCGAGTCCGGCCTTGTAGAAGAACTCGATCGAAGCCGGGTCGCCTCCGTGCTCGCCACAGATGCCGCACTCGAGGCCGGGCTTGGCTGCCCGCCCGCGCTCGACGGTGATGCGAATCAGCTCGCCGACGCCCACGGGGTCGATGGTGTCGAACGGATTGGCCGGCAACAGCCCCTTCTCCAGGTAGGTCGACATCATGCGACCCTCCACGTCGTCGCGGCTGAAGCCGAAGGTCATCTGGGTGAGGTCGTTGGTCCCGAGCGAGAAGAAGTCGGCCTCCTCGGCGATCTCGCCGGCGACGAGCGCCGCCCGCGGCGTCTCGATCATCGTCCCGATGAGCACGTTCGCGTGAGGCGCACTGCCTTGGTCGGAGCCGGCGTCGCCTTCGACAGACTTGATCGCGTCCTCGACCCACGATCTCGCAAGGGCAAGCTCCTCGCGAGAGACGGTGAGTGGGATCATCACCTCGACGATCGGGTTGCCTCCGGCACCGATCCGATCCCGCGCGGCCTCCATGAGCGCGCGTACCTGCATGCCATAGAGACCGGGCTTCAAGACGCCGAGCCGCACGCCCCTCGTCCCAAGCATCGGGTTCACCTCGCGCCATGTCGCGGCGGCTTGGTAGAGCGCCTTCTCGTCGTCGGTGAGTCCCTCGGTCGCCTCCTTCAGGGCCAGCTGCTCGATGTCGGGCAGGAACTCGTGCAAGGGAGGGTCGAGCAGGCGAACGACGACAGGGAGACCGTCCATCGCCTCGAGGATCTCCGCGAAGTCGGACTTCTGGGCGACCCGAAGCTCCTCGAGCGCCGCTGACTCCTGCTCGTCCGAGCTGGCGAGGATCATGCGGCGCATGATCGGGAGGCGGTCCTCTCCGAAGAACATGTGCTCTGTGCGGCACAAGCCGACGCCTTCCGCGCCGAGCTTGCGAGCATTGGCCGCGTCGGCTCCAGTGTCGGCGTTTGCCCGGATGCCGAGACGGCCGAGGCGGATCTCGTCTGCCCAAAGAAGGATCTCTTCCAGCTCCGGCGGCGGGGCCGCGGCGCTGAGTGCCACCTCGCCCAGTACCACGGTGCCTGTCGAGCCGTCGATCGATATGACAGCACCCTCGCGCACCACGGTCGTGCCGACGCTGAAGGAGCCACCATTGCTGTCGAACCGAATGGACTCGGCGCCGACGACCGCTGGCTTGCCCCAGCCCCGTGCCACCACGGCGGCATGGGAGACGAGACCGCCGCGGGCGGTGAGGATGCCCTGGGCGGCGAGCATCCCGTGCACGTCCTCGGGGCTCGTCTCGTTGCGCACCAGCACCACCTTCTCGCCCTTTTGCGCGGCCGCCTCGGCGTCGTCGGCAGTGAAGACCACCTTGCCGACCGCGGCACCCGGCGACGCGCCGAGGCCGGTTGTGAGCACCGCGGCCGATGTGTCCGCAAACTGGGGGTGCAGCACCTGGTCGATGTGCTCCGCACTTACACGTTGCACGGCCTCTGCATGGCTGAGGGCGATGACGGGGTCGGTGACCATGTCGACGGCCATGCGGAAGGCGGCGCGACCTGTCCGCTTGCCGACGCGCGTCTGGAGCATCCAGAGCTTGCCCTGCTCGATGGTGAACTCGGTGTCGCACATGTCGCGGTAGTGGGCCT
>CAZAMA010000213.1:0-4887 GCA_964485645.1 uncultured Acidimicrobiaceae bacterium | reverse complement strand
ACGACGTCTCGAACAGCGATTCCGTGGGCCGCCCGGGTCTCGATCCCGGCACCTTAGGATTAAGATTCAGTGAGTTCTCAGCCCCGGCCGTCTGGTGTCGAGCGCTCACAGGCGCACCTTGAGACTCAAGGCTCTTCAACGGGACGTCGAAGACGAACGACTCAACATTGAGAGAGCAAGCAGGCACGTCCATCACATGTTGAGCTGCCCCGTCAGTCCAGCTCAGAGCGTTGTGACCTATAGGCCATCCGTCTTTGTCCATCCATTTTGACCCAATGGATGGACAAAGGATGGACAGATTTCCCGAGTCGATTCACGGCCCGACCGACCCGCGCCAAAACATGATCTCGCCGCGCCGCCCTACTTCCGCTTCCCGCCCATGTGCGTGGCGGCCCATGATCGGGTCGAGTTGCGCTCAGGTCGACGAGACCGTGCCATAACCGGCCCGGGCGTCATTCACAGCACGTCGGACAGCTCGACGAGCAATCGACCAGCGGTGCGTCTCGGACGGCCCGTCGTAGATCCGGAACGCCCGGACTTCCCGGAAGTAGTTCGCCAGCGGGAGGTCGCTCGAGACGCCAAGGGCACCACAGATCTGCACCGAGCGGTCCACAACTCGCCCGACCGCCTCAGCGACGAAGGTCTTGGCAATGGACACCTCGTGCGACGCTCGCTCGCCCCGATCGATCTTCCACGCTGCATGCCAGATGAGGCCGCGAGCGGCGGCGAGGTCGATCTCGGAATCAGCAATCATCTGCTGCACCATCCCGAGGTCGGCGAGCTTCGATCCAAAGATTTGCCGCGCCGCAGCACGCTCAAGCGCTATGTCGCGCGCTCGGCGAGCGAGGCCAAGCCAGCGCATGCAATGAGTCAATCGTGCCGGACCAAGACGGACCTGTGCGTAGTGGAAGCCGCGATCGACTTCGCCGAGGACTGCGTCTTCTCCGATCTGACATCCATCGAAGAGGAGTTCGGAGTGTCCGCCGAACATGCCTTGGTCGAGAGTGTCGATGTCACGGATGATCTGTACCCCAGGGTTGTCCGTCTCGACCAGGAACATGGTCGCGCCGTCACCTCCCTGCGCGCCCGGAGTGCCGGCGGTGCGAGCCATGCAAATGATGAAGTCTGCACCGCGGGCGCCGGTGATGAACCATTTGTGACCGTCAAGGCGCCACCCCTCGGTAGTTCGCTCCGCGGTCGTTCGCAGGAGCCTTGGGTCGGACCCGGCGCCAGGGGGAGGCTCGGTCATAGCGAAGCACGAGCGGATGTGACCCCGGGCCAACGGGCCCAGATAGCGCTCTTTCTGGACTTCGTCGGCGACCTTCTCGAGGAGGTGCACATTCCCCTCGTCAGGCGCAGCGGCATTGAGCGCGAGCGGGCCGAAGAGCGAATAGCCGGCCTCCTCAAAGACCACGCTGATTCCCCGCAGATCGAGACCCTTCCCACCCCATCGTTCGGGAATATGCGGCCCGAACACGCCAGCGCGACGCGCTTCATCCTGAAGCCTCACGCGTAACGGCTCTAGCGCATCGTGCAGAGAACTGCTGTGTTCCGCCTCGATTGGAAGCACGACGTCGCGTACGAAGTCCGCCGTCCGAGCGGCGAGCTCAACCTCTCGTTCTCCCGGTTCGAATTCGATTGGCACGGTCGTGGCTGGTTGCGGTTGCGGTTCGTAGGTTTTGGGTCCTAGTGATTACTAGTTAGACTATGGTCCTTAGCGGATTTCCGCCAGTTCACGAGGTTCTTAGTATCCAAATATGCATTAGACCGAGACCAATAACGCGACGAGGTGCTGGCCCATGACGCCATCAGATCTGCTCAACGAGACAAGGGGACGAGCGCACGTCCCAGCCAAACCCGAGCGGCCCCTCTGGCAAGGCAGTGACCGACGCATCTCGATCCTCTTAGCCGCGCTCGAGCTGTTCGCGGTACAGGGATTCCGCTACACGACGATGGCGGACCTCGGAGATCATGTCGGCATCAAGGGCCCGAGCATCTACGGACATTTTGCCTCAAAGCAGGAGATCCTGTCGGAGATCATGTCCGCAACCATGGACCGGCTTCTCGGCGAATTCCAGTCGGCCGTGGAGTCGACCGACGATGTCGTCGAACAGTTGCGTCGATCTGTCGAGGCACATGTGCGATACCACGCACGGCATCGGTTCGAAGCATTCGTCGGAACCCGCGAGATCGGGAGTCTCCGTGAACCGGAACGTTCGACGATAACGGCGCGCCGAGATGAATATGAGCGAGGCTTCCGAAGCCTCATCGAACAGGGTGTCGCCGCGGAGCGCCTCTCAGTGTCCTCCCCCAGACTTGCCTCATACGCGATCCTGGACATGGGGATGGGCGTCGCCGTCTGGTTCCGCGAAGACGGACCGCTCGGCGAGGACCAAGTCGTCCGAGAGTACGGGATTATGGCACTCCATGCCGTGGGTGCTGCCTAGTGCGATCGACACAATCAGGAGCGATCTCCCTTCTCGAAGGACGTACTGCTCTGGTAACTGGAGCAAGCAAGGGCATAGGGCGTGCCATTGCCCTCGCCATGGCTGCTGCTGGCGCTCGAGTCGCCGTGACGGCTCGCCAAAAGGAGGCCGTTATCGACGTCGCCGCGGCGTGTGGGTACAGATCCCTGCCCCTCAGCCTGGAGGCTAGCGACGAGCGATCTTGCGTCCGTGCCATCCGGGGGGCCGAGGAGGAGTTCGGACAACTCGACATCCTGGTGAACAACGCAGGTATCGCCGAGTCGGCCAAGTTCCTTGAGACCGACACCGCGATGTGGCACCGCACTCTTGCCGTCAACCTCAACGGGCCATTCTGGATGACACGGACAGCATTGCCCGGCATGCTCCGTCGCGGCCATGGTCGTGTGATCTCGATCGGATCGGTCGGATCACGTATCGGGTTGGCATATGCCTCGGCCTATACCGTCTCGAAGCACGGGCTCCTAGGTCTGACGCGGGCTCTGGCTACGGAGTTCCCTCGGAGCGGTGTGACATTCAACTGCGTCTGCCCTCACTATGTAGACACGCCGATGACTGACACGACGATCTCGGTCATCTCGTCAAAGACCGGCCGCAGCGTTGATGAAGCCCGTGAGGCTCTCCTCACTCCCCAGGGCACATTGATTGATCCGATGGACGTTGCCGATTTGTGTGTACTTCTCGCCTCGGCCGCGGGTCGAATGATCACTGGTCAGGGTATTCAAGTCGACGGCGGTGAAGTTCAGGCCTGATCCTGAGCCCCGACGTTTCTGTCGTCTTTCAGGCCGCCCTTCGCTCGCAAGCAAATGTGCTCGTGACTCCAGGAGTCTCGTAACCCGAAATCCGGCACACACAGGACACAGGCCAACAAAGATAACGGTCTGCGCCTCGAATCGGTCCACTCGCGGTAGAGGGCGCGCTTCGATCCGCTATCGCGCATGACCGTGCGCGTCGCGACCCCAGTCCCAGCATTGTGGTGACACGGCCCCGTCATGTCGGCGCCGATTCTGGCCGACCGTGGCGCATGCACAATCGGAATCTGTGGCGCCGTGCCGACGCGAGACCGAATCGGCTTTTGGGGCTGGAGGTGCTAAAGGTTGATGTTGACGTTCTTGACCTGCAGGAACTCCTCCATGCCGTGCCGACCGCCCTCGCGGCCGTACCCGCTGTCCTTGACGCCGCCGAACGTCCCCATCGGACCACCGTTCGCCCGCCCGCCGTTCACGGCAACGTTGCCGACCCGGAGGGCGCGCGCCATGCGGTGAGCGCGGGAGAGATCGTTCGTATGCAGGTGGGCGGCGAGACCGTAGCGGCTGTCGTTCGCCAGCGCGACCGCCTCGTCCTCGTCGTCGAACGGCATCATCGCCAGCACCGGGCCGAATACCTCCTCCTGCGCCAGCGGGCTCGAGTTCGCCACTTCGCCGAACGCGGTCGGGCGGATGAAGAAGCCGCCCTCCAAGGATCCACCCAGCTTCACCCCGCCGGCCCGGAGCTCGCCGGAGCCCTGGTCCTTCGCCGCCTCGATCATCGACATGATGCGCTCGCACGCGCCCGCACTGATCACCGGGCCCATATCGCTGTCGGACGAGTCCGGGTCGCCGACAACCAGCGCTTCCAGGCTGTCGGCCACCTCGCTGGTGAAGGACTCGTAGATGCCCCGCTGCACCAGCAGGCGCGTCGGCGCGTGGCAGACCTGCCCGGACAGCCGGCTCAGGCCCAGGACGGCCGTGGAGAGGGCGCGGGCGAGGTCGGCGTCGTCGAACACGATGTTGGCCGACTTCCCACCGAGCTCGAGCACGAGTGGGGTGAGGCTCGCGGCGCAGGCGGCCTGAATGATGCGCGCGGTCGGGATGCCGCCAGTGAAGCTGATCTTGTCCACGTCGGGATGACGCACCAGCGCATCGCCAGCGACGGCGTCCCCGGTCACGATGTTCAGGGCGCCGGCGGGAAGCCCGGCCTCTAGACACACCTCGCCGAAGAGCGAGGCACTGAAGGGCGCCAGCTCCGGCGGCTTGAGCACGACGCAGGAACCCGCGGCCAGCGCCGGCGCGACCTTCATGCCGATCGACCCGAGGGGCCCGTTCCACGAGTAGAGGATGGCGACGACGCCGTAGGGCTCGAGCAGCGAGTAGTTGAGGCCACCACCCTCGTCGAGCAGCGCGTCACCGGTCAGCTTGTCGGTCCAGCCCGCGTAGTACTCAAACCAGCGGATCGCCTGGCCCGTCATGGCAGCCGCCATGGTGCGCAACATGCCACACTCGGTGCACAGCGCGGCGACGAACTCATCGGACCGGCTCTGCAGGAGCGCGGCGATGCGCGACAGCACGGCGCCGCGCTCGTTCGACGGCATGGCGCCGAAGGTCGCTGACGCGGCGCGCGCCGCGGCGACGGCCTCGGTGACCTC
>CAZAMA010000212.1:0-4900 GCA_964485645.1 uncultured Acidimicrobiaceae bacterium | reverse complement strand
CGTGGCTCTCACGCCGATGGTGTTGAGGAAGATATCCGAACGCAAGTTCACCTCGGGCGTGCGCTCGTACCGCCAGCGGTTGTTGCGGCTCGGCTCTCTCGACCAGCCGGCCACCGCTTCCGAGCTGACAGCCGGGTCGGTTCCGGGCGCGATGATCGGATACTCGGTCGCTGCCCAGCGCGTCCAAGTCGACCGCTACGGTGCTCCGAGCGGCGCGCTTGACACCGACGATCCCGACCGAGAGCGGGCTGGGGCTGCGGTACCTCTGACGCCGTCACCGGTTACGACTGCAAGGCGGCGGAGAGTCATCACAGTGCTGGCGGGCGCAACGGTGTTCAGCTTCCTCGTCGGCCTCATTCCAGGAGCCGGGGTGATGTGGGACCTGGCCCTCGTCGGCCTGATCTGCATCGTCGCGTACATTGCGATGCTGATTCACTTCAACCGTCTTGCCGTCGAGCGCGCCCAGAAGGTGATCGCACTCGAGACACGACGGCACGCCACCGAAGTGCTGCAGAGCCGTCGGTACGTCGCCTCGCTCGAGCAGGATCGCCACGCCGTCGGCGGGGGTAACGACGCAAGATCCGCCTTCGGCGGTGCTGTGTACCCTGCAAGCCGGTCTGCAAGTGCGCAGGCGCCCATCCTCGGCGGCACTGGTTGGTCCGTCATGCAGCCTCGCCGAACAGCCAACGCCCGCTGAGACCCGATCGTCTCGGCGTCTTCTAGTTGCCTAGTTGGCCGACGAGGTACGGGCCGTAGCCCGAGCCTCGCCGGCCAAGGACAGAGCTGCAACTTGAGCAGCGGGACTGTCAGACAGCTATCGCCTTTGCGGCACTTTGTTGCACCGCGATCCGCCTCGGCTTGGCCTCCTCGGCCACCGGGACCGAGAGGGTGAGCACGCCATCTTCGTAGCGGGCCTCGATCTTTGTCGTGTCGAGGTTGTCACCGAGAAACACCTGCCTGGTGAAGGTGCCATGTGGGCGCTCGCCCACGAGCGCCTCGACGCCCTCCGAGATGGCCGGTGGCTTCCGTTCGGCCTTGACGGTGAGGGTGCTGCTGTCCACGGTGAGCTCGATCGAGTCACCGGTCACGCCCGGCAGGTCGAACTGCAAAAGGAAGGCGTCCCCCTTGCGGAAGGCGTCCATCGGCATTGCCATGGCCGAACGGCGAATTCCACCGTCCCCCATCAACTGCTGCATGAAGCGATCGATGTCACGAAATGGTTCCGAACGAACAAGAAGTGGCATCAGATGTACCTCCTTACCTTCTCGTAATCTTCCTGCGATCATTCTAGCACTCTCGTTGTAAGAGTGCTAGAAGCCCTGTTCATGGCGGATATATTTCTCGGCACCGCCGATTTCTCGCGCACGGACCGAGGGTTGTCGCCGCTCGACTTCCCGTGCCGGCCGGCGCCTCCGCTATCCTTGCCTGCTGTCCCGAACCGGTTGTGGCCAGCACTTGACACCCGAGTGCTCCCTGCCGGACTGGGGGTGTAGCTCAGCTGGTAGAGCGCCACGTTCGCAACGTGGAAGTCGGCGGTTCGAGTCCGCTCACCTCCACTCGAAAAAGTCCAGTTAGAGGGCTATATTTAGGCAAATATGTCGTCACCTCGGATGCCGTCATCCCGCGTCCATCCCGCGGGCCTTGCGAGGTTAGGCCGGGCATTCTGACCCAACTTGCGGCCAGCGAGCCGAGGTTGATCCTGGTAGCGATCGTGTGCCGCGAGATGTAGTTGGTTAGTCGCCGCGAGTGTCGGCAAACGGAACGTGGGAGTCATCCGCGAGGACGAAGAGGCACAGGGAATTGACGCTCTATATCTTAAAGTGCATACTGGCATGCCGAGGAGACGACGATGGCACGCACACTCGATGACTACCTGGAGCGCTCGAAGCGAGCCAGCAGCCCCGAGGTGAGCGCCGCTCGAGCAGTGTTCGACCAGGCACACTCAGTCGCCCGCCAAGTGAGCGAGCTCCGGGAGAAGCACCAGCTCACCCAGACGGAGCTAGCCGAGAAGGCTGGCCTTCCTCAGGCTCAGATTAGTCGCATTGAACGGGGCGTCATCAGCCCGACGAGTGCGACCCTGGCGAAGATCGCCGAGGCTCTCGGTGCCGATCTGCGGCTCGTCGAGCGTCCTCCGGTAGTTTGCCGGCGAGCTACTCGCTAAGCCGCCGTAGCGCGGTAGCCGTTCCGGGAGCATGCACGGGACGCGCCTCTGTTGTGTATTGCCGTGTCCCGCAACAAACAACGGCCTTATACTGGAGGTATGGGATCAGGATGGGACCGGATGAACGCATACGCAGCCGATCTCGTAGCCACGCTAGCGGCGATCGGAGTGACGGCGCAGCTCGCAGTGAACAAGGCAGCGCCAAATAACACCCTGTTGGTCCTGCCAGGTTCGACGCTCGAAGTCGAGGTGAGGGGTCTGCTCCGCCCTGAGGCAGTGGGCGCAATCCTCGGAAGCGACCATCGGCGGCGGCCCTTGTTGATCATCTCCGATCGAATCCCGGTCGTCGCTCGCGAGAGGTTAAGAGCGGCGGGTGTCAACTTTTACGATCGTAGTGGTCATCTTCGCCTTGTCGCTCCGCCGGTAGTGATCGACACCGGCGTGCCCTCCTTGGTCGCGGTGACCGCAGCGGGTCATCCGCTTGACACACCGACTGGACGCGACGTCGCGATCGCTTGCATGACGGATGCGCGAAGCGCCCATCCCGTGCGCGAAACCGCTAGGTGGACCAACCGCGACCCTGGGTCGGTCTCGCGGGTCATGTCAGCGTTGCGCACCGAGGGGCTGTTGTCAGAGGACGGGAGGCCAGCGATCCCGGGCCTATTTCGGAGCCTCGTTCTTCATTGGCGGCGCAGTGCCATTGCTCTCGCAAAGGCTCCCGAGCCGGGGATGGCTCAGCTGACCGATCAGTTGCGTCTCGGGCTCGACGACTACACCGAGGTTGGCTGGGCGCTGACGGACACTGTGGCCGCACAGGCTTGGGGGGCGCCGATGGTCGCGCGGGGTGACTACCCGCCTGACTTTTACCTACCGGACGCGGCGACTTTGCGCCGAGCTGAGTTGCTCCTCGGCCGGGCCGAGCGTCCCGAGATCCGAGGCTGCACGGTGGCGGTGACGCCGGCACCGGTCGTTTGTCGCCACCGAGTTGAGCGAGGCAATGACTTCCCTCTCGCAAACCACGTAGTTGTAGCACTCGACCTCGCGCTCGATCCGAGTCGCGGCGCAGAGGTGCTGCGAGGTTGGCGACCGAAGGACGTGACACGTGTCTGGTGAGCTGCCAGAGCGGATCGTCATCGAAGCAGACAGCACCGGTACGGTCGCTTCGTTCGTGCGAGCTCTCGGCGCGCTTCCAAGAGAACACCGGTGGGTGCTGGTGGGCGGTTTCGCCGTGAACCTGCGCATCTCGACCTTGCATCGTCTCACTGGCGATGTCGACACCCTCACGAGTGCGTATCGAGAGTTCGTCGAATTACTCGTCACCCGTGATGACGTCGCACGGCTCGCAGCTGCCAAGGTCTTGCTCGGCTCCGACCCGTCCGTGAAGGTCGACGTGATGGCCTCGACCGTCGGCGAACAGCTGCCAGTGCAGGCTGACCCTCGTGCCTTCGCTCTCGCAAGGCGCTGGGCGTATGAGCAGGCGTCGACCGCTGCTGTGACAGCTGTGGGTCGCGACGGTCAGCCGGTTGCATCGTGCGTACTCGAGCTGGCCACGGTTGCTTCGCTTGTCGCTCTGAAGGTGGTGGCACTGCGGGGACGCCAGGGTCGGACATCGAAGACGAAGGTGGGCTCTGATATCCATGATCTCGTTCGCCTGATGGATGGGCGACGCCTGGACGAATTGGCGGTGGCGTTCGAATCAGCTCCACCAGAGTTAGGTCACTACGTCGCGAATCAACTGGTCCACTTCTTTCATCCTGACCACGACGGGCGGCTTTCGCTCGGCCGACTACACACGCTCACCGGCCGGAACGTAGATGCTCTAGCCGTTACGTTGGACCAGCTCGCGCTCTTGTCAGAACTCGGTCTCGCCATCTCGGCACTCCTCGCCTGAGGTCGTTTGAATCGCAGCGCCGCTCCCGATTGGGCGGCCGGCGGCGGATCCACGACCGGCTGACGGTTGTCTTGCCGTCGTCGAATTCACCAGCCATCGAGGTAGCACAGACCGACAGCGGCCGCGTGCTCGCAACTGGAGCCGGTCCGGCCTTCTGGGGCAGTCGCAAGCGGCGTCCGGAGCTCGCCGAGTTCGCGTTCGCTCCAAGGCTCCTCGTCTCCGACGTAGAGCGCGCACGCACAATCGAGAGCATCTTCGGGCGAGCCAGCTAGGAGGCCGGTCGGTAGGACTGCCCGTTCGTAGCCGTCATGACTGGCGAGATAGATGGCGAAGCCCCATCGGCTGGCCGACCCTCCGTACTGCAGGCGGAAGAGCGGAACCGCAACGCCGCTGTTGATGCCCTTGATATAGGCGAAGTTCGCCCGGAACTTGATGTCGAGCGCAGATAGGGATGGCCATCGCTCCAGCCGTCGGCTGTTGAGCCGTTGGAACAGGCTGTGTCGGGTCGACTCTGGGATGGTCATCGAGATGATGATCGTACGCTCTCGTTTTCGCACGGTTCGAAGGACATCGCGCCGTCCTCCGGAGCGTGCGCGGCAACATGTGGTGGCGTCGAGAGCCGACCCGTCGCCATGGCAGGCTGGAGGCGTGGCCGAAATAACTGTCGAGATTCGCACGAGAGAATGCGACGCTCTCATCGATGCGGCTGTCGCCGCACGTCGCGAACCCGAAGCCAGAGTGGAGGCACTGCGTGTCTGCGTGGCGCACCCCTGTGCCTATCACGAGTTCGATCTGCCGGAGCTCTACAGGACGCTCGGTGAGACGCTTGCTCGACGCGAACGTTATGA
>CAZAMA010000211.1:0-4943 GCA_964485645.1 uncultured Acidimicrobiaceae bacterium | reverse complement strand
TGCGTGTCACTCGACCACCAGCGCCAGTTCGTGGCCGCGGCAAGCCACGAACTGCGCACCCCGCTGGCGGCGCTTGGTGCCGAGCTGGAGATGGCCGGCCGTGCTGCTCCAGGCGGCGGCGACTCCCTGGAAATAGTGGGCCGCCTCGCCGAAAGAGTCGCCGAGCTGATGCGTTTGACTGACGGACTCCTCATCCTGGCGCAAGCCGATGAAGGGGGTTCCCTCCTCTATGCCGAACAACAGCCGCTGGAGCCACTCGTCGCCGCCTCGCTGGCCCGCTATCGAGCAGTGGCTGAACGCAACGGGGTGACGATGGTGCTTGACGCAGATCCAACCGTCGTGGCGCCTGTGGACAGCACCCGATTTCGCCAGGTGGTGGAAAATCTCGTCGACAATGCCATCCGCTACAGCCCTTCGGGATCGAGGGTGGAGATAGGGCTTCGCCGCGTCTGCGCCGTGGCGATCCTGGACGTGCAAGATCACGGGACCGGGTTCGCAGAAGACTTCTTGCCCCGGGCCTTCGAACGATTCTCGCGAGCCGACCCTTCACGGTCACGCAGGCAGGGTGGTGCCGGCCTCGGTCTTGCCATCGTCTGGACGATCGTGGCCGCCCACGGCGGAACCGTGACGCTCTCCAATACAGCCGACCGAGGAGCACTTGCCACGGTCTCGCTACCCATCGACCTCAGCCAGCCGCTCGCTGAACCTCATCTGAGTTGAGTTTGAACTCACTCCGTTCCCGACGATCCGTGGAGGCATCCATGTCACTATCCGGCCGATCATCAGCACCTGAGGAGAAGCTCTCTGAGCACCGGGTGGGTGAGCGACACCGTGCCGTGCAAGGGGGGGCGGCACGTGCCGCGGTGTTCGGTATCAGCGACGGGCTGGTGACGAACGTCTCGCTGATCGTGGGCATTTCCGGGGCGACCCTCACCGTTGCCGCCGTTCGCCTCGCCGGCCTGGCTGGCCTGGTCGCCGGTGCCTGCTCCATGGCCATTGGAGAGTACGTGTCGATGCGCGCCCAACTTGAGCTCCTCGAACATGAGATCGACAAGGAACGAGAGGAGATTCAACAGCATCCCGAGGCCGAACGCCACGAACTCGTCAGCATCTACCAGAGTCGGGGCATCGGGAACCACCTGGCACACCAGTTGGCCAATGCCGTCATGAGCAACGAGGAGCTAGCCGTCGAGACCCATGCGCGCGAGGAGCTCGGGATCCACCAAGGTTCGCTTGGATCACCTGTTCTCGCTTCAGCTTCGTCGTTCGTCACGTTCGCATTGGGAGCGGCTGTACCGCTTGTCCCATGGTTCGTGACCAGCGGGACAGCAGCGATCATCGCCACACTGGTCGCTGCGGGTCTCTTGGCCATCGTCGTCGGTGCTGCACTGGGAATCTTTGCCGGCAGATCGCCGGCACGTTCCGCACTTCGCCAGCTCGTTCTCTCGGCGACCGCTGCAGCCATCGCCTTTGGCGTGGGGAGCGCAGCGGGCGGGACGGGGATCAGATGACTCACTCGCCGAGCCGACGGACCTGGACGCCAGCACCTCAGACAGGTGTTCGACGATATCCGTGTCGAACAGTCGCATGGGCGACGATCGAAGAGGAGGTCTACTGATGAACGTTGTCGTGTTGGTCAAACAGGTCCCCCAGGTGGACTCATTGGAGTTGCGTCCCGATGGACGACTTGCGCGCGACCGCGTCAAGCTCGAGATGAACTCCTACTGTCGGCGAGCCGTGAGCCAGGGTGTCGCTCTCGTCCACAAGTTCGGTGGTTATTGCGTGGCAGTCACACTCGGGCCGCCGTCGGCTGAGGAGATCCTGCGCGAGGCGGTCGCATGGGGAGCTGACGAAGGTATCCACGTCGTCGATCCGGTATTCGCTGGATCAGATACCCTCGCCACGGCGCGAGCGTTGGCCATGGCGTTGCGAGTTCTAGGGCCCTTCGACCTGGTCTTGCTCGGTCGCAACTCGATTGATGCCGACACCGGCCAACTCGGCCCCCAAGTTGCCGAGTTACTCGACCTTCCCTTCGCTGCCTCTGCTCGCCACATGGAGATTGGCGCAGACTCGTTGACGTTGGGTTGTGAGGTCGACGATGGCCACAAAGACATATGCCTCACCCTTCCGGCGGTGGTGTCGGTGGCTGAGCGTCTGTGCGAGCCGGCCAAGGTCCCGTCGCAACAGCGTGCCGCGGTGCCCGCAGCGCGCTTGCGCCGGATGACCGCTACCGATCTCGGACCCGGACCGTGGGGCACTGCGGGAAGTCCGACGTCGGTTGGTGCGACGCACGTTCTCGACGTAACCCGACGCCGACTGCACCCCCGGGGTTCGACATCCGAACAGGTGAACCATACCGTCGCCCTGCTTCAGGAATGGTGTGTGCTCCCGGCCAACGGAGAAGCCGACCGCCAGCCGCAGAGTAGCGTTCGGCGCTTGCCGCTCATCGCATCGAGCACGGTGACCAGCGCAACCGACCAGTCCACATCGCACTCGACCATCGGGGTTGCGAGCGCTGAACCGGGGCATAGTCGGCTGATCGTCGTCCTCGCTGAACCTGGGCGCAGCGACCTTGTCGGCGGACTGCTCGACGAGGCATCTCGTCTAGCGGCACTGACCCAGGCCGAGGTGGTCGTTGCCGGTCCCGCACCCGGTGACCCTGGCGAACTGTGGCAGTTCGGGGTCGATCGGATCGTCGACCTCACCGGATCGATCGTGGAAGAGGACTTGGCTGGCGCGCTCGCCATTTGGTGCAGACGAAGTGCTCCCTGGGCTGTGCTCGCCCCCGGCACACTTTGGGGCCGCGAGGTGGCAGCACGAGTCGCAGTGTCGCTGGATGCCGGGATGATCGGGGATGCGGTCGCGCTCGACGTCAATAATGCTGACCGACTGGTCTGCATGAAGCCAGCGTTTTCCGGACGGGTCGTCGCCGAGGTGACGACGTCATCGGCCGTTCAGGTGGCCACCGTCCGACCCGGCAGGCGGCCGGTCTCGCCGAATCGTGTCGGCAACGGAGCGGTGATGGTGGAGACGATCGAAGTGACTCGACGCGGGCGGCTCAAGATCCTCGACCACCATCGTGATCCAGCCGTCGGCGCCCTTTTGAGCGCCCGGCGGGTCGTCGGCGTAGGTGTAGGAATCAGCCCTGACAGCTACGAAGTGCTGGACCCGCTACTCCAAGCACTCGACGCGGAGCTGGCGGCCACCCGACGAGTGACCGACCGCAGCTGGCTTCCCCGCGCTCGGCAAGTCGGGATCACCGGCCATCATCTCACCCCTGATCTCTACGTGGCGATCGGCCTGCGCGGCGCATTCAACCATATGGCTGGGGTCAGGGGTGCCGGTACCATCGTGGCGATCAACGTCGACCCCGGCGCACCGGTCTTCGACTGGGCCGACGTCGCCCTGATCGGGGACTGGCGCTCCATCGTCCCAGTTCTGGCGGCCGCCATCAGCGCGACGACGAAGCTGCCGACGGGTCCGAGCGTCAGAGGGCAGAGCTGATCGTCGGCGTGACACCCACTCGGCATGACAGGGCGCGCATCGGTTCCTATGCCGTGCTGCCCGTCGTCGCTCACCTGCGCGGACAGGCTCAGCAGCCACGATCCTGGGCTCGAGCTTGAACATCCGGCCGGTCCCCTTGGTCGCCTCAACGCCCCATGGGGGAGTTCCGATCTCGCGGCCATCCACGGAACGGGACGACAGCCGTCTACAACCGACCAATGCAGATGGCCCCGTCGGCGCATTCCCCGACTAGCATGGTCGACGCGCCCGCAGACGACACACCGCCCGGCGGCGCTACCTCCCAAACCCGTAGCCACCGTCGACGGACTACGAGTCGTGGTTTCGGGACGACGACCGTTCGACGGTCGGTGTTGGCGCCGGTCGGGGGTGCAACTCTCCCTCGGCGGTCCAACGCTCGTGGTCCCCCTCGTGACCGAGTTGGTCGACCTGGCGGCGCAGCTGGCTGAGTTCGCTGGTGGCATTCAGGTGGTCCTCCATCTGTTTCTCCTACTCACCGACCTCTTGGGTGAGGCCTTCCGACCTTCTCCTTGGCCCGGTTGACTCGGACTGGGTATCCCGGAGGCTCGTTGGTTTGGTTTCTCAGGCCGCGGACGGCTGAATTCTGAGACGGTACTCGGCTTCGACTTCGGCCGGCGTCCGGTCGTCGATCCCCCCGTGGAGGCACTCGGTGCTGGACCACGAGACCCAGGCACACGTGGCGATCTCGAGGTCGTCGAGACCCTTCTAGGGTCCGCCGTTGTCGGCCAACGCGGCGGGGTTGCGGTGCAGCTCGGTCTTGAAGAGCCCGATGACCGACTCGGCCATGGCGTTGACCTGAGGATCCTCGCAGTCGAAGGATGAGCCGGCCGATCGGTCCCTGAACTGGACGAGTGTCGAGTCCCTTGCACGTTCAGCTGGACTTGCGGTTTGGCCGACGGGCGCTATCGAGGTGACGGAGTTGCTCTTCGTGACGTCGAACCCGCTCGGCCAGCGCTTCGACGCCTGGGCTCGATCCGGTTCGACGGACACGTTGCTTCTGTTGATGATGCCGCCTGACGGTCGGCGTTGTGGTGGAGCATTTCGTACTGGTTGGGGCTGAGGTAACCGAGGGTCGAGTGCAGCCGGCGGGTGTTGTACCAACCTTCGATGTACTCGATGACGGCACGATGGAGTCCTGCCCTCGAGGGCTCCGGTCGTCCGGGCGAACGCATCGGTGCGCGTAGGGCTCGGTCGGCTGCCCACTGCCGCCTGGCACCTGCCGGCGCCTCCAGCACCAGCTTCTCGCCACGTCCCATCGCACACCTCCGCAATCGAGGTGTTGCGACGACCAGTTGAATCCGCCGTGATACGAGTCCGGCGTTCAGTGCGCCACCGGGTCGGGTCAGCACCATCAACACGTGGCCCCTGACGATCCCCGAGAGGTCGCCAGGGGCCCGCCC
>CAZAMA010000210.1:2275-4948 GCA_964485645.1 uncultured Acidimicrobiaceae bacterium | reverse complement strand
GTGGCGGGGGGTTCCCGCAACCTCGAAACTCAAGACCTCCGCGTCGCCATACCTGCTGGTAGCTGGGCTTGCATAGGGCACGGCTCGGAGCCGTCGCCTGATCAATGGGGGACCCTGCCGGCGGGTGTCCCCTGAATCCTCTGCTGCAGGATGGATGGTGCCGGTCAGCCGGCCCTGAGGTGCTTCGTCCGAAGCCGGCCCCTGCTCGCGTTGGGTAGTAGATCGGTGCCGCGTCCGGCTCGTCGGCTCCCGGTCGCCTGCTTGCGCTCGGCGACCATGAGGTTGGCTAGGCCGCATCCGGTAACAGCAAAACCGCTGGTCAGCACGTTGGGATGGGCCAATCTCGGGTGGCCGACACTGGGCCGTGCGATGATCTAGGCGTGACCCCGAAGGCCGATCATGGCGACCGCTGACCAGGTCAAAGCCCTCGTCCGCAGCCACGCCGAGGGGGATGACGGTCACTTCTACTCCGTTGCTATGCAGGTCGCGGCGCGGGCCGCCAAGAGCGGCCAGGCCAGGTTCGCTCAGGACCTGCGGGAGCTTGTCGACGCAGCCAAGAGCGCGTCACCATCACGGCAAGGCAGGGGTGCCCGGCCGGTCCCTGTGGTCCAACCGCGTGGGGACCTCGCTGGGCTCCTTGCCGTCTCCTACCCCGACCGACGGCTGAGCGATCTCGTCGTCGAAAACCAGGTCAGAGCGGCTGTCGAGCGGGTCCTGACCGAGCAGCGCCAAGCCGATCGGCTACGAGAACACGGCTTCGAGCCTCTGCGCTCGCTGCTGCTCGTCGGGCCCCCGGGAACGGGGAAGACGCTCTCGGCCAGCGTCATCGCTGGGGAGCTCCACCTTCCGCTGTTCGTGATCCGCCTGGAGGGCGTGATCACCAAGTACATGGGCGAGACGGCAGCCAAGCTCCGGCTCATCTTCGACGCAGCCAACGAGACCCGCGGCGTCTACTTCTTCGACGAGGTCGATGCCCTCGCCGGGGACCGGGCGAACACCAACGACGTCGGAGAGATCCGGCGGGTACTGAACTCGTTCCTCCAGTTCCTCGAACAAGACGAGTCGTCCAGTCTCATGGTGGCGGCCACCAATCACCCCCAGCTCCTCGATCGCGCCATCTTCCGTCGGTTCGGGACCGTGATCGACTATCCGCTCCCCTCCCCCGAGATCGCCCGACGCGTCATCCGCAACCGTCTGGCCACCATGAACACGAGGGGCCTGGCATGGAAGAAGGTCGACGAGGCCGCCGAGGGGCTCAGTCACGCCGAGCTGACCCTCGCCTGCGAGCAGGCGGCCAAAGAGGCCATCTTGTCCAGGTCAGCCTCGGTCACGACGACGCTGCTCGTCGAAGCGCTCCAGGAGCGCCGCCGGGCGACCCGGGGCTGACCGCGCTTTCGTGGCCCCTCGCGACCGGCTTCACATTCTGGTTCAGCGGCCGGCGTCGACCGAGGCGTACACCTCCTACCGGGAAGGCAGGGGCAGCCCTCGGCCGCCGGCGCCGATCCGTCAGGAGCACGCGGCCCGCCTCAACCGCGAGGCGCAGGAAGCGGAGCAGGCGGCCCGGACCCTCCGAGCGGAGGCAGCGCGCGAGATCGGAGTGCGCCCCAGCGGGGAGGGCATGCTGCTCACCTTTGAAAGCTGGCCGGGCTTCGAACTGGAACTGTCGACCCTCGACCCCGCCCGCCAGCCACCCGAGCTCGTCGCCGTCAGAGGCTCGGGCGAGGGTGACGACCGCGTTGAGCTGGCCACGGTGCACGTCCCCGATGGGTCGCTCGGCTACTTCCTCGGCCGCTTCGAGCAGTACGCCACCGAAGACACCGCAAAGGGAAACCCGAGGCACGCCAACATGGTCGAGCGAATCGCCGCACTCCGCCTGGCGACCATCGAGGCGCTCTGGACCGACGACACGGCCAGCTTCCCCGGACCCGACGACGACTTCTGGTGGGAAGTCTGGCTCCGAGCGAGCGACGGCCGCGAGGTCGACCGCCTTCGTGCCTACGGTTCACGTTCCGGGCTCGTGGTCGGGTCCCGCCAGTTGATCTTCGACAACCGGATCATCGTGCTCGTGCACACCACTGCCCGCCAGCTCGCCGCAGCCATCGAAGTTGTAGACGACTTCGCCGAACTGCGCGCTGCCCACGCCAACTCGTCGTTCTTCAGCCGGCTCTCCCAGATCGAACAGACCGAATGGGTCAACGACCTCGTCGCCCGAACCAAACCGGCCGACGAGAACGGCCCGGCCGCCTGCATCCTCGACACCGGGGTCAACCGCGGCCACCCCCTGCTCGAACACTCGGTCGCACCGGGCGACACGCTCAGCTGCGACCCGGCCTGGGGGGCGCACGACCACGACGGCCACGGGACGGCGATGGCCGGCATCGCCCTCTACGGCGACCTGCGAACCGAACTCGAAGGCGATCACCGGCTCACCTTGCGCCACGGGGTCGAGTCAGTGAAGATCCTCCCGCCCGCCGGAGACAACGACCCCGACCTGTACGGGGCGATCACCGCAGAAGCGGTCGCCCGAATCGAGATCCAGGCTCCACGACGGCGCCGGGCCTTCTCCATGGCCGTCACCGCCGTTCCCGACCGTATCGCCGGCGCCCCCACCTCGTGGTCAGCGGCGGTAGACGCGCTGGCTGCAGGACGCTCGTTCGACACCCTCAACGGTGA
>CAZAMA010000210.1:0-2175 GCA_964485645.1 uncultured Acidimicrobiaceae bacterium | reverse complement strand
TCCTACTTCATCGAACCCAACCCGACCCGGCGGGGCTGGCGCCGACGGTACCGGTACGCGTCGCACCAGCTCCGATTCGAGCTCCAGCAAGCCACCGAGACCGACGACCAGTTCCGCAAGCGGCTCAACAAACGCGCCCTCGACGAGGAGGAAGAACGCCCGACGACCACCAGCGACACCGAAGGCTGGTTTCTCGGAAGCGAAGCCCACAACCGGGGCTCACTCCACAGCGACATCTGGAACGGAACGGCTGCCGAACTCGCGGCCAGAGGTCGCGTCGCCATCTACCCGGTCACCGGATGGTGGAAAGAGCTCCAAGCACGCGACCGCAGCCACCTCGGTACCCGCTACGCCCTCCTCGTCTCCATCGAGACGCCCGCCGAAGACATCGACCTGTGGACTCCGGTTGCTCAACAGCTCGGCCTGCCCATCACCATCGAGACTTGAGCCCGCATCGTGACAAGGCATCGGCCGAATCGATCCTCAGCGATCATCAAGCGAAGCGAGCAGGACCTTCTCGAAGCCCTCCGGCAACAATTCGAGCTGTTGAAGTCCGCGTGCGCTGGATACGACGACGGCAACGATCTGGAGGTTCTCAACATCGCTACGCGCCTCAGGGTGATCCTGCACGGCCCTGGTTCTCTCGTCGGCCAACTGCACCTGGCAAAACGCCTGAAGTTCCGGGATACGTCGACGCACCGTCTCGACCCGGAACGCAACATCTGCGTCGCCAACATCGGCTTGAAGCTCACCGTCGGCGTAGGAGCGAAATGGATCCCGCTCCTCGATGGTTGGCCAGAGGGACATCCAAAGCCACCCCGACAACGTTTCAATACCTGGTGGGGAGAGGCAATCTTACCGTCAAGCAGTCCGGACGGTCTCGACCGGACCCCGCGGTATGCGCGTCGAGATCTCGTCCTCGCCATCGCTAACCAGGACGGCGGAGCACACGTTGGGCACCGCGACGCCAACTATGACCGCCTGACGAAGGATCACTTCACCTACGAGTTCGCCTGGCGCACTGCAGAGGGTGAGACCTCATTTCAACCCGTACAAGGCAATCCCGCCAACGTGTGCGTCCGACAGATCGGGCATGAGGTACTGCGTACCCTCGAACTTGACCTACCGGCTGTGCTCTTATCCGCTCCACGCTGAGGGACTACCTACTCTCAGGCGCCACATGGGCGAGATGGGCGAGGAGTCGGTCGATGAGCAGTTCCTCGTGGATGGCGACGCCTTGGTCCTGCATTGTTTCAGACAGCCGATGATCCCAATGGGCAATGGAGGGTTTGCCCATGAGGGGGACCGCGTCGGCAGCGCCGTCCTTGACCGCAACAGCGTACGTCTGATTGTCGAACAACCAGGTGCCACAGCCGACCCGGTCGATGATTCGGTTGGCGATGGCAATGCCGGGCCAGTCGAAGTCGCCCCGGTAGGCGATCCGAGCACCGCTCTCAACAAGTTGGCGCAGCAGGTCGATGGTGACCGTGGCCGGGTTCCCGGCGGTGCAGACGATGGCAGCAGACAGACCTCGATCAAGCGCCGCTTCGAGGATCCTCGGGTTCTCGCACACGTGCACGACACCGCCTGGGATGCGGATCTTCGATGCGCCAAGGTCCCGGGCGGTGAGGTGCGTGGGAAGCCGAGCGTCGGCGCGCTCACAAAGCTGTCGCGCCACGAGGTTGGTCGGCTGGGGACGCAGGTTCGCGACGAGAACCGTCGCCGAGATGCTGTCGCAGACCACCCCTACCGATGTCCACAGCGCCCGACGCTCGGCGGCGGTGCGCGGATAAGGAGAACCGGTGGCAGCGGCCGCACCTCGCAGCACGAGCGCGCTGAGCCGGTGTCCGTCGTCGAGCGCGTGGGCCCCTCGGGCGCCGCCGTAGCGGGCCGCCAGCTCTCCGCGACCGATAGGTTCGCCGCCAGAGAGCGGAAGTGCCGCCAGGCATGACGCGGCGGCCGCCAGGAGCGCCTCCCCCTTCGTGGAGCTGCGCGCCAGAAGGCCGCTCTTGGTGACGTCTTCGATCCAAGCATCGACCCACGGCGGCAGACCGTCGTCGCGCTGGAGCACTTCGCGTGCCGCCTCGCTGGCGTCCGCTGCACGCTTTCGCCGCGTCTCGGCGTGGGTTCGAGTGGCCTCGGTCCAGCGCCACCGAGTGGGGGGTCCAAGCCGGG
>CAZAMA010000209.1:0-4957 GCA_964485645.1 uncultured Acidimicrobiaceae bacterium | reverse complement strand
CGACGCGACCACGCTCTCGATGCAGGGCGCCTACAGCTCTTCTGTCGGCGACTCGGACTGCGTCGAGCATCAGTCATGGCATGCGAGGCGCCGACGGCAATGGGGATGGCGTCGACGCGCGTCGCCTCGACGAAGGGTGCTGCCTCGTCAGGATCGGTGCGGACCCCTTGCGCGTGGACGCCGTCCTTGCCGCCGAGCTCGCCGAGCTTGGCTTCGACGAGGACGCCAGCGGCGTGCGCCTCCTCGGCGACGGCTCGTGTCGCTGCGACCTTCTCCTCGTCGGCCAGCGCCGACGTATCGACCAGCGACGAGCCGAAGCCCGGCGCAGTCGCCTCTCGGCTCACCTGTCTTCGATTCGGTCACCCTGGCCCCCGTCGCGACAGATGGGCGGCATCGTGCGCTTGTAATGCGCACCACAGGGCGGTTAGAGTGATTGAGATGAGCAACTATATGCGTGAAGTACTCAGCCAGCCCGATGTCTGGCGCCGGGCAGCGGCGCTTGCCGCAGTGGAGGCACGTCGACTGCCGACGACCGGGGCACGCGTCGCCTTCATCGGCTGTGGCACCTCGCTCTTTGTCGCAGAGGCGATCGCAACGGTGCGCGAGTCCCGAGGGCTCGGGGAGAGCGACGCGTTTTCGGCCTCGGAACTGCCGACCGACCGGCACTATGACCTCGTGGTGGCTATCTCCCGGTCGGGCACGACGACCGAGGTGCTCGATGCGCTGCGTGGCTTTGTCGATACGCCGCGGCTCGGGATCACCGCCCTCGAGGGTGGTGAGTTTGCAGACCTCGCTGGCGAGCGCATCGTGTTGGCCTGGGCCGATGAGCGGTCGGTGGTCCAGACCCGGTTCGCGACCACGGTGCTCGCACTTTTCTACGCTCACCTCGGCCTCGACGTCGAGGGTTCTGCCAAGCGCGCTGAGGAGGCGCTCGAGGCGCCGCCGCCTGCCCACTATGACGAAGTGACCCAGTTCGTCTTCCTCGGTCGCGGCGCCGCCGTCGGGCTAGCGCACGAGGCAGCGCTCAAGATGCGCGAGACGCTCGGCGCGTGGACCGAGGCCTACCCGACGAGGGAGTTTCGTCACGGGCCGATCTCTGCGGTCGGCCCGCATTCGATCGTGTGGCTCCTCGACGACGAGGAACCGAGCATCGACGCGGAGATCAAAGCGACGGGCGCCCACGTCGTTCGAGGGGTCGGAGACCCGCTGTCCGAGCTCGTGCGGGTGCACCAGGTCGTTGCCCATCTCTGCGACCTGCGCGGCGTCAACCCGGACACGCCACGCTATCTCACCCGCTCGATCATCTTGACCGAGCAGCCCTGAGGTGAGCGAGACGTCCGGCGTCGCCTTGGCGATCGACCTTGGAGGCACGAAGCTTGCCGCTGCTATCGGGGACGCCGAGGGGCAGCTCCGTCGCCAACGCAGCGAGCCAACCGGGCGCGGCGAGAGCGCAGAACGCGTCCTGGCGCGCGCTTTGCAGCTCGCCCGTGGGGTGCTCGAGGAGGAACGGGCCGCCGGCGTCTCGGTGGCGCGCGTTGGCGTTTCGACCATGGGAATTACGGGCGAGGAAGGCACCCTCCTTGCACCCAACGTTGAGGGATGGGGACGCCTGGCGATCCCGCAGGCTCTGCGTTCGGCCTTTCCCGGTCTTGCTATCGCTGTCGCCAACGATGTCAGGGCTGCCGCCCTCGCGGAGCTGAGATGGGGGGCGCTAGCGGGTGTGGCAACTGGCGTATATGTCAACCTCGGCACGGGGACGGCGGCCGCCATAGTGATCGGCGGCCGGCTCTTTGAGGGCGCGCACGCCGCTGCTGGCGAGATCGGCTACTGCCTTGCCCCCGGATGGCAAGACGTACCGCTCGCCGCAGAGGGGGGCGTCCCCGCCGAGCAGCTCTACGGAGGCAATGGGGTCGCCCGGCGCGCGAGCGAGCGGCTCGGGACAACGCTCGACCTGCCCGGGATCCTCGCGCTCGCAGAGCACGACCCTGAGGCCGCGACGTTCGTCGGTGAATTGTGGGATGGCATCGCTGCGTTGACGGCCAACCTCGCCATCGTTATCGACCCAGAGGTCGTCGTCCTAGGTGGAGGCTACGTACGCACCGATAGCTCGCTGGTGAACCACGTCGCAGCGCTCGTGGGTCGGGCGGTTCCGTTCGCCCCGCGAGTGGTCCGGGCGCGCTTTGGAGGCGATGCCTCGCTGCATGGAGCTGTCGCCGTCGCGCTCGACGACAGCGTCAGCGTCGGGGACCGACGATGATCGTGACGGTCACGGCCAACCCCGCGCTGGACGTGACCTACGCGGTGGAAGGGCTCGTGCTCGACCGTGCCCAGCGTGTCAGCGAGGTGCACCGCCAAGCTGGCGGAAAGGGCATGAACGTCGCTCGGGCACTGACGCTCATGGGCGTGCCGGCGGTCGCGATCGGCATCGTCGGCGGCGCGTATGGCGACCTGAACCGCCAGGATCTTGAGGATGCAGCCATTGCCTACGAGCTGGTCGAGGCGGAGGGTAATTCCCGCCAGACCGTCACTGCGTGGTCCCCGGGCGGCCGGTTTGTCGAGCTTGACGAGCCGGGGATGACGATCACGGCAGCGACGTGGGACGCCTTGGCGAGCGCCCTCGACGCCCGGCTCGAGCCGGGCGGTGTTGTAGCGATAAGTGGAAGCCTTCCGCGAGGCGTGCCGTCTGGCGCCTACCGGCTCTTGATCGAGCTCGCACACGAGCGCCACTGCCGCGTCGTGCTCGACACCTCCGGTCCGGCGCTCGAGCTCGCTCTCGCGAGTGGCGTCGACGTCGTGAAGCCAAACGCAGCGGAGCTCGATACGTTGTCGAGATCGCAGCCCGAAACGACCGAGGAGATCCTCGCCGCTTGCCGGGTAGCCGGCAATGCGGGGGCGTCGGCCGTCGTAGCCAGCCTGGGAGCGAGCGGGGCGGTCGCCGTGGGCGCCAGCGGTGCCTACCGCTTCGACCACCCTGCCCGCACTGGCAATGCCGTGGGTGCCGGGGATGTCCTTGTCGCCGGGCTCGCTGCCGGGCTCGATGAGCGACGGTCCTTCGTCGACTGCGTGCGCAACGGCGTGGAGTGGGCCTACGCGAGTCTCGGGCTCCCCTTCGCCGGGTGGCTCGACCCGACACAGGTCGCAGTCGGCCACGCCGTCATCTCGGTAGAGCTGCTCGACGTCGCTCCGATCGAGGGAGCCGCAGTACTCCGGAAAGCCGAACAGGAGGATCACTCATGACCAAGGTCGCAATCGTGGGGGCTGGCAGCCTCGTCTTCACCCGCACGATCGTCAGCGACCTGCTCCAACACGAGGCGACCGCCGACGCGGAGATCCATCTCGTCGACATTGATGCCGGCCGCCTGGACGCGGCTGTCCGGGCCGTCGAGCTCGTCGGATCGCGCCTCGGGCGGAAGCTCACTCCGGTCGCCTCCACAGAATGCGCGACGGGCGTTGGTGGCTGCGACTACGTCGTCAACTCCATTCAGGTCGGTGGCAAGTCAGCAACGCTGATCGACTTCGACCTTCCCGAGAAGTACGGAGTCCGTCAGACGATCGCGGACACCCACGGCATCGGTGGTATCTCGCGAGCGCTGCGGACGGTCCCGCCGGTGCTCGAGATCAGTCGTGTCGTCGCCGAGGTCGCGCCGGACGCGCTCATCCTCAACTACACCAACCCGATGGCGATGGTGGTGATGGCGCTTGCCGCCGAGTCGGGCCCGCGTCATGTCGGGCTATGTCACGGCACCGAGCACACGATCGACACGATCGCATCCATGCTCGGCATCGATCGCTCCGAGATCGCCTGGCAGGCCGCTGGGATCAACCACATGACCTGGTTGCTCGAGCTGTCCCGGCACGGGGTGGACCTCTATGAGGATCTGCGCGCGCTCGCGCGTAGCGCCGACCTCGAGCACCACGAGGAATCAGTGCGCCTTGAGCTGTTGCGGCGCTTCGGCTACTTCGTCAGTGAATCGAGCGTCCACAACGCCGAGTACTACGCCTGGTTCCTGCGGCCCGGCGTGCCCGTCCCGAACGGAGTGCGAGTGCGCGAGTACCTCAACCGCCTCGACGACCTTGACCGGCAGCACACCGCCCTCACCCGGCACCCCGCACAGCCAGCCGGCCAGGGCGACCCCGCCTGCGGACGTCCGCCTGCTGCCCAGCCCGGGGCCAGCGAACCCGCCGGCGCAGCACCCGGCGACCTCGTGGCCAGGCTGCGGGACTGGGTCGAGCGCGTCTACCGGCCCGGCTACGGGCACCTCGCCGTCCTCGGTCCCTGCTGGCCGCAGCACCAGCTGTGCCTGTACGGCCTGGACATCCTCCGCCGGCTGTGGTCCGCCCTCTACCTCGGCCCCGATCCCGCCTCTGGCACCGAACTGCTGTCCGCCCAGGCCGAGTACCAGGCCCGCATCCTCCCCGCCATCGCCGCCCAGCTGGCCGCCGAGACGACCAGCTGCGGCCACCGCACCGTCCCTGCCTACCCCGGAGCACGCCCATGACCGAGAACACCGTCCACCGCCAGGCCCTCACCTGTGCCGAACGCGGCTGGCGCGTCTTCCCCTGCCAGCCAGGCAGGAAGACCCCGGCCACACCGCGCGGCTACCTCGACGCCACCACCGACCCAGCCCGGATCCGCGCATGGTTCGCCCGCCGGCCCGAGCTGAACCTCGCCGTCGCCACCGGCGCCCCCGGCCCCGACGTCCTGGACATCGACAACCGGGGCGAAGCCGGAGACGGGTTCCCCGCCCTTGCCCGGCTCAATGCCGCAGGCCTGCTCGACAGCTCCACCTGCACGGTGCGCACCCCCGGCGGCGGCCTGCATCTCTACTTCTCCGGCTCAGCCCAGCGCAGCGGCCACCTCCCCGCCCGCCACATCGACTTCCTGTCCAACGGCGGCTACGTCCTGACCCCGCCCTCGCAGATCAGCGGCGTCCCCTACCATTACGCCACGGGCCTC
>CAZAMA010000208.1:0-4966 GCA_964485645.1 uncultured Acidimicrobiaceae bacterium | reverse complement strand
TGAGAGAGCGTCAAGGGGGGTCCAGCTGGTTGGCAACCATTATGTTTTCCCTGCTCAAGTGGGGTGGGCTGTCCAGCGTGTGCGACGGAATCTGTCCATCTGAGGCAAATGGATGGACAAAAGGATGGACAACGACACGGGTCCCGAGTACCCTCTTAGGAAGCAACAGCGGAAGTATCCACGGAAGCGGAAAAGGCGGCCAGCCAAGTGAGCGGCATCCTGGAGCGTGCGGTCGAGGCACCCGAGATCGTCCATGCACTACGCAGCTACGGTATCTCCCAAGGCGACGTGGGAGCGGTGACGGGAGTGAGCGACCGGGCGGTACGCGGGTGGGCCTCATCACAGATTCGTCCTGACCGCTACGACCGCCTCGCCGATCTTCGTGACATAGCTCTCATCCTGTCGGACTCCCTGTCGCCGCGTGGTGTCGGACAATGGCTGCACGCGCGCAACCGGCTCCTCGCAGGACGTCGGCCGCTCGAGGTGCTCGCCGCCGGGTCGGTCGAAGAGGTGCGCCAGGCAGCGCAAGGCTTCGTCGACGGCGCCTACGTTTGACCACAGCCCTCGAGGCCCTTGTCGCGAGCGCGCCCCGGCGCCGCCTGCGCGGCCGCTTCTGGCACCAGGGCCCAACCCGTCACCCGCTCGTGGGCTTTGCTGACCCGGCGCGAAGCGACGGGCGCTATCACAAAGTCGGCGGCTCCGGTGTCTGGTACGCCTCTGACCGCGAGCAGGCGGCGTGGGCCGAGCTCTGCCGGCATTTTCTCGACGAGGGAGTCGACCCGTTCGAAATACGCCGACGCGTGGGTGCGGTCGATGTTGACGCCGAGGTGCTGGACCTAACAGACCCGCATCTGGTGGCCAGCCTCGGAGTCGACCCAACCCAACTCGTGGGCGACCACCACGCGGTTACGCATGCATTGGCGGAGGCGGCCAGGAGCGCTGGCTTCTCGGGGATCGTGGCTCCCTCGGCGGCGCTCCCCGGCTGTCGCACGCTCGTGCTCTTTGCTGCCGGCATGGCGCACGCGAAGCCCGCGTTGTCGCGAGTTCGCCAGCCGCCGCCTCGGATGGCTGATCTCCTTGTCTCGGTCCGACTGCACCGCGACATGCCGGCCACTGTTCGGTGGCTTCTCGCGGGTGCCGCCACCGCAGGAAGCGAGCAAATCAGGCGCCTTCGGCGTCACTGAAGCACGGCGGCGCTGCAACAAGCGCCGGTGCCGCTCGCGTGCCGGCTTCATGCCTGCTGGCTACGGTTGGGGCGATAGAGATCGCCAGCAGGCGCAGCATCCGCGGGGATCTGGTCGGGGAGGAAATTGGGCAACGACGGAGATGCGACGATGGTCAGACTATGAACCTGGCGACAGCGTCGGCGGCAAGCCCTCCAGAGCCCGGCCAGCTAGTGAGGGTGCGCGGTCGACACTGGGTGGTTGCCGACGTCTCTGCAAGCGCCCTCCCCCACCTGAACGGCCACATGGATGGCCCAGAGCGGCTTGTCACACTGAATTCGGTCGAGGACGACCGTTACGAAGACTCGATCCAGGTGCTGTGGAGCCTCGAACCGGGGGCCGAAGTTCTGGAGCGCGCGACGATGCCGGGGTTCGATCCGGACCGCCTTGACGAGCCCGACCGGCTTGCTGCCTTCTTGGACGCCATCCGTTGGGGGGCGGTCACTTCGGCAGACTCAGCTGCACTCCAAGCACCTTTCCGCTCCGGTATCGCGATCGAGGACTACCAGCTCGATCCGGTCGTGCGGGCGCTTCGCATGCCCCGGGTCAACCTCCTCGTCGCCGATGACGTCGGTCTCGGCAAGACCATCGAGGCGGGGCTCGTCGTCCAGGAACTTCTGCTTCGTCACCGCGCCCGGTCGGTCCTCGTGATCTGTCCGGCCAGCTTGTGCGTCAAGTGGCGCGACGAGATGGCCGAGAAGTTCGGCCTCGAGTTCCGGATCGTCGACAGCGATCTTCTCCGCCACCTGCGTCGGAGCCGGGGTCTGCGAGCGAACCCGTGGACTCACTTTCCTCGCCTCATCGTCTCGATCGACTGGTTGAAACGGGACCGTCCTATGCGGCTCCTCCGAGACGTCTTGCCGACCACGCCGACGTATCCGAGAACCTTTGACCTCCTCATCGTCGACGAGGTCCACAACGTGGCACCGTCGGGTCGGGGTCGTTATGCCACCGACTCCCAGCGCACCCGTGCGGTGCGTGCAGTCGCTCCGCACTTCGAGCATCGCCTGTTCCTGTCGGCCACTCCGCACAACGGCTACCGGGAATCGTGGACAGCGCTCCTCGAGCTGCTCGACGCTCAGCGCTTTGCCCGCGGCGTCGACCCCGATCCCGCCCAACTGCAAAGGATCATGGTGCGCCGGCTCAAGTCCGAGCTCCCACCGCTCGCGGACGGGACACCGCGCTTCCCCGCGCGGGTCGTGCAAGCCATCGAGGTGGCGTACCCGCCTGCGGAACAAGAGGCTCACAGGTTGCTCGAGGAGTACGCGGCGCTTCGCCGGCAGTCAGCCGAGGATGATCCCGGCAGGATGGCGGCTGAGTTCAGCCTCAAGCTGCTGAAGAAACGGCTCTTCTCCTCGCCGGCGGCATTCGCTCACACCCTTAAGGTGCATCGGGAGACCGCCCTTGGCCGAGGACGCAGCAGCGAAGGTCGCCCCGCCTTGCGCGTGCTCACGGCGGCCATCGACCGCACCGAAGACGACGTGGCGAACGAGGACGAGCAGGCCGAAGCCGTGCGGACTGCCCTGGCCACCTCCGCCCAGTACGCCTCACCACTTGGCGCGAACGAGACGGAGCTGCTCGACCGCCTCCAGGGCTGGGTAGACGCGGCGGCGGGAAGGCCCGATGCCAAGGCGGCAAGGCTCCTCTCCTGGCTTGACGACATCGTGCGGGCGAGCGGATCTGACAATCGACCACGCTGGAGCGACGAGCGGGTGATCGTCTTCACGGAGTACCGCGACACCCAGCGTTACCTGGTGGACCTGCTCGAAGCCCACGGGCTTGGTGGTGACCGGCTGGCCCTGCTGCACGGCGGCCTAGACGAGGTCGCCCGTGAGCACACCAAGGCCGTCTTCCAGGCCGACCCAAGCCTCGACCCGGTGCGGATCCTTCTCGCGACCGACGCCGCGAGCGAGGGCATCGACCTGCAGTCCCGCTGTCACCGCCTCGTCCACTATGAGATCCCCTGGAACCCGAACCGTCTTGAGCAGCGCAACGGGAGGATCGACCGCCACGGCCAGACCGCGGCCGAGGTGCTCGTGTGCCACTTCGCCGGGGCGGGTTTCGCCTCCGCAAAGCCCGGCTCGCTCGAGGACGACCTCGAGTTCCTGCACCTCGTAGCCGAGAAGGTGAACGCCATCCGCGAGGACCTCGGCTCGGCCGGTCCCGTGATCGCCGCGCAGGTCGAAGAGCACATGCTGGGTCGTCGCCGTTACCTCGACGAATCAGAGATCGATCGGGCTGCACCGAAGGGACGCTTGGCGAAGGTTGATCGCGACCTGCGCGAGCAGATCGCCCGGTTGCGCGAGCGCCTCACCCAAAGCGTGCTGGAGCTGCACCTCGCCCCCGAGAACATCGCGAGAGTCGTGCGAGTCGCCTTGGCGCTTGCTCACCAGCCCGACCTCGCCGAGACCCGTCTCGACCGCCCTCAACACGACGGGGAGCCGGTGCGGGCGTTTGCTTTGCCCCGTCTCACCGGGAGGTGGGCTCGCGCGTCAGAGGGACTCGCCCACCCCGTCACCGGCGCGATCCGGCCGATCACCTTTGACCATGTTGTGGCGGCGGGTCACGACGACGTCGTGCTGGCCCATCTCGGTCATCGCCTCGTTGCCCAAGCCGTCTGGCTGCTGCGGGCCGAGGTCTGGGCGACAGGCACTGAGGCGCGCCTCGCCCGGGTGAGTGCACGAGTCATACCCGACGGGATTGTCGACGAGATTGCACTCATCGCTCACGGCCGGCTCGTCATCACCGGCGCCGCGGGGCATCGCCTCCACGAGGAGGTCATCGCAGCCGGTGGACTCGTCCGATCCGGCCGCTTTGCCCGCATGTCGACTCTAAGCCAGCTCCAGGCGGTCCTCGAAGCACCGACTCTCGGGATCCCTCCAGCGACCTTACGAAACGAGCTTCACGAGAACTGGCAGACGGTGTCCGCGGCCCTCCTCACCTCTCTTATCCGCCGCCAACAAGAGCGAGCAGAAAGCCTCGAAGGCACCCTTGCCCGCCGGGCAGACGAGGACGCTCAAGCAATCGTGGCGGTGCTGGCGGAGCTCGGACGCTCCATCCGGGCCGAGCTCGGCAGCACCGCCGCCTACCTTCAGCTAAGCCTGCCGTTGTTCAGCTCGGACGAGCGGGCCCAGGTCGAACGAGACGTCGATGCACTACGCCGGCGACTGGAGCAGCTCCCTGACGAGGCCGAAGCGGAAGCCGCCCTCGTCCGTCGCCGGTATGCCGATCCAACGCCTCGCCTCTTTCCGGCCGCAGTCGAGATATGCGTGCCGCTGCACCTGGTAACCAGTCGATGAGCACGAGCAGGCTTCATGCCGAATGGCTGTCGCTCGTCGAGATATCAGGGCCGTTTCTCACCCTGCCCGTGCTCACTCGGGCATTTTCCGCCGGACTGGAGCCGACCGACCTGGAGCTGGTGCAGGAGCTCCGGGTTGCATACGCGGAGGTGACGGACGACCCCGGCTTGTCAGGACGCTGGGTGCGCTGGGTGCTCGAGCGGTTGCTGGGTCTTCCAGAGAGCGTCCTTGTGCACGGGACCAGCATCTCCGGACGACTTTCGCACCGAGTCGCCGAGCACGCAGTTGACCTACGGCCCGACTTCGCCGTAGTCGATCCCGACCGAGGAGATAGAGGGGAGCCCCGAACAAGGTTGCTCGTCGCCGAGTGGGCGTGGGGAACACCGCTCGACGAGCGCCCCGAGGACTCCTCCTGGGCAGCCAGTCCCCTCGACCGGCTCGAGG
>CAZAMA010000207.1:0-4991 GCA_964485645.1 uncultured Acidimicrobiaceae bacterium | reverse complement strand
CCCTGTTCGCCCGGTCAAGTAGTTGGCTGCGCCCATCACGCGGATGGGCGCAGCCGCCGTAGCGTCAGATGAAAAGTAGTTGGGCGCCCTCGGACATGACGATGAAGTCGCTCGCGTTCATGATGTCCTCGACCTCGTCGTACAGGTCATCTTTATTGAGCTCCATCATGTCCACCGACATCTTGCAGGCCCAGAGGTGTCCACCGGAGGCCACGATCTGCTCCAGGAAATCCGGCACCTCGGGCACACCGACGTCGGCGATCTGCCTTCGAAACATCGCGGTCGCCGCGGTGTCATCCACTGGCGCGCCATCGGGTCCCGGGGGCATGTGCGCAGCCGTATTCCCGATCGTGGTGAACTGCAGGCTCTCCATTCGCCTCTTGGTGATCATGTCCAAGCCCCAGAAGGTGAAGAACAGATGCACCTCCAGACCCTCGCCGAGGGCTGCGTTCGCGAGCACTAGTCCGGGGTAGGCCATATCGAGGTTGCCCTTGGAGCAGATGACGACGAACTTGCGATCGCTCGCGGCATTATTGAAATTCGGCATTGGCCCGGTTACTTCGCCGGTTACTTCGTTCATAGCCTTACCTTTCACTCTTATTGTTAGACACAGCCCCTCGGCTTGGGTAGGCCGGCGATGTAGGCCATCTTCTTGGCCGGCTTCTGGGGGAAGAGCGCAAACAGTTGCTTGATATCGAACCCGCCCACGGTCGAGGTCCGTCGGATGGTCGCGGTCTCGCCCTGCGTGGGGAAGTCGTCGCGCAGGAATCGTATGACCTTCCAGTGCTCGTCGCCCAAGTCGATCCCGATGTTCGCGGCCAGCACCTTGGCCATTTCTTCGTTCCATTCGTCGTAGTTGGTGAGGAAGCCCTCGTCGTTCACGTGGACCTCGGTGCCATTGATGATGGCGGTGGTCATGGCTGCTACCTCCCTGCTTTCTCTTGACCGCCGCTGGCTTCGCCACCGGTTGACGCTTCATTACCGGGTGATCCGCCGGGCGTCACTGCGCCCCCCGACTGGGCCTCGGAGCCTGCCTCCGTGCCCATCGAGCGCAGAGCGAGCAGCGCACGGGCTAACCCCCGACGCACGAGCGGGTCGCGGAGTTGTCGCATGAGGTCGCGGATTGATGGCGTCGTCACCCGGGACTCCTCTTGCTGCATCGTCAGCACGGTGCGGCGCAGCATGCCCATGATCTCGGGCTGGGTCATTTGCTTGACGGTCTGGAGTATCAGCACGATGTTGTCGCCGAGTAGCTTGACGTCCTCTTCGCTGAATGACGTCACGACGTTGTCCAGGACGTCGACACTGCGCCGAGCGAACGCGAAGTATCCGCGCTCGTCCAGCTGTTGAAGTCGGGCGTTGAGACTGGCGACGGCGGGCGTGGCGAGGGGTGCGAGTTCGTCGACGAGCGCCGACATCGACCGCAGTGGGCTGATCCACGCCTCGAGGACCGATGCGTTACGACCCAGTGTGTGGGCCAGGCTGAACAGATCGTCGACATCCAGCGAGTCGACGTCGAGTTTGCTGATCGTGCTCGACATCGCGTACTCGGCGAGCGGGGTGAGATCGTCGAGCAACTCCTTCCAACGCTCACGAGTCTCGCGCTGGTGGCGAATCTCGTTGGTGATCTCCTGGAGTTGCTCGGCCATGCGGTCCAGGCGCTCCTCCACTGTCGGCGTGGTCGTGACGGTCATGAGCGTGCCTCGACCTCTTTGCCGGCCATCGACATCAGCGGTTCGAACGGCATGTCCTTGCCGGTCAGCAGGAGGTTCCAGTACACCCAGCGGAAGGTCATCTTGCCCCAGTGGTTCGCCTCGGACTCGCGCAGCAGGCTGAACGGGCCGAAGCCGGGCAGCGGGTACTTGCCGGGTAGCGGCTCGGTGTCGTAGTTGAAGTCGATGAGCATGCCCTTGCCGTGGCCCGACTCGATAAAGCAGTTGGCGTGGCCGTCGAACAACTTGGTCATTGGTCGCCCGTGGATGTAGCTGATGAAATTGTCCTCGAAGAGCTCGATCGAGAAGTGGGCCACCGAGCCGGCCTTGGACGTCGGGATGTCCGAGGCGTCACCAATCGCGAAGATGTTGTCGTGCGCCTTGGAGAGCAGAGTCTGCTTGTCGACCGGTACGTAGTTAAGGTCATCGCCCAATTTCGAACGGGCTACGTAATCGGCGCCCATGTTGAGCGGGATAGTGACCAGCAGGTCGAAGGGGATCTGTCGCTCGTCGAAGGAAACGAGCGACTTGGCGTCGGTGTCGATGTGTTCGACCAAGAAGTCGCTCTCCAGGGAGACCTTGCGATCGTCGAGAATCCCGCCGAGGTGCTTCGAGGCGATCGGCTTGGTGAAGGCGCCGTCGAGCGGCGTGACGAAGACCATCTCCACGCGGTCTCGCATGGCCCGCTCAGTGAAGTAGGAATCGGCGAGGAATGTGAATTCCAGCGGTGCCACAGGGCACTTGATCGGCATGTCGACGATGTGCACGACCATGCGGCCGCCCTGCCAGTCGGCCAGCGTGTTGGCGAGTGCGGTGGCGCCCTCCAGTGTGTAGAACTCGTGGATGCTCGTACGCCACTCGGGGCCGATCATGCCGGGCGTCTGGTCGGGACGGGGCGAGGTGCCTGTCGCGATGATCAGGAAGTCGTAGGGCAGTGTGCGTTCATCGGCGAGTACCACGCGATTCTTCTCGGGCTCTACGTGGTCGATCTCGCTCAGTACCAACTCCACCCCTTCGGGCAGAAAACGCCGACGGGGTTTAACCAGGTCGGCTGGCTGGTAGATGCCAAAGGGTACGAAAAGGTTCCCCGGTTGATAAACGTGCGCGTCGTTCTGGTCGACCACCGTGATCGCCCACTCGGCTGGGTCGAGCCGCTTGCGTAGGCGGTTGGACGCCATCGTGCCGGCGGTTCCCCCACCGAGTATCACTATCCGCTTCATGTAATTCTCCTTGTCTCGACACCGGAGGGAGGACTCGCGGCAGTGCGCGACACCGCGGCGGCGACTGCGGGTAAGTACGTGAGTGTCAGCCGTCACGTGAGCACCCGGGATCGGTCCTCGGCGCTCAGGCGGTAGAGGGATCGCTCGTCCTGGCCCGTCGGGTCGATTCCACCGGCGAACAGCATCCCCGCGAGGCGCGGGCCAACGCGGACGAACGTTCACGCGCATTCCACGTTGAGCGGGCCGAGACGAAAGCCCACGTCGAAGTCCGGGTCGTCAGCGAGCTGCTTCCAGTAGCCCAGACACGTGGTCACGAAGCCCGGGTCGTCAGCGTGGTCACTGAACCACGGGCAGGGATTGATCAGTTCGGTCACGGGACGGCCGTCCATATCGGTTGCGATCATCATGACGCCCAGCAACTGAGCCGAGAGCTCGATCAGAGGCAGAGACGAACCGATCGCGCGCACCATGGTCTCACGGTCATCCCTGGCGGCTGAGGCGACTGCCTCGCCGGTCCGCAATAGACGCTCGATGGCGCCAGCGGGGAAGCGCCACTGTCGGCCGACCTTCACCGCAGTGAGCCTTCCACCCTCCGCCATTCGATAGACGGTGGATCGGTCCACCTTCAGCAAACGTCCCACGTCGTCGGCGGACAGAAGCTCGCGCGTAGGTACCAGGTGTTGCGCGTTCTGCCTCTGGCGTTGCATGTCCTGCACGATCCTGAATATACGCGTGCCTGTCATTTGGCTCACAGAGTCTAAAGTCACAAATCTGTCGCACACCCCGAATCGAGGTAGTGGCTGACTCTGCCTACGCGGGTCGCCTGTTGCGTGGTCTTCCTCAAAACGTCACCTGGACCACCAGGCTCAGGTCCAACGCCGCGCTCTACGACCTTGCCCCACTCCGCACCGGCAAGCGCGGGCGGCCCCGACTCAAAGGCGCGAAGCTGGCTTCGCTGGCTTCGCTGGCTTCGCTGGCTTCGCTGGCTTCGCTGGCTTCGCTGGCGAAGCTCGCGGGCAATGCCAAGTTCACCCCGACCACCGTCACCCGCTACGGCACGACCACGACCGTCTCGGTCGCAGTGATCCGCTGTCTCTGGTATGGCGTGTTCGGCCCGCAAGCCGTACAGGTCGTCCTGGTCCGCGACAGGGCGGCAGATTGTCGCGCCTGCGCGCCTGGTCGATCGTGCGGGACCTCGGCCAGACAGCCGGCATCGTCGGCCTATACCCGCACCTATTGCGCCACGGACACGTCAGCGCCTGTCTCGCCGCAGGTCTTCCGCTCCGCGTCGTCGCGACGAGTGCCGGCCACGTTGATGTCCGCACGACGCTTCGCTATGCACGCGCGCTCGAGGAGATCGGCACGACAGCTGGCGACACGGTGCTCGAGCGCATCGGCGCGGCGGGCTCCGGCGAGCTCGCATGGAACGGAGAGCAGTCCACCCGCCGAGCGCCAAGGGAGCGATAGTGCTGCTATTTAAGCGCACGGGCTCGTTGTTTATCAGTCAGGGTGTGGCTCTTCTGGAGGGACGTCGGGGAGCACTTTCAGCGCCCGGCCAAGCCGACACGGTCACCCAGAGTGCTCTCAGGTGCCCGCCAGGACGGCTCGAAGGCCATCGGGACCTCGATCGCACCCTTCGGGGAGGTCTCAAGGTGGCGTGGACCAGGACGGCGACACCTACGACGCCGCCTGGCCATGCGCCAAGGGCCTCACGGCACGGGGAAAGTCGCCCAGGTGATGGCTTCGCAGCCTTGTCAACCACAGATCTGCTGGTAGAAGCCCTGCCAGCGTCCCTCCAGAAGAGCCGCACCCTATCAGACATGCCCGCGTTACCACGTCGCTGGTTTCCATTTGTCCAGGTCAACAGTCCATCGGAGGGTAGATAGTGATGGCGAGCTTTCCCGGTCGGGGGTGTACGTGCGCAAGCTCGCTATCCGTGGCGGGATCGACCACGTGAAGCTGCTCGTCGTCGACGACGCCCGGGTGCTCGTCGGCGGGGTGAACCTCGGCGCTTCCTCCTCGTACACGACGGACGCCGACGTCGAGCTCTCCGGGCCGG
>CAZAMA010000206.1:0-4991 GCA_964485645.1 uncultured Acidimicrobiaceae bacterium | reverse complement strand
GGGCGCTGGGGTCGCAGCGGCCCCGCTTGCCTGCTTCGTCGAGGCGCTCTTGGACTTGGACCGCCGCCTCCGGGCGTGAACGGGCAGGGGGGCGACGCCGCCCGCCGGCCGCCGACCGCAGCCCGGCCGCTGGTGCTCGACGCCGGGGAAGCGTGGCAGGAGACGGTCGACGACTCTGGCCACGTCGCGGCGACGTTCGAGCGTGCGTGCTATGTGCGTCTCGGGGAGCGGCTCCTTGCGGTCGGTGGGCCGGTGCCGGCCGGGCCACTGCACCTGCGCGTCGCCGGCCCGGACTGGGCGGAAATGCGAGCTGCTCTCCGGGTCGGTGACACGGTCGATCTCCAGGACGGGCGGTTACGCGTCTCGGGTTGGGCGCTGGAGCTGTCCGCCGCCGCCGCCTGGCGGCCGCCACCCGTCGACGCCGGCCGGCTCCGCGAGGAGGGCTGCCTCGCCCACATGCTCATCAGCCACCACGACCTGGCCGGCCGTTGCGGAGTACGTGCCGAGGACATCGAAGCGGCATCGAAGAGCCTCGATCGGGCTGATCTCGAAGAGGTGGCAGCCCGACTCGGGGGGCGGGGGCCGGGACTGACTCCCGCCGGCGACGACTATCTCGCCGGGGCGCTGGTGGCCGATGCGACGCTGCGCCCTGAGCGGGAACGCTGCCGGGAACCGGTCGCGGCCGCGGTGCGCACGACTGCCATCTCCCGCGCCTTCCTCGAATGGGCGGCGCGAGGCCGCTCAATCGATCCGCTTCACCGGCTACTCGTCGGCGTGGCCGCCGCCTGTCCCGAGCGTGCAGGGGAGGCGATCGTCTCCTTAGCCGCGATCGGCGGCACGTCGGGGGCGGCACTGGCCCTCGGCGCCCTCACCCGGGTCCGCGCCGAGGTCGGCCTCAGCTGAGCTCGGCGTGATCGGCGGCCGGCACGATCCGCGTGCCGACGGGCTCCGCCCCTGGATCCTGTGCCAACGTCGCGCGGAGCAGCTCGGGGGTCGTGATGGCAGCGACGCGCCCACCGTGATCTAGGAAGCGCAGGGCAGCCCGTACCTTCGGCCCCATCGAACCGACCGGGAACTGGCCCGAGGAGAGGTAGCTCGCTGCGGCCGCACTCGTCAGGACGTGGACCGGCCGCTCGGAGGGCTTGCCGAAGTCGAGGTGCACCGCCTGCACGCCGGTGACGAGCCCCAGGACCTCGGCGCCGAGCTCCGTCGCGAGCAGCTGAGCGGCCGAGTCCTTGTCGATCACGCCTTCCACCGGGAGGTAGCCGCGAGGAACTCTGGCCACCGGGACGCCGCCGCCGCCGCAGGCGATGACCAGGTACCCGCCATTCACCAGATCGTGGATGGCGCCGGCCTCCACGATCGCAACCGGATCGGGCGAAGGGACATAGCGGCGAAAGCCTCGGCCGGCATCCTCCTGCATCACCCAATGGTGCTCTCGCCGCAGGGAGGCCGCCTCGTCGGCCGTGAAGAACGCGCCGATCGGCTTGGCCGGGAGGAGTGAGTCGTCCCGATCCGGATCGACCACCGAGTGCGTGACGACGCTCACGACCTTCACGCGGCGCCCGCACTCCTCGTGCAGCGCCAGAGCCAGGAGACTGCCGATCTGGCCTTGGGTCATCGCCACGAGGGAGGTGAGCGGCTCGGCGGGAGGGGTTCCGCCCGCTGCTTGGTACGCCCGTGCCACATTGCCCACCTGTGGTCCGTTGCCGTGGACGACCACGACCCGCCAGCCCGCTCGCAACAGCTCCCCGACAGAACGAGCCATCGAACGGGCGTTGGCGACCTGCTCGTCGTAGGTGCCACGCTGGTCTTCGCGGATCAGCGCGTTCCCGCCCAGAGCCACGACGATCGTCTCGCTCACATATCGGATAGTAGGCGATCTCTGTCGCATAGCAAACGGCAAATAGCAGCGGCGCCCGGGTTGGACCGCACGGTGGGACCGGCGCCGGTACGGTCACCACGCGGCGGTTGCGGGCGTCGCGATGGCGAACGGGTGCCACACCCGGACCTTGGCTGCTTCTCCTTCTCCCGAGCGTGAGCAAGTTGTCGCCACGCGGGACAGCCCCACGCCGACGGCGGCTTCGGCAGCCGTCTCGTCTCGCAGCACGCCCACTCGATGCTGCTGTGTACGTACACTCTAAGACACGGTGCGTACACAATAGTTGACAGCCGTGTAGGCGAAGCGCAGAATCGAGAGACCTGCCATTCGAGGAGGTTCGATGGACGGTATCCACGACATGGGCGGTATGCACGGCTGGGGCGCTACGACGATCGAACCCAACGAGCCGGTCTTCCACGCGACGTGGGAAGCAAAGGCCTTCGGCTTCGGGGCACTGTCGGCCCGGCTCTCAGGGACCAACCTCGACGCCATGCGGCACGCCATCGACCGTCAGCACCCCTACATCTACCTCGTGGACGGGTACTACGGACGCTGGCTCGCGTGCGTCGAGACGCTGCTCACCGACAGCGGGGTGCTGGCTCCTGGGGCGGTGGAAGCCCGAGCTCGCCGTCTGCGTGGTGAAGACGTCGAGGAGCCCGGGATCCCCGAGACAGCGAAGCCCGACTACAAGCCGACGGGCCCCGGCTCACTTCGCCCTCTCGACACGCGACCCCGCTTCGAGATCGGACAGCGGGTCCGGGCGAAGACGATGTCGCCACGGGGCCACACCCGTCTTCCTCGGTACGTTCGCGGTCACACGGGCACCGTCATCCTCCACCAACCTCCTCACGTCCTGCCGGACACCAACGCGCATTTCTTGGGAGAGAACGTCCAGCAAGTGTTCGCCGTCCGGTTCGCCTCGACCGAGCTGTGGGGAGAGGGTGCCGAACGGTTCGACCTCACGATCGACATGTACGACGACTACCTGGAGCCTGTGTCATGACCGAAGTCCCTCGCCCCCCTGACTTCCCACCGGCGTCGCTGCGAGCAGAGGCGCTCGAGTCACTGCTCGTCGAGCGAGGGCTAGTTGATCCTAGCGTGGTCGATGGCCTCATCCGCACCTACGAACAGGACGTGGGGCCCCTGAACGGTGCGCGGATCGTGGCCCGGGCGTGGACCGATCCCAAGTACAAGCAGCGCTTGCTGGCGGACGGAACGTCAGCGGTCGCCGAGTTCGGGTTCAAAGGGCCGCAAGGTGAGCACATCGTCGTCGTCGAGAACACCCCGACCGACCACCACGTGGTCGTGTGCACGTTGTGCTCCTGCTACCCGTGGCCCCTCCTCGGCCTGCCGCCGTCGTGGTACAAGGATCCGGCCTATCGGTCCCGTATCGTTCGTGAACCGCGCACCCTGCTCGCGGAGCTGGGACTGGAACTCGCCGACGAGGTGGAGATCCACGTCCACGACTCGAGCTCGGAGGTCCGCTATTTCGTCCTCCCCGCGCGCCCCGTTGGGACCGAGACTCTGACTGAGGAGGAGCTGGTGCCGCTCGTGTCGCGCGACGCCATGGTCGGCGTGGCCCGCGTGGCCGTGCCCTCCCTCCCAGGATGAGCACCTTGCCCATTGAACTGGACGTGGATGGTCCAGCGGCTCCACCACGGTCCAACGGGGAGCTGGTCTTTTCCCAGCCCTGGCAGGCGCGGATCTTCGGGGTGACGGTCGCCCTCTCGGAAGCAGGCCGCTTCGAGTGGCGCGCCTTTCAGCGTGAGCTCATCGCTGCGGTCGCGAGCGCCGAGCGACGACACGAAGATGGCGAGAACTTTCCGTACTACGACTGCTGGCTGGAGGCGCTGCAGTCCTTGCTCGGGGACCTGTCGCTCGTCTCTTCGCGCGATCTGGCGGAGCGGATCGAATCGCTGAAGCGTCGCCCAGCGGGCCACGAGCACCATCACGGCTGTGCCACGAGAGTTTGACCGTCTCCTCGAGGGCTGGTTGTTCCCAACCGGTCCCTCTTCCCCCTCGGTGCCGGGCGAAGACGTTCGCGTCGTCGATCTCACCGACGTCCGTCGCTCGTCTGATCCGATGACCCCGTTGACGACCGCTCTTGCCATTCCCTGCGAGAGATGCCCCATGCGGGACGGGCCATCTCTCGCAGGGTTCCAACAGCTGAGCTGAGGAGGTAGTGACGTGACCAAGACGACTGATTCGGTCATCGAGCCCTTCGAGGGGGCTCCACCGGAGAAGGCCCCCCCGCCGACCGGGGTGCTGGTTGGGCTCGGTGGTGACCCCCTGATTGTCGGCCTCATCTTCTTCGGCACCGCCTCGGTAACCCTGGGCATGGCGCTGATAGGCATGCCGAGTTCCGACCTGGGCTCGGCAATACCCTTCATGCTGGCCGGCTCGGGGCTGTTCCAGGTCGTCGTGACGGTATGGGCGATCATCTTGGGGCAGTCGTTGGTGGCGGCCATCTTCTCCACCTTTTCAGCGTTCTGGCTGAGCCTATCGTTGCTGCTACTCGGCCTGGACCACGGATGGTTCGCGATCGCATCGGCTCATGCCGTCAACGCCGAGCAGCTCTTTTTCATCGCCTGGGCATGCTTGTTCTTCTTTCTCACCATCCCCTGCCTGGTGCTCCCGTTCGTGTACCCGCTGGCTGTGTTCCTGGTGTTCGTCGGCGTCGCGCTCTCGGCCATTGCGACGTTCGAGGGCACGACCGACTGGTTCTTGGCGGCGGGTGCCACGGTGCTGACCTTCGCGTTCTTGGCCTTCTATGCCTGGACGAACGTGGCCCTCACCGCTGTCGGTCAGAGATCGGTCCCACCGCTCGGAAAGCCGCTCCTGCGCTGACACTGGCGCCCTCGGGGAACGAGCGATCCTCGAGATCGAGCCACTCAGTGGGGAGCGGCGGTCGTGCGATTCGCGCCCGATCAGAACAGGTCGTCGAGTGCGGCCCATACCAGGACAGGGTCGAGTCGGCTTCGCACCTTCCCCCGCCTCGGGACAGAGGGCTGTCCCTCCGGATCGACCACCACGCGAACCGCGCCTTAGCACCGGCGCCACGAGCCCCCCCCCAGGCCGGATCGTGCTGGCCGCCCCAGCCGCCGCAGCC
>CAZAMA010000205.1:2017-5003 GCA_964485645.1 uncultured Acidimicrobiaceae bacterium | reverse complement strand
GCCGCGCAGGGAGCGCCCTCGGCCGTCGACGACCCGCTTCCGACCGCGCACGGATTCCCTCGATGAGGGGCCGGCCCAGCCGTGCGGTCATCTGGGCGGCGTTTCTCGCGACGCTCGGGACGGCAGGTCTCGGCCTCGCTCTCGGACTTGGCCTCCCTGATCCCGGCGCGGCCGAGCGCTCCTACGCGGCCCTGATCGGCCTGCTCGGATGCATGCTGGCCATGGGCTGGCTGCGAGGGACGACGGACGAAGGCGGCCTTTCGACCCGTGCCGTCGCGGTCGAGCCCGGGCGCGGAGATCTCCCGACCGAGGCACCAGCCGTCGCGGCATCGAACGACCTCGCGCGGGCTCTCGACCTCGGGGTCGTGACGATCGGAGCTTTCACCCAGATGGTCATGCCGCGCCTCCGGACTCTGGCCGCCACGAAGCTGGCAAACGCAGGCTGCAGCGCTGACGATCGGGACAAAGCCTCCGCGCTTCTCGGCGACGGGTGGTCGCTCCTCGACCCGGCAATCCCCAGGCCGGCGGACCGAACGACCCCGGGAGTATCGCTGGCGCGCGTCGCTCGCCTGGTGGAAGCGCTGGAGAAGCTGCCATGACCTCCGGCTCGGAATTCGGGCCGCCCCCCGATCCGCCAAAGCTGTCGCCAACTGCGGTCGCGCAGTTGGCGAACGCGATCCTCGACGAGGTCGAAGTCGCGATCGTCGACAAGCGGGAGGCTCTGGGGCTCATACTCCTTGGCGTTATAGCCGGCGGCCACGTCCTGCTCGAGGACGTCCCCGGCGTCGCGAAAACGCTCGCCGCGCGCTCGCTCTGCGAGGCGACCGGTCTCAGCTACTCGCGCGTGCAGTTCACGCCTGACTTGATGCCAGCCGATGTCACAGGATCGTCGTTCTACGACGCGCGGCGCTCTGCGCTGGAGTTCCGCCCGGGGCCCCTCTTCGCGAACCTCGTCCTCGGCGACGAGATCAACCGTGCCCCCCCGAAGACGCAGGCCGCCCTCCTGGAGGCCATGCAGGAACACCAGGTCACCGCCGATGGCACCACCCACCCCCTGCCGCAACCGGTCGCCGTCATCGCGACCGAGAACCCCATCGAGTACGAGGGGACGTACCCCCTACCCGAGGCACAGCTCGACCGTTTCCTCTTGCGAGTAAGCATCGGCTATCCAGGTCGTGCAGGCGAGCAGGAGCTCGTGCGCCGGCGCGCCGTGCGCGGGAGGGAAGAGGCCGGCCTCCGGCCGGTCACAGATGTCGCGGGAATCCTCGCGATGCAGGCAGCTGTCGAGAGGGTCGAGATCGCCGAGCCCGTGGCCGGGTACCTCGTCGACGTCGTCCGGGCGACCAGGGTCCTCGCCGGTGTGCTGGTCGGCGCCAGCCCCCGAGCCTCCGTCGCTCTCCTGCAGGCATCGAGGGCCCGGGCAGCGCTGGCGGGCCGCGACTACGTGCTGCCCGACGACGTCAAGGCCGTCGCGGAGCCCTGCCTGGCTCACCGCCTGTCGCTCCAGCCCGAGATGTGGCTGCGCGGCGTCCAGTCCTCCGATCTGGTGCGCCGCTGCCTGGCCGAGGTTCCCGTGCCGGTCGGCTACGAGACCGCCGAGCAGGGTCCCGGGGCCAACGAGCAGGGCCCCGGGGCCGACGAGCAAGGTCCCGGGGCCGACGAGCAAGGTCCCGGGGCCGACGAGGCAGAGTGACCCCGGAGACCGGCGCGACAACCGGGACGGGCCGCCGGAGCGGAGCCGACGGCGCGGCCGAGCTGGCAGTGCGCGCCGCGCCCGCGCCGCTCAGATGGAGAGTAAGTACAAAGGTGGTAGCCGAGGGCATCCTGGCGGCTCTGGCGCTGCTCGGCGCGACGGTGACCGGGGACAGCACGCTTGTAGCCTTTGCCACTCCTTTGGCACTTGCCGTCATCCTCGGCCTCACTCGTTCCCGCCCTGCGGCTCCCGAGATCGACGTCTCGGTCTCCCCCCGTGTCAGCGGACCGTCGGAACCGATCGAGGTGAGTCTCGCGGTCCGATCCTCGACGAGATCGATCTGCCACCTTCGCCTTGTGCTGCCGCCCGCGGTATCCAGTCAGGGACCCGCCGCCTGGACTGTGCTGCTGCGGCCAGGTCGACAGGAGGTGCTCACCTGTACGGTGCGTGCGACTCGAGCGGGGCGTTTCACTCTCGGTGGCATGGTCGTTCGGGTTACCGACACGGCCGCGGTGCTCATCGGAGCCGGCGAGATCGCCGAGGTGGTGACGATCGAGTCGAGGCCCACTCCCCTGGCCCTCAAGACACTCGTACGTCCTGAGCGCGTCCGCGCCACGGCTGGAGATCGCGTCGCCCGTCTCGCTGGTGACGGCATCGAGTTCGCGGACATCCGCGAGGAGCACGTCGGCGCCCTGGAGCGCAGGATCAACTGGCGTGCTACTGCCAGGACAGGCATGACGTGTGTCAACGTCCATCACCCCGAGCGCAGCACGGACGTCGTCCTGCTCGTCGACACCTTCACCGAGGCGGTCCTTCCCGAGGTGGTCGCCGTGGCCGTCAGCCTTGCCGACACCTACATGCGCCGCCATGACCGCCTCGGACTCGTCGCATTCGGTGGCATCCTCGACTGGGTCGAGCCCGGCACGGGGCCGTCGCATCTCGAGCGGATCCGCCAATCGCTGCTCTCCTCCACCGCATACTTCTCCTATGCGTGGAAGACCGCGGAGGTGATCCCCCGGCGGCTCTTCCCCGGCGGGTGCCTCGTGCTAGCGGTGTCGCCACTCGGAGATCCTCGTTTTGCTGCCACCATTGCATCGCTTCGAGCGAGAGGACTCGATCTCGCTGTGATAGAGGTCGAGCCCGCGCCGCCCGAGGACGACCGAGCACGCCCGGCCGTGTCACTAGCCCGCCGCATCGTCTCCCTGGAGCGGCTCGAGCTGCGCCGGAGATTCTGGCGACTCGGCGTCGCGGTCGCGACGCTGCAGGGACCCGACGGGATCGCCGCCGCTCTGG
>CAZAMA010000205.1:0-1917 GCA_964485645.1 uncultured Acidimicrobiaceae bacterium | reverse complement strand
CTGGCCGTGTCGGTCGCGATCACGGCTGACGTCGCGCTCACCGTCGCGGCTGTCGCCTTTGCCCCAAGGCACGCCGCGGTCGCAGTCGCGACGAGCGGCACCGTATCGATCGCCGCTCTCACGCTGGCGCTGGCGACGCGGGGCCGCCGCGCCTTCCTCACCTCCGCGCTCGCACTCGCGCTAGCCGGTGCGCTCGCCGATCTGCCCGTCCACCGGGACACCGGCGTGATCTTCGCAGCGATCGCCGGAGGTGTCGTGGTCGTGTTTGCAGAAGCAGTAGGGGCTGCGATCGAGTCCCCCGGCGCGGCCAAGTCCCTTGGGCACCCTGGAAGATCCCAGGCTCTCCGGGCCTGCACCGTCGCGGTGATCGGCGGGGCGACCGGCTGGCTGGTCCTCTCGCTTGCGCCGGAGCTCTCCGATCTCGGGCTCGCGGCCCTCGGCGTCGGTGTGGTAGCTGCCGTCTGCATCATGGGTCTTGTGGCGCTGCTGGCAGGCAGTGCCGTCGCGGAGCGCCCCAAGGAATGAAACCGACGACAGGTCGATGTCGGCGCGCTGGAGGCCGCGCCTACCTCCGGGGAGGAAGGGGCTAGCGGGAGGCTCGGGAAAGCACGTCGCGGAGGCGAACTCGACGGCCCGTGCGCAAGATGGCTCTTCGGTAGATGTTCGTCGCGAACCTCGCGAGGGCGACCGTGCTGGCGATGCTGATGACGACGGACGCGAGGAATTCCAACCAGTTGGCGGCTCCGAGCCCGACCAGCACAGGCATGGCGAAAGGCGCAGTGGGCGGCAGGTAGGCCAGCACCTCGAAGAAGGTGGAAGGGTTCGCCGAGCTGACCGCGGTCAGTCCCATGACGTAGCCGAAGATCATGGGAACGCTCAGTGGAAACGCCAGGGTCTGAATCTGGTCCTGCCGCTCGGCCATCGAGCCGGCTGCTGCATAGACCCATGAGTAGAAGGCGTAACCGAGCACCAACCATACGAACGTGCTCACGAGCGCCAGCGGCGCCGTGCCCTTGAGGAGATCCGAACCGACCGCCTCGGCGAGGACGAGGGCGAACACCACGATGAGTCCGGCCTGCGCGAAGGCGACCAGCCCGATCCCGAGCACCTTTCCCGCCAGCAGCTGGACGGGTCGAAGGGTGGCCAGGAGCACTTCTACGACCCGGCTGGATTTCTCCTCCATGACCCCGATCAGGATCCACGTGTTGTACTGGGAGAGCATCACGAAGATGAGGATCAGGCCGATCAGCAAAGTACCGCTCGTCGATCCCTTGGAGCGGCCTCGTTGCAGGCTCGTCACCGGGAGCGCCTTGGCGCCGGCAAGCGTGGCGGCCTGCCCGGCCGAGAGGTGAGCAGCCGTCACTGCGCCGAGCTCACCGAGGCCGGTGGAGACCGCGCGCACGAGCTGCGCCGTCGTCGAGGTGTCGGTCGGCCCTATCGCCTTGTCGATGACGAGCTCACGTCCGTCGACGATCGTCATGTCGAGCTTCCCCGACCGCAGGGCGACCTTGGCGGCCGCCAAGTCCTTCTCTGCGACGAAGTCCAGCGCGCTCGACAAGCCGGCGGCGGCCGCGACGACTGCAGCCTTTTGCCGGGGGAGCAGAACCCCGACGACGCCAATCCGCTGTGGCCGAGGCCGTCCGGACCCGATGGCGGGAATGACTATTGCTGCCGCCACTACGGCGAGGATCAGCACGGTCCCGACTCGGAAGATCCTGCCCCGAAACCGCTCTCGTACTTCCCTTGCGGCCACCAGAGCGACATAGCCGCTGACACGGCCGGTGCGACGGCCGGTGAGACGGCCGGTGCGACGGCGTGCAGGAGAACTCGTGCGGCGGCGGCGTTGCCAAAACCGAAGCGCCAACACCACGGCCGCGATCGCAAGGATTATGAGCGACTTCACGCCAGCGCCTCCCG
>CAZAMA010000204.1:0-5031 GCA_964485645.1 uncultured Acidimicrobiaceae bacterium | reverse complement strand
GACGATTGCCCCATGTAACGACCGAAGCGAGGTCGGACCGCGCGACGAAGGCCGTGCTCGGCCAAGCAACAGCTGATGTGGTCTGTGGCCACACTACAGACAGCGCGGCGTTGAACGGGGGCGGGCACTCAAGCGGGAAGTTCTCATCGGCCGCACTATCGGCGGCGACAAAGTCCGTAGAAAATACTTGAAATATCGCGTAGCCCCAGGTGACAGTGGTGACATGCGCCGGCGTCCCGGCCGGCGAAGCACACAGAGCGGCAACGTGCGTGAGAGCGACGGTGCCCTCGGCGTCGAACGCACCGAGCCAGACCCGCGAACGAGGCGGCGGGTCGTCATGACACGCCAACCAGGCCAGCTCGGCGTCAGAACCGACGTAACCCAGGTTGCTCCGAGCGCTTCGAGACCGCTGTCGAATCGCTCGCTCGATCAAAAGAGCCTTAACGACAGCCCAACGAGCGAAGTCCCGCTGCATGATCTCGTCAAGACTGACGGCGCTTTTGTTGAGCATCATCTGATGGAGGAACGGTCGCACCCGCTCGTCGAGCTGGTTGAGCCACCCGTTGTTGCAGGACTCGCAGATCTCCCTACCGAGGATGACGACGAGGGTCTGCTCGACCTTGATCGGGTCCTCGTTGCCGGCTCCGAACATGGCCACGTTGCCCGCGAACTGAAATTCGTCACGTGTGTCACGTGAGACGACGTGCTCCTTGCTCGCGCCGGTCGTCGATCCACAGAAGATGCAGGTGAAATGCACGAGTTGATACTACGTAAGCGTCGAGGGAGCTCACGTGCGCGCCTCTACGCAACGCTCTCGCCACTGCCTGAGCACCAGCGCTGGACTGGGCGATTGCTGAAGAGGACGAAAACAGGGCCCATCCGGGTCGAACGAGTGGGGGGATGAGAGCATCGCGTCGAGTTGCGAGACACTAGGGACGTGCAAGATTTCGACGGATTGGCTGAGGTGTGGCTGCCAGAAAGCCCAGGCCATCACGTAACAGCCGTCGTCTCGTTCGACGCGGACCGCGGGTGCAGTGCTCGGATGCTTGGCGGCCCGGCGCCAACCTCACCCCCCGACGGGAGCCCGCGGGCCGCAACGGCTGTCACGCTGAACCTCCAGGAGTTCCTCGCACTCGTCCCGGCCGGTCAGCCCAAGCGAATACCGGTCCTGCGGGGCATGGCTTCTGGCCGCCCTTTCGCCATGCTGGACTGCGTGATGAACCTTGTGACGCGTTCCGCTACCGGTCTCCCGGAGGTTGAGGTTTCGTCAGAATTGGCGCTGCTCGATCTGCCGGACGGCTGTTGGGACCTCGACTTTGACCGACTCGTGCTGTCTACGCCCTGGCTCATCGAATTGTCGAACACGCGCGGTTTGACTTGCAGATGGACAACAGGCCAGGACTCCGGGGGGATGCGAATCGAGGTCGTGGCGCAACCGGTTGCCGCAGTCGAAGGGACAGTCGAGCACGAGGACGGTCCGGTCTCCGTTCGCCTCACGGTTGGACACTCACAAGAGTCGTCGATGCGACCCCGCCAGGTAACGGTGGTAGAGGACGCGACCTTGGAACTCGTCTTCCCGCGGCCCGTTCCCCTCGCACGCCTTCGTGAAAAGTGGGTCACGGCAGTGGAGGATCTCCTCTCACTTGCCATAGGCCGACGGAACATTGCCGATGAAGTGTGGGTCAGTCGGAGCGACGCGGCTGCTGGTGCACCTGATGCCGATGCTCCCGCGGTCCGCTTGTTGGCACGCCGTCGGCTTAGTCCGGCCCCCGTGGATCAGGAACCTCTGAGTGTTGGGAGTGAGGTGCGCACCGGCAGTGTTCCTCTCGGCGAGCTCCTCAGTCGATGGCTTCCGCTGCTGGAGAGTGATGGTCCCACGATCCGCCTCTTGCTGTCGGCGAGCGATCGTGGCGACGCGATCTCGCTGCGTCTGCATGTCGTCACAATGGCGGTCGCAGCCGAATGGTGGCATTCCACACGGTTAGGCCAGCACTACGTGGATTCGGCGGTTCTCGCGGATCGAGTGGAGCGAATTGTGCAGTCGCTCGACAAGACCCTTATCGGCGAGACTGACATCAAGTGGATCCGTGAGCGGCTTCTCCAGAACAACAAGGGCAACCGCGATCGACTGCTCGACATTGCTGGCAGTGTTGTCGACCTGACGCGGGACCTTGTCGGCGATCCCGGCGCTCTTGAGCATGGCGATCCTGGCCTCGCGGCGAAGTGGGCAAAGTGGGTGAACGAGGTTCGGAACAGCGGTGGAGCGCACGCAGGGGGCGGCGCGGACTACCTAGCCGCATATTGGGCCGCGGAGTCACTTCGATGGGTCTTGATGGCTGCCGTGTTGACCGAGCTCGGCGTTGGCGACGTGGCTCTACGGCTGCAGTCAGACGCGTCGTACCGGACATGTCGTGACTTCGTTCGGGCGCGGCTTGGATAGGGACGGCGGACGTCGATTTGCGATGCTTTGTGTCGTCCGCGATACGCCCGCTCGTTCCGTTCTCATCCCGCGGCCATCCCGCGGACGCCGCCGTTCGCTGTCGTTCGCCAGAGTGCGGATAACTCACTGACCTGCCGTGATGGTCCGCTGAAGTCCGCCAGAATCCGTAGTAAACACGTTCGCAACCTGGCACTCGGCAACCTCGGCGTTCGCCAGAGCAACCGATCGTTAGCGGTGCGGTCACGGGCCGGGCACGGGCTCCTGAGGCAGCCTCGTCGGCCGCACCGTGACCTGGTCGCCTCCCACTCCTAGGCGCCGTACCGGGCCGCGCTCCGTCCCGAGATATGGCAAATTTGTTCGGTATGGGTGGGCCAGAGCCAAGTTTGTCATACCCGCTGTTCCACCCGCCGGAGTCCCGGTGAGGATCCGTCACGATGAGCTGGAGCAGCTCGTCCTTGGCCTCGCTCGCGCGTGACCGGACACCAACGCTCTCGTTCGCGAGGCGACCGGCCTCGACCGGCTTCAGGCACGGGACCTTCTCCGGCGCCTCGTGGACGCCAACCGGGGGGCGCGGCGCGGAACCCGGTATGTCCTTCCGCCCCGCGCTCCGTAGCCACGACACCCATGCCGCTCCATCCTGGCGTGCACTCCCGTGCACTACGTAGTGGTACGAAGGGGTCACAAGCAGTCATGTTCGGTGCACTCGGCGAAGCGCATCCGACCTGTTCAGGCGGTGTTTCTAACCTGACACCAGGCGCGACGCGACGAGCGCGTTTGGCCCTCGAATGACTTCCCAAGCTGAGAACGCGAGTTCGATTCTCGTCGCCCGCTCGGATTGGTTTTCCCTAAGTGTTGGTATATCTCGGCGACATCTCGCACTTTGAAGCTGCTCCTTACCTTGTCCCGCCTCTCGGGCTGCGGCCTCGCCGGCCCGTGGGGGGTGATGGCGAGCCGTCTATCAGCGCCCAAAAGCCGATCCAGACTCGAGGACTGTGTGGCGGCGAGAGATCCGCGACTCGGCTGGGGCAGATCTGCCTGACGACGCCGGGGATGGTGGTGGACCGGGCGCTTGAGAGCGGCTCGGTACCTTTCTTCGCCGGGTGGAACTTCGCTGCTTCGATCATGCTCGTCGACCCATGAGCCAATGAGGCATCGCTGCAGCCGGAGTCGCCGAAGTGCTGCCAGCCTGGTGTTCGGCAGCCTTCAGAGGATTCTTCCAGTCGGATAGTGGTAAGCGGCACCACGGCAGATGGAAGAGAACTGTTCGTGGTGGTCGTCGGCAACAATGATCCGCTGCTCGTGGTGACGGTTGCCGAGCGTCGTCCGGCCTCCGTCGGTGGCCTTCCGGCATGCTCGTCACCTACGATCCCGGGGACGACGCGACGAATGTGTCCCTTACAGACACGCCCGTGGCGAAGACCCGTCAGCTCAGCGACTCGGTGTCAATCGACCTCGACGAGGGAGGCACTCAAGTCGGCGTCGAGCTGCTTATGACTCCTTCATCGGTCACGAGCAGTGTGCTTGCCCCGCTCTTGGCGGGCTACCCCGGGCTCTCCGGCGTGGACAAGGTTCTCCACCGGCTCAGCCTCCCGGCGACGGCGGAGACCGGGGCGCGTCATTGCTCGGAGCGAGGCGAGTCAGGGGGCTTCCTTCTTGTTTAGGGGTGTTCAGGCGGCGAGAGCCGAGTCCGGCTCGGTTGGCTCGGCTCCGGCGAGCATCAGTCATCTCCTCGAGAACCACAAGCGTCCGACTCACGAGTACCACACCTGGCAAGGCTTGAGGCGCCCGATGCTCCGGACGTTCGACGAGCCAAGGGGGTCCCGGGCCCTCGCGGGACAAGCCGCCTGTTACCTTCCCCGACGTGGTCGCGAGCGAACCGCCCGTTGAGCTGACCCCGGTGTCATTGGTGGCCGTGGACGAAGCGGTGCTCGAGGACCTCGTCGCAGTCGCGACCTCACAGGCTGGCGCCGACGAGGTGACGCCGCGACTCCTCGCAGCCGAACCAGGGTGGTCTCCGGCACGGGTGGAGTGGCTACGTGCCTTCCACCGTGATCGCCGGTCCGGGCTCGTCGGTCCCGCCGGTGAGGCTACTTGGGCGGTGCTGCTAAATGGGCGTGTCGTCGGCGCAGTGCGTCTCAAGCGCACCTCGGACAAGGGCGTCCTCGAGACCGGTATCTGGCTCGGGCGCGATGCGCGTCGCCACGGCGTCGGAACTGCGGCGATTGGAGCGCTCCTACGCCAGGCGAGCGACATAGGCGCAAGCACAGTGCGAGCGGACACCACTGCAAGCAACGTCGGGGCAATAGGTGTGCTGCGGCGACTCGGCTTCTCCTTCACCCCCGGCGACGATCTGAGAGTGTCGGCCCAGGTCCGGCTGGACCCGCCATTTCCCGTCACCGGCTGCGCTTGAGCGGCCTTCGATCATCGTGACCGAGACGAGCAGGTGGCTCCCGTCCGCTCGCCTCCAAGAGGGTGCGGTCCTTCATGATCCTTGGAACACTGTTCTACAATGAACGCCGTCGCCGTCGCCGAAGGACACTCCGACAATTGTGAACTCCCGAGTCACCTCCTTAAACCGAGAGCAGCGTGCA
>CAZAMA010000203.1:0-5058 GCA_964485645.1 uncultured Acidimicrobiaceae bacterium | reverse complement strand
ACGCCGACCGCTCGCCGCATGTCGTGCCGTGCTCTTCGCACAGCTCGTCGACGACCCCTCCGCCCATCCTGATCGCTTTCCGACCGAAGAAGCCCAAGAACAAGAGCGTCAGCGTCTCTTCCGCCTGATCGAACGGCTCGTCCCCTGGGAAGCCACCCAAGACGAACAGGTGCTCAACGAGGCGCGCGAGGAGATCCGCCGTTCCTGCGGCGACAATCTGCCCGAAGTGCTCGACCCGTTCTGCGGCGGCGGATCAATCCCCCTCGAAGCGCAACGCCTCGGACTCGTCGCACACGGCAGCGACCTCAATCCGGTCGCGGTACTCATCACCAAGGCGCTCATCGAGCTTCCCGCCCGCTTCGCCAACCAGCCGCCCGTCCACCCACGTGATGGGGACGGGCGCCTCGCCGTTGAGTCCTGGCGCGGCGCTCAGGGCATCGCCGAAGACGTTCGCTACTACGGCGCCTGGATGCGCAAGGAGGCAGATCGCCGTATCGGCCATCTCTATCCCCCGGCGACGCTCCCTGACGGGCGCAAGGCCACCGTCATCGCCTGGATTTGGGCCCGCACCGTCACCTGCCCCAACCCGGCCTGTCGTGCCACGATGCCTCTCGTCAGATCGTTCTGGCTCAGCAAGAAGAAGGGCAAGGAAGCCTGGGTCCGACCTGTCGTCGAGGGCAGCTCGATCCGCTTCGAGATTGACCACAGCCCGGAGGGGCCTCCCATCGAGGGGACCGTCTCCCGAACGGGTGCGACCTGTCTCGTCTGCAAGACGCCCGTCCCCCTCGCCCACGTGCGGGCAGAGGGCAAGGCAACGCGAATGGGAGCGCAGCTTATGGCCATCGTCGCCGAGGGCGACCGCCAGCGCACCTACCTACCGCCGGAGCCGGATCACGAAAAGGCCGCCGACATGCCTCGGCCCGACGGCGTTCCGGAGACCGATCTTCCGCAGCAGGCGCTCGGATTCCGGGTTCAGGGCTACGGCATGACCCATCACGCCGACCTCTTCACCAACCGTCAGCTGAGTGCGCTCTGCACCTTCTCGGATCTCGTCACGGAAGCGCGCCAGCAGTTGATCGGCGGCGGCGGCGTGCCGGAGTACGCAGATGCGGTGGCGACGTACCTCGCGTTCGTCGTGAGCCGTAGCGTCGACTATTCGTCCATTCTCTGCTCATGGCACTCAGGCCGCGATCTAATTCGCAACACTTTCGCCCGGCAGGCACTTCCGATGGTCTGGGACTACGCCGAGGTCAACCTCTTCAGTGACTCGACGGGGAACATCACCGGTGCACTCGACTGGGTGGTCGAGGTGGTCCAACACCTGCCAGCGACAACCGCAGGTACGGTCAGACAATGCGATGCCACTCCTCAGTCGCCCCCGGCAGCATGCCGGCTGGCGATCTCCACGGACCCCCCCTACTACGACAACATCGGCTATGCAGACCTTTCCGACTTCTTCTACGTCTGGCTCCGACGTTCGCTCGCACCCACTTACCCAGACCTGTTCTCCACGATGCTCACGCCGAAGGCCGCCGAGCTCGTTGCCGACCCGTTCCGTAGCGGCGGCGACCAAGACGACGCGGAGCGGCGGTTCGAAGAGGGCTTCGAACGCGCATTCGCCAACCTCCGACTGTCGTCCGATCCCCTCTATCCACTCACCGTCTTCTACGCCTTCAAGCAATCCGAACATGACGACAGCGGCGTTGCGTCCACTGGGTGGGAGACCATGCTCGCCGGGCTCCTTCGCGCTGGCTTCGCCGTAACCGCAACCTGGCCGATTCGCACCGAACTCGGTAACCGGATGCGCAACCAGGCGAGTAACGCGCTGGCCTCCTCGATCGTTCTTGCCTGCCGTCCCCGGAGCGAGACGGCGGGCATCACTGACCGGCGGGGTTTTCTCGCTGCCCTCCATGCTGAGCTGCCCAAGGCGCTGCGTGAGCTGCAGCAGGGAAACATCGCGCCGGTCGACTTGGCCCAGGCCGCAATCGGCCCGGGGATGGCGGTGTTCTCTCGTCACGCCAAGGTGGTTGAGCCGACCGGTGAGGCGATGCCGGTACGTAGTGCACTTGGGTTGATCAACCAGGTACTCGACGAGGTGCTCGCGGAGCAGGAGGGTGAGTTCGACGCCGATACCCGCTTTGCGATCAAGTGGTTCGAGCAGTACGGCTTCGACGAGGCCGGCTACGACCCCGCTGAAGGCCTGGCTCGGGCGATGAACGTGTCGGTGAAGGGGCTGGAGGAAGCGGGGATCCTCGTTGCCAAAGCTGGTCGGGTGCGCCTGCTGCGCCGCGTCGAGCTGGCCGCGGACTGGGATCCGGCGACTGATACGCGGATGCCGGTGTGGGAAGTGACCCAGCAGCTAGTGCGGGCGCTGTGGGACGAGGGCAGCGAGGCAAAGGCGGGTGACCTCGTTCGCCGACTCGGTGGAATCGGGGAGGTTGCCCGCGATCTCGCCTACCGGCTCTATGCGATCTGTGAGCGGCGCGGTTGGGCGGAGGACGCGCTGGGGTTCAACGCGCTGGTCACCTCGTGGCCCGAGATCGCCCGTCGCGCGGGGTCGCCGGCGCCGGTCCAGCCGGAGCTCACCTGATGAGCTCGGTCGCCTACGAGGTGCGCGACGGCAAGGCCACCTACGAGGGCCGGACGCTGGCCGAGTGGGTGCCCGACGTCGTGCGCCGACTGGTCGAGCGATTCCACCCATCGCGGGTGGTGCTCTTCGGTTCAGTGGCGCGGGGTGATGACGGGCGCGAGTCAGACATCGACCTGCTCGTGATCCTGCCGGAGCTCAAGGGTCGTCACCACGACGCCGCGGTGGCCATGCTTCGCGCGCTCCGCGATCTTCCGGTGCCGGTCGACCTCGTCGTCACCGACGACAGCGAGCTCGAGGGGCGCTCACGGGCGCCCGGCGTCGTGCGGGTGGCACTTCGTGAAGGGGTCGCTGTCCATGGCTGAGGTCGGCCCCACCGAGGAGAGCGCCCGGTGCTGGCTGCGCTGGGCGGACGAGGACCTTGTCGCCGCCGGGCACAGCGCGGCAGATGCCGATGTCGCGCCGAGGGTGGCCTGTGGGCTGGCGCAGCAGGCAGCGGAGAAGGCGATCAAGGCGTTGCTCGTCGCAGCGGACGTCGACCCCCCGAGGTCCCACAACCTGCTGCGCCTCGCCCGCATGCTCGCCGAAGAGCGCGCCGACCTGCTCCTCGAAGTGGACCTCGAGGAGCTCACCCGCTGGGCAATCGAAGGCCGCTATCCCGACGACCTCGACGAGGCCACCACCACCGACGCCACTCGCGCGGTCGAGCTCGCCGGACAGGTCACGTCACGAGCGCACCGCGCCCTGGAGGAAGAGAAGACAGATGGCGGTCAGTAACCGCGAACGCGTTGGCCGGGCCTTCGAGGCGCTCGCCGAGGGTCTCGACCCCTTCGTCGACCGCCAAATGCGTTCGGTGCACGGCGAGGGCTGGCTGGAGAGCTTCGTCGAGTCCGGCCCACACAGCTCGGCCCCCGTTTCGCTTCGAGACCCGGCGTTCCTGTTGAAGGTGATGGCCGAGGCGTGGGACTCCTCGTTCCTCAGTCGGCTCACCCGGTCGGACCGCAACCTGGTCTTCGAGTTGCGCGACGTGCGGAACCGCTGGGCCCACAACGACGCGTTCAACGGGGACGACACCTATCGGGCGCTCGATTCGATCGAGCGGGTGCTCGTCGCCGTCGACGCCAAAGAGGCCGAGTCGGTTGGCAGATCGAAGACTGAACTGATGCGGCTGCGCTACGAAGCCGACGCGCGCAAGGCTGCCGCTCCGTTGGCGGCGGCGAGCGGCGTAGTGGCTGGGCTTCGCCCGTGGCGGGAGGTCATCGTTCCCCATGACGACGTCGCCCAGGGCCGCTATGGGCTGGCCGAGTTCGCCGCGGATCTCCACCAGGTGGCAGCCGGCTCGGGCGGGGCGGAGTATGCCGACCCGGTCGAGTTCTTTCGCCGCACGTATCTGACCGAGGGGCTCTCTCAGCTGCTCTCTGAGGCCACCAGACGCTTGGCGGGGACTGGTGGCGTCCCGGTGGTCGACCTGCAGACCACCTTCGGGGGTGGCAAGACCCACACGCTGATCGCCCTGTGGCACCTGTGCTCGGGCGTGGCGCTCGCCGATCTCCCTGAGGAAGTCCAGGAACTGGTCCGCGCGTCGGGAGCCGACGCCTTCCCGGAGGTGCGACGGGCCGCGCTCGTGGGCACCCGGATCGCTCCCGGGCAGGTGTCGGTCAAGCCTGACGGGACCGAGGTCGCGACCTTGTGGGGTGAGCTGGCGTGGCAGCTCGCCGGCAAGGACGGCTACGAACTCGTCGCCGAGGCCGACCGCACTGGCACGAGCCCCGGGGGCGCCCTAGCCGACCTGTTCCAGGCGTGCGCCCCGTGCCTGGTGCTCATCGACGAGTGGGTCGCCTACGCTCGCCAGCTTTACGCCACTGACGAACGCCTCGTCGGTGGCAGCTTCGAGGCGCACGTCTCGTTCGCCCAGGCACTCACCGAGGCGGCCCGCTCGACCGACCAGGCGCTGCTCGTCGTGAGCCTGCCTGCCTCGGTGTCGACCGAGCCCACCGGTGTCGGACCGGGAAGCGGCGGGTCGAGCATCGAGCTCGGCGGGCCCGGCGGTGCGGAAGCGCTGCGCCGGCTGCGCAGCGTGATCGGACGGGTCGAGTCCTCCTGGCGTCCCGCATCGGCCGAGGAAGGCTTCGAGATCGTCAGGCGGCGCCTGTTCCGGCCGATCGACGCATCCGCCCTCGCGCACCGAGATGCGACGGCGCGGGCCTTCGCCGAGTCGTATCGAGCCCAGGCTGCAGAGTTCCCCGCCGAGTGCCGCGAGGCCGCGTACGAGCGACGGCTTCGCGCTGCGTATCCGATCCACCCCGAGCTGTTCGACCGGCTCTATGAGGACTGGTCGACTCTCGAGCGCTTCCAGCGCACCCGGGGTGTCCTGCGGCTCATGGCTCAGGTGGTCGGAGCGCTCTGGCGCGGCGGGGACCAGTCACCGCTCATCCTGCCGGGCACGACCCCCTCGACGACGCCCCGGTTGC
>CAZAMA010000202.1:0-5092 GCA_964485645.1 uncultured Acidimicrobiaceae bacterium | reverse complement strand
CCACTGAGCGATAACCTCCGAGTGCTGGCCGAGCAATGGTGGAGGTAGCGATACACCTCTGGCCGAACGTGAGTAAGACAACGGAGGTCCAGGAAGAAGCACCTCACCGAGGAGAGAATGAGTCACGCGATCTATCATCCCTAAATGATGAACTTGGTCCCACTCATAGACTTCGTCTAGCGTGCGAATTCTGCCGGTGGGCACACCCGACTTGTTCAGTAGCGCTATCCAATCTGCTGCTGGCGCCGTCCGTAATCTCGACTCGATGAGTCCGTCTAGTTCATCCTGGTTCGTGCGCCTCAGCGTGTTCGAAACAAAACGCGGATCTGATGGATCGATGCCGACGAGGGGAGCGAAATCGCGCCACAACTTCTCGGAACCAACGGCGATATTGATGGAGCTATCTGCACACTCGTAGGCACCGTATGGGGAGATTGTGGGATGGCGGTTGCCCTCGCAGCACGGAATCTCTCCTGCTACCAGCCACCGCGTTGCCTGGTAGGTGTGGACTGCGAGTACAGCCTCCAGCAATGAAGTACGAACCACCTGACCCATGCCGGATCGCTCGCGCTCGTGTAAGGCAGCTATAACACCGAAGGCACCGAACATGCCTGCAAGGATGTCGCAGATTGGCACGCCAACTTTCGTAAGGGGTCCTCCGGGCGGACCAGTGATGCTCATGAGTCCGGCTTCGCCCTGAAGGATCTGGTCATAGCCGGCTCGGTGACCGTCGGGTCCTCCTTCGCCGAAGCCAGTGATGGAGAGCACGACTAGTCTTGCATTGATCGCTTCGAGAGCGTGATCTCCAAGGTTTAGTCGTTCTCGCGTCTCCGGCCGAAAGTTCTCGACGAGGACATCAGCATGCTGTAGGAGCTGTTCTAGCCGTAGCCGGCCAGCTGGGCTGTGGAGGTCGAGTTCGATCGACAACTTGTTGCGGTTCACTGACAGGAAGTAGGTTGACTCGAGAGCACCGTCCGGGCCGATAAACGGCGGTCCCCATCCGCGGGAGTCGTCACCCTGGCCGGGTTGTTCGACCTTGATGACGAGAGCTCCGGCGTCTGCCAACATGAGCGTCGCATACGGCCCGGCCATTGCGCGGCTCAGGTCGATAACCACTATCCCTTCTAGGGGACCGGGCCTTGGATCGAGACCTTCGGGGAACTGCATGTCGGAGCAAAGCGGGTCAGGTTGCTTCATCGGGATCCGCCAGAGGAGTGCGTCACTGGCTCGTCGTCTTGCCAGATCTGATCGGCCCCGGGCCGCCAGCTAAGCGCTGCGGAGATACTTCGAGCGACGCCGAGAATGTGCTCGACGGCACTAGTAGTGGCACCTTCGTTTGCGAGAACGGATCTTCGCATGATCACACAGATCGACGCGGCAGCCCGGCCGTCGCGTCCGAAGACTGGCGCCGCAAGCGATCCGGTGAACAGTTGGACATCTGCCTCGGTACGCGCGTAACCGTTCTCACGAATCTCGGCGAGTATTTCGCGCAGGCGGCCCGGATCGGTGATCGTCTCGTGTGTGAGCTGTTCGAGGGGCTTGGTGAGGTACCAGTCGATGAAATCTTTATCGGAGAAGGCCAGTAGAACCTGACCCTTGGACCCGCAATGAAGGGGGAAGTGGTAGCCATAGGTTGTCTTGAGAATGCTCTCGGAGTCAGAGCGATGGACCGAGAGAAGGGTCAAGGCGAGGCGGTCAGCGCGCTCACAGAGTTGCACCACTGCATCGACGTTCGATGCGAGTAGCTCAAGGCTTGGTCTGGCAACGTCGAGCACCGGATGATGGACTGTGTACGCGCCGCCGACCAGCCAGGACGCCTGCCCTATCCGGTAGCGACCCGATTCTGGTTCCTTTTCGACGAAGCGCTGAGCGACCAGCTGAGCGATGAGGCGGTGGACAGAGGTCCACGGCAGACCGAGGTGCTTGCAGAGCTCGATCGGACGCATGGGCATCTGAGCGAGGGCCTGCAGCACGTCGAGGGCTCGGTTCAGACCGCGCAGCGTGGTCGCACCAGGGGCAGTGGCATCGGCTGGCTCGAGATCGGCTTCGGGCGGAATGTTATGGGCACTTGTCGACATTTAGAACCCTTCTGCGGTGCGAAGCGCCCTTGACGCGCTGGTCGCATGATGTTAGGGTGCCTGAATAAGGAGAGCATATCCGCTAGGCGGATAGATGGGGGGGGAATAGCGTGGCCCTTCGGGTTTCTATTGACACGGGCGGCACGTTCACCGATGTTGTCGCGATCGATGAGTCTGGCGGTCGTACCTTCTCGATAAAGGTGTCATCGACGCCAGCTGATCCGAGTGTCGCCCTGCAGACGGGGATCGCCAAGGTGTTGCAGAGTGCAGGGCGATCAACTGAAGACGTCCGAATGGTCATCCACGGGACGACGACGGCGACCAATGCCGTCGTCGAGCACGAGTTCGAAGGCATCGGCCTTCTCGTCACTAGAGGTTTTCGCCACATCATCGAGATCGCGAGGCAGTCGGTTCCAGACGGGTACGGAAACTCGTTCTTCTGGGTCAAGCCGCAGCGCCTCGTGCCGCTACACCTCGTCGAGGAGGTTGGCGGTCGGCTCGACTTCCGAGGTGAGGAGCTTGAGTCGCTGGACGAGCAGAGCGTGCACGATGCGCTCGAGAGGCTCCGCGCTCGAGGCGTCGATCGCGTCGCCGTCTGCTTGCTGCACTCCTACGCGAACGGCGAGCACGAGCGGCGAATCGGTGAGCTCGCCGCGACTCGCTTCCCTGAGCTCAGTGTGTCCCTCTCCTCGACCGTGCTGCCCGAGTACCGCGAGTACGAGCGGGCGATGACAACGCTTCTCGACGTGATGGTCAAGCCATACTGCGCTAAGTACCTGCGCGAGGCGGAACGACGAATCCAGCAGGACCAGGGGGACTGCACGTTTTTGATCATGCAGTCCAACGGGGGCGTCGTCACCGCAAGGCGAGCGGCAGAGCGACCTGTGACCATGCTCTTCTCTGGTCCCGCCGCCGGCGTTCTCGGTGCAATCCATATGGCCGGCCTAGCAGGTATCGAGAACATCCTCACCTTCGACGTCGGTGGCACTTCGACTGACGTGTGTGTCGTGCGCAACGGGCTGCCGGTGCTGACGAGCGAGACCGTTATCGAGGGCTACCCCGTCAAGGTACCGATTATCGATATGGCGACGGTCGGGACCGGTGGCGGCTCGATCGCCTGGGTGGACCCGTTGGGGTTCTTGAAGGTGGGCCCCCGTAGCGCCGGAGCGCTGCCGGGACCGATCAGCTATGGCCGCGGCGGAGCCGAACCGACAGTGACGGACGCGGCGCTCGTTCTTGGCAGGTTGCCGCGCTCGCTCATCGGTGGTGAGCTCACCCTGCGCCACGATCTAGCGGAGGCCGCGTTCGAGGAGCTTGGCGATAGGCTTGGCCTGACGGTGGAGGAAGCTGCCGCCGGTGTGCTTGAGATCGCGGCCGCCAATCAGGTCCACGGTATACGCCGCGTCACCGTGAACAAGGGAATCGACCCCTCGACGTACTGCCTGGTCGCCTTCGGTGGGGCCGGCGGCATGCTCGCGACCGACGTGGCCGACTTCTTTGGGTCTACCACCATCTTGTCGCCGCCGAACCCGGGCAACCTCTCGGCGCTCGGGCTGCAGGTGTCGGACATCCGGCGAGACCTGGTACGGACGTTCCTGCGCTGGGAGTCGGGTGCAAGTCTCGACGAGATTGTCGCTGCCTGGTCCGAGCTCCAGGCGATCGGCAATGACGAACTACGGTCAGAGGGTGTCGCCACCGCTGACATGGCGACGGCGCTGGCCGCTGATCTGCGATATAAGGGACAAAGCTACGAGGTCCGTGTCCTTATGGAGCAAGGGTTGTCGGTCGCTGAGAGCGCCGAACGGATGTGGGGACTCTTCCACCGTGCCCATAACGAGGAGTTTGGCTATTCCTACGAGGGTGAGCAGGAAGTCGAACTCGTCAATCTTAGGGTGCAGGCTGTCGGGCGCATCCTCCGGCCGACAATCAACGTTGTCGAACCTGCTAAGTCTGCCGGCGGAAGCCCGCCTGACGGAGTCGGGCGACTACGTCCTGTCTACTGGCGACAGCAGGGCTGGGTCGACTGTTCCGTCATCGACCGATCGACGCTGCAGCCGGGCAGCGAGATTAAAGGTCCGATGGTCATCGAAGAGTATGGGTCGACGGTAGTGCTGCCGGAGGATTGGCGCGCTCGCTGCGACAAGTCCTACAACCTGCTCCTCGAAAGGAGCCAAGCGTGAGCATCGACGCTCGCACCACGCTGAACCCAATCGACTACGAGGTGATCGAGGGGACCGTACGTTCGACCGAGGTGGAGATCGAGTCCGCTGTGGAGCGGACGGCCCGGTCACCGATGATCCGGGATCAGCACGATTATCGCGTCGCTTTGTTCGACGCTCGCGGCCGCAAGCTGACGGGCCGTTCTTACTCTGCGGTAGTGGACCCGATCTTCGAAGTCTTTGGGGCCGCGAACATCTTTCCGGGGGACGTGTTCTTCTGGAATGATCCGTATAACAGTGCGGGGGGCGTCGGCCACGTCCCGGACTTGTGCACGACGATCCCGATCTTCATGGAGGACCGGCTGATTGGTTTCAGCCAGGTATTCGGTCACCACGACGATGTCGGAGGCATGGTTCCGGGGAGCCTGCCCGTCCACGCCGTCGACATGTGGCAGGAGGGACTTGTTGTCCCTCCTATTAAGCTCTACGAGCGAGGTAGGCGGTCCGATACCCTTGACGTGATCGCTCGCAATTCCCGACTGTCGGATCACTTAATAGGAGATCTCGACGCCGAGAGGGGCGCTGCACTCATCGGAGTGCGCCGGATCGTCGAACTCGCCGAACGATATGGGATCGAGAAGCTCGAAGAAGTGTTCGATGAGATCATCGCGAAGTGCAGCCGGGTAATCCGAGCGGAGCTGCTGCCGAAGATAACAGATGGCGTGTACCACTGGGAGGACTTCATAGAGTGCGACGGCGTGGGTCCGCCGCGCTTGCATGCACTGCGCATGACCATGACCAAGACGCCTGAGAAGATCGTACTCGACTTCTCGGGCTCCGATCCGGAGGCCGACG
>CAZAMA010000201.1:0-5093 GCA_964485645.1 uncultured Acidimicrobiaceae bacterium | reverse complement strand
CCATCGTCACCCTCACTGCAGAGCGGGCCCTGCTCAGCGCAGCGGCGGCAGATCAGGCGATCATGCGATCCGGCCCACTCGGGCCCCTTCATGGAGTCCCTTTTGCTCACAAGGATCTCCAGGACACGGCTGGGATCCGCACCACTTACGGCTCGCCGATCTACGCGGACCATGTGCCGACGACCGACGCGCTCTTAGTGCAGCGAACCCGCGAGGCGGGAGCGGTTCTTCTCGGTAAGACCAACACGCCTGAGTTCGGCGCGGGGTGCCACACCTACAACCAGGTGTTCGGAGTCACGCGTAACCCGTGGGACATCGAGCGGTCCGCGGGCGGGAGCAGTGGGGGTGCCGCGGCTGCGCTGGCGGCTCGCATGGTGCCACTGGCGGATGGCTCTGACATGGGCGGATCGTTGCGGAACCCGGCCAGCTTCTGCAATATCGTCGGTATGCGGCCGAGCGCCGGGCTGGTGCCGTCGTGGCCGGCCAGGGATGGCTGGTTCTCGCTGGGAGTCGATGGGCCGATGGCCAGATCGGTCGCGGACGTCGCTCTGTTGCTCTCGGTGCTGTCTGGTTACGATGACCGCAGTCCGATCGCTTGGCCCGTAAGTCGGTCTGACATGGTGGGATCCCTCGACGCGGACACGCGCGGTCGCCGCGTGGCATGGTGTCCGGTGCCTTTTGGGCTGAGGGTAGATCGACAAGTGGTAGAGGTGCTCGAGAGCGCCGGCAGGCCCGCTCTCGAGGCGCTCGGCCTCGAGCTGGTCGATACCGAGCCTGACCTGTCCGGCGCGGAGGAGGCCTTCCTCGTGCTCCGGGCCTGGAGCTTTGCTGCCGCGCTCGGCGATGAGTACCGGACCCGCCGGACTGACCTCAACGACGACGTCGCGTGGAACATCGAGCAGGGTCTCTCCCTTACCGGCACGCAGATCTCGGCCGCCTTCGAAACGCGCACCTCCCTTTACGAGAGGACGAGAGCCTTCATGGCGACAGTCGATGCAGTTGCCATGCCGGTGAGCCAGGTTCCCCCGTTTCCGGCAACAGAACGGTGGGTGACAGAGATCGAGGGGGAGACGCAAACGACCTACCTCGACTGGATGCGCTCGTGCTACCTGATCAGTGCGACCGGCCTTCCGGCGATCTCGGTGCCGTGCGGCTTCACCGCAAAGGGACTTCCGGTCGGTATGCAACTCGTCGGGCGACCCGCCGGTGACGTCGAGATGCTGCAGCTTGCCCACGCCGTCGAGCTCGCGACAGGTGCCAGTGCGCGCCTGCCACCGATCGCCGCATGAGGGCGCCCGTATCGCGGCGCGAGTCGGTTTCCTCACAGCTCGTGTGCGCGGGCTCGCCCCCGGCTGGCCGTGAGCGGCGCCAGCTCGAGACAAGATCATCAGGCGCGGCGGCGCCGACAGGGCCTGCCACGAGCTGATATACAACACCGGTGGGGACTCGGCTCCGATGGGTGTGCGTCTCGGATCTGCATCTCGGCGCCCTCAACAGCGTGCTCACCTCCGTCGCGGCCGACGGCACCCATGTGGAGCGCGGCTCGCCTTCGCCCTGCAACGCCCCGAGGATCTCCCTCAAGCCTGGCAGCTCGAGGCGGACAATGGCAGCTGGATCGACTTCTTCTGGTCCTCGATGGGCGACTCTGGGGATGTCACGGGCATCGTTCGCAATCTCTATGAGTCGATGCAGAGTGCGGAGGCGATGGAGACGGAGATCCTCGCCATCAAACGGTTCATCGCAAAACGCCATCCTGGGCCGCGTGGCGTGCTCGAAGCCTGGCTCGCATCGACGGCTCTCCGAACCGAAGGGGTCTCGCGGCTGCACCGGGAGCGGCACCGGCCTGACACGACGCTCGGCCCCGCGGCAGAGCGGGGTGCTCTGGTCGATCCGGCTCGCGACCCCTGGCTGTCTCTCGGGCAGTCCCTCTCGGCTGCCGTGATCGATCGGAGCCGCGAGCTCTCGGAACGCCTCGCGGCTACGGCGGCAGCATTGCCGCCCCCAGGCTCGCCCGCGCGGGGCGCGCGGTCGTGCTGTTCGAGAAGGGCCGGGAGCTGCACCCGGGCGAGTACCCCCGCACCGCGACGGCCGCTCTCGCCCATCTGCAATGCGTCACGGGCAAAGAGCACCTAGGCGACGCGCGGGCACTGTTCAACTTCCATGCCAACGGCGAGATCAACGTCCTGTCGGGATGCGGACTCGGCGGTACCTCTCTCATCAACGCCAACGTCTCTTTGCGGCCCGACGCCTCGGTGCTAGGCGATCCCCGATGGCCACGGGCGCTGCGGGACGATCACGAAGGCCTAGATGCCGCCTACCGCCGGGCCGCCGAGATCCTGCAACCGGTCACCTATCCGGAGTCGTACCCGCCCCTCGACAAGGTGGATGCCCTCCGCGGCGTCGCAGGATCTCTCCGAGTCCGGCTGACGCCGATCAACGTCACTTTCCGGGCAGAGGCTAACGCAGTCGGGATCCTCCAGGAGGCGTGCAACGGGTGCGGAGACTGCGTTACAGGCTGCAACGTCGGCGCCAAGAACACGCTCCTCATGAACTACCTGCCCGAAGCAGTGGCTCACGGTGCCAAGGTCTTCACCGAGATGGAGGTGTCGTCTGTCGAGCTTGCAGACGACGGCTGGGTGGTCCACGCCCGGCCGCTCGGGATCGGCCGGGAGGGTTACGAGGCCCCTCCACTCACGATCACCGCCGAGATCGTCGTGCTGGCAGCCGGCACGCTCGGGACGACCGCCATCTTGCTCCGCTCCGCGGTGAACGGTCCCGCGCTCTCTCGCAGACTTGGCGATGGTTTCACCGGCAACGGCGACATCCTCGGATTCGCGCTCAGACCTCACCTGCAGGTGAACAGCGTGGGGTGCGGGCCCCATGCCCACGACCCAGGGCACCCGGCCGGGCCATGTATCACGTCGGTCATCGAGCATCCCGACGGAGCCGGGCACGGCTCGTCGATCATCATCGAGGACGCTGTCGTGCCGGGCGCGTTGGCACGCCTGCTGCCTGGCCAGCTCGCCCCGCAAACGCTGCGCGCTCTCCTGCGCGGCCGGATCGGGGATGGCCCGGCAGCGATGCTCGAGAGCCTCCTCACCCGCGGCCGGCGGGGAGAGCTCGAGCACCTCCAGACGTTCCTCGTGATGGGCGACGACGATGACCGCGGCCGGATCGTGCTCGACGGTGAGAAGGCGAAGGTCAGCTAACCGGGCTGCGGGGAATCGTCCTATTACACCGGGGCCAACCGCTCCCTGTCGGTCCTCGCGAGGGACGCCGGTGGAGCCTTCCTGCACAACCCGATCTGGACGAAGCTTCTCGAGCACGACCTCATCACTGTCCATCCCCTCGGCGGCTGTGTCACGGCGGACAGGGCGGAGGAAGGGGTCGTCGACGACCGCGGCCGCGTCTACGCGAGCGACTCGGGCAGCGCCGTGCACCCCGGCCTGTACGTCTGGGACGGGTCCATGATCCCGCGACCGCTCGGCGTCAACCCGCTCCTCACGATCTCGGCGATCGCCGAGCGCGGCACAGCGCTCCTGGCAGCCGTGAAGGGCTGGGAAATCGACTACGACCTCGATGGCGGGGCCGCACCTTCACCCGAACCAGCGGCCACCCGAGCGTCCAAGCCCGGGCTCAGGTTCACCGAGAAGATGTCCGGCTTCTGGGCGCCGGCCAGCCGCCCTGCGGCTGACCTCGAGGACTACGAGGAGGGGGAAGGGTCCGGGGCGAAGGCCGCGAGATCGATCACGTTCGTCCTGACCCTCGCCACCGACGACCTGGGAGCGGTCACGGCGTCCCTTGCGACACCTATGACCGCGATGGGCACGGTGGTGATACCGGACATCTCAACCGAACCGACGACGGTAGAGGGCGGTAGCTTCGAGCTCCTCGTCGCGGACGACGAGCTCGACCATGACGTCCGGCACATGCGTTACCACCTTCCTCTCGTAGCAGTCTGCGGTGCCCGGTACCACATGGACGGATTCAAGCTGGTAAGGCCGGGAACCGTGACCGAGGCTTGGCCCGACACGAGCACGCTCTATGTCACCCTGCGCGCCGAGGGAGCGACCGGAGATGTCGTCGGCCTCGGCGTCCTCCATATCCAACTCGAGGATTTCTGCCACCAGCTGCGTACGATGACAGTCACCGGGCCGGTGTCGCAGGTGGAGCGCCTCGAGCTGCTCGAAGCGCTGCGAGGCATGACGCCCTGCGATCAGGCGCACCTTAGAGGTCATGAGGATCTGACCCGGATCGGCGAGGCGACAGAGGCGAGCCGCCTCGACTACAGGGTCACCGAAGTAATCGTCGCCCTCTTTCGTCACCTCGCCGGTGCTAAGGCCGATCCTCACCTCGATCCTCCTGTCGAAGGCTGCGTCGGCGAGCACGCGCTGCTGCAGCAGCTCGGCAGCCGCCATGGCGTGGGAGCAGCCACCGAAGACCGCCATCGCGCCGTCGCCGAGGTTCTTCACGAGTCGTCCGCCCGTCGCGGCCAGTACTCCGTCGTAGAGCTGGAAGTGGCGAGCGCGGAGACGTCCGGCGGCTTGGGGGCTGACGGCGGAAAAGAGCGCGGTCGACCCGACGATGTCGGTGAACATGAATGTCAGGTGTTCCGACAGTGTCATTGGCACTCACGGCCGGTTGTGAGGCAGGTTCCTCGCAACGTAGTCTCCGCATGCGCCGCGTGTCACCTGGGATATCTCCCGAGGGTGCCCGTGGTGCCCGTGGTGCCCGTCGTGGGCGAGTCCTGGTAGATGCGGCCAGCCGCGAGAAACCCCCGCCGACCGGTGCAGGCAAAGGCGGTGACCGCGCACGCGACGCCGCAGCCGATCGCCACCGCCCAGGCCTTGTGAGTGGCTGCGGTGAACCGGGTGGCGGCCAAAACGTCCAGGTGGCCCCTGCCGAAGGCGGTGCCGGTAACGAGAGTCCCCATCACGGCGACCCCGAGGACGTTGCCGATCTGGCGCGAGGTGGAGGCGATGGCCGATGCGACACCTGCCTGTTCGGGGGGCATACCGCTGACGGCAGTGTTGGTGATGGGCGCGTTCACCAGCCCGAATCCCAGCCCGAGCACGCTGTAGGACAGAGCCAGC